>JAFGOZ010000401.1 GCA_016926235.1 Bacteroidales bacterium | reverse complement strand
GACGTGACATAAAAGGTTACATATCCTTGATTTGTAACCTTTTTTCAACAAAAAAAGGCTGCCTAATACTTTTTAGACAGCCCCTTAAAGACGAAAAAACCCTTTCCGACCGAAGTAAGAAAGGGTTGAAATTATATTTGGTGTGATAATGACTACATCATTCCACCCATGCCGCCCATGCCCGGGGCACCGCCCATAGGAGCAGGATTATCTTCAGGTTTTTCAGCCAGTACACATTCAGTAGTCAGGAACATACCAGCAATTGAAGCAGCGTTTTCAAGAGCTACACGAGCAACTTTTGTAGGATCAATAACTCCGGCTGCATATAAGTTCTCATACTTATCAGTGCGAGCGTTGAAACCGAAGTCGCCTTTTCCTTCACGGATTTTCTGTACAACAACAGAACCTTCATAACCTGCATTTTCAACTATCTGACGAAGAGGCTCTTCTAAAGCACGTCTTACAATGCCAATACCGGTAGTCTGGTCATCATTGTCACCTTCCAGTCCGTCTAAAGCTTCAATAGCCCTGACGAAAGCAACCCCACCACCGGGAATGATACCTTCTTCAACAGCTGCTCTTGTTGCGCTTAATGCGTCATTTACACGGTCTTTCTTCTCTTTCATTTCTACTTCAGTAGCAGCTCCAATGTATATTACAGCCACGCCACCAGCTAATTTAGCCAGTCTCTCCTGTAGTTTTTCTTTATCGTAGTCAGAAGTTGTTCCATCAATCTGTTTTTTAATCTGAGCTACTCTTGCATCAATGTTTGCTTTCTCACCTGCTCCATTTACAATGGTAGTATTTTCTTTGTCAACAGTAATTTTCTCAGCATTACCCAGCATATCCATAGAAGCGTTTTCAAGCTTCAATCCTTTTTCTTCTGAAATTACTGTGCCACCTGTTAAAATAGCAATATCTTCCAGCATTTCTTTTCTTCTGTCACCAAAACCGGGAGCTTTCACAGCGGCAACTCTTAATGAACCTCTTAATTTGTTAACTACTAGTGTTGCTAATGCTTCACCGTCAACATCTTCAGATATGATTAATAATGGTCTGCCAGCCTGAGCTGTGGCTTCCAATACCGGAAGGAGATCTTTCATGGTAGAAATCTTCTTGTCATATAATAAGATGTATGGATTTTCTAAAACAGCTTCCATTTTGTCAGGATCTGTTACAAAGTATGCTGAGATATAGCCCCTGTCAAATTGCATACCCTCGACGACATCAACAGTAGTGTCAGTAGTTTTAGCTTCTTCAACGGTGATAACTCCTTCCTTCTTTACTTTTTCCATAGCTTCGGCAATCAACTTACCTATTTCAGGATCATTGTTTGAAGATACAGCAGCTACCTGTTCAATTTTCTTGATGTCTTCTCCAATTGCTTTCGATTGACCCTGAAGGCTTTCTATTACTTTCGTAACAGCTTTGTCGATACCACGTTTCAGGTCCATTGGATTGGCGCCGGCTGTAACGTTTTTAAGACCAACGTTAACAATAGATTGTGCCAGAACAGTTGCAGTAGTCGTTCCATCACCAGCGTCATCGTTGGTTTTTGAGGCTACTTCTTTTACCATTTGGGCACCTACATTTTCAAAATGATCTGCCAGTTCAATTTCTTTTGCTACGGTAACACCATCTTTAGTAATTTGTGGAGCTCCAAATTTCTTTTCGATTACAACATTACGCCCCTTTGGACCAAGTGTTACTTTTACTGCGTTTGCAAGGGAGTCAATCCCTTTTTTAAGCAAATCGCGGGCTTCGATATCAAATTTAATTTCTTTTGCCATAGTTATATTTCTTTTTAATGATTATCAAATTATGATTTCATACAATTAAATAATTGCTAAAATGTCTGACTGCCTCATCATCAGGTAGTCTTTGCCATCAACAGATAATTCAGTACCAGCATACTTGCCATAAAGTACTACATCTCCGACTTTTACTTCCATTTTTTCATCTTTGGTTCCGGGACCTACTGCTTTTACAGTTCCTTTTTGTGGTTTCTCTTTTGCAGTGTCAGGAATGATAATTCCGCTAGCTGTTTTTTCTTCAGCTTCTAAAGGTTCAACCAATACTCTGTCTGATAATGGTTTAATTTTTACATCTGCCATTGTTCATTTATATTTAAGTTAGACAATCTCATTTTGCCTGAGTTCATCATATTTTGTGCCAAACCAAAAAAAGGGATTCAACCGGTTTTTTTAAAGACATTTTTGCAGTTTAAAATGGCTATAACATGAGAAAAAATCTTTAATTTGCAATTAATGTATTGATAATCTTATATTTTATTAAATAAAAAAAAGGTGTCAGAATGTATGACATACTGGCACCTTCATTGAATAAATTATCGTGATATTATTCAGCTGGCTCTTCAGGAACAACTACCTGGTTAGGATCATACTGAATATTCATTGGATTTACATCTTCAGCTGCCTGACGCAATATAGATTGTTGTCCTTTATTTCTTGGAATAGTAAGACTTGCCAAAAGACTAAGAACTAAAAGACTACCGGCAAGAGTCCAGGTTGCTTTCTCAAGAAAGTCTGCAGTTTTTTTCACACCCATAACCTGGTTTGATGCTGAGAAGTTAGATGCCAGTCCGCCTCCTTTTGAGTTTTGCACCAATACAATTAATACTAATAGTATACAAACAATTATAATCAGTACTGAAATAAGCATGTACATGGTTGAAAATATTTAAATGTTTTGTTTTTTTATCTCTTCAATTTGGGCAGCAAAGTAAGTATTTTTTTCTGGAAATTTCAAAATTAATTTCTCATAAGTTTGAATTGCTTTATCAAAATATCCTTGTTTCAGGTAGATTTTTGCCAAAGTCTCTGTAAGAACACCCTCATCTTCCTGAATTGATGACAATGATATGTCTTCAGGTTCATTATGAGCTTCCATTTTGGGAACAATTCGCGGTATATTCGATAAAAAACTGTCTATTAGCTGATTTTGTTCTGATTCTTTTTGATCATTTTTTATTGCGGGTTCTTCAATACCTTCATCAATCTGAAGTAATTCATAATATTCGTTTGACACAGAAATATCTTCCGGTTCAATTACTAATTCTATGTTATCTGAAGCGGGTTTTTGCAGGAATTCAATTTCATCCTCTAAAGCCAGTGCTATATTATCTTTTAAAGTATCAGCAATTATTTTCTTTTCTTTTTTTCTTTCAGGTTCTTCTATTTTGGTTCTGTCTGAAGATTTAGGTTCTTCATGCTTAAAGAGATAGTCAAAAAGGATCTTCCGGTCAGGTATGTGGATTACTGATTTCTTTAACTCTTCTTCGAAAGAGGAATTATTGAGCATTTTTAAATGTTTGAGTTTTAAGCTGTGCCCGGCTTGAAAAAAAGGATACTTTTCAAGGAGTGATGATATTTCTGTCAATCCGGTCTCACTGTACTCTTCAGGTTTTTCAATATATCTAAGTAGTTTTACTGAATCCATTTGCTACCAGTTTATAAAAGCTTTATTTATTATGTCCTCCAAAATTTGGTCAATGATATCATCCGTTAATGATTCTGCTGCTGTATTGAAGTTTTGACTGCTGGGATAGTTTTCATACCGGGAGAATGTCTGTGAAAAATTGTTTTCAGGATACTTATAGTTGGTATAACGAACCGTAATTCCTATGGTGAACTTGTTTTGTGCTGCTACGTCCCCACTTTGAACGTTCACGGGTTGTGTTTGATAAAGAGTTATTTCTCCTTCAAAATTCAGGTCACCAGTTTGGTTTACAAGAATTAAGCGGGTTTTGGCCTGTATTTTATCCTTCAATGCATCGGTAAACCGCTGGCTTAATCCAGGCTGAACGGTTGAAGCCCTGTTATTAAAATATTGAACAGAAACAGTTTTTACATCCGGAGGTATCTCTATTCCTGATAGAGAATAATTTATTTTACAACCAGTTACAACTAATATCAAAATAAATAACAGTATATTTCGCATGTTTTTTCTCACGTTTACGAATTTATTCAATATTATATTCTTTTATTTTACGGTACAAAGTTCGTTCCGAAATTCCGAGTTCTTCAGCAGCACGCTTTCTTTTACCATTATATTTTTCAAGAGCTTTTATAATAAATTCCTTTTCTTTTTCTTCCAGAGATAATGATTCTTCTAAAATTTCCTCCGTATCTTCAATGTCACTTTCAGCTTTTTGAAAGTCAATAGTTTTAGTATTTCCCTGCTGAACTATTGGAGCCTCCTGATCTTCATATAATTTTTGAATCAGTTTGGCATTCCGTCCTGATAAGTCTACTGTTGAACCACCATTTTGAACAATATCCAAAACCAGTTTTTTCAAATCGTTCATGTCATTTTTCATGTCAAAAAGGATTTTATACAATATTTCCCTCTCTGATGCAAATGACTTGTCTTCTTCGTGTGATTTATAAAGTGCTGGTAATTTGACCTCATAATAATCAGGCAAATATCTTCGCAATGTATCTGCATTTATATCCCTTACATTTTCAATAACGGATATTTGCTCGGTAATATTTTTTAATTGACGGATATTTCCCGGCCAGCGATAATTGTTTAATACCTCTATAGCATCCTGATCGAGGCGGATGGCAGGCATGCGATATTTTTCAGCAAAGTCAGAAGCAAATTTTCTAAATAGAAGGGAAATATCTTCTTTCCGGTGACGTAATGGCGGAATGTTAATGGGAACTGTATTTAACCGGTAATACAGATCTTCACGAAATTTCCCATTTTCAATAGCACGCAATACATCCACATTTGTTGCTGCTATAACCCGCACATTGGTTTTCTGTACCTTGGAAGAACCCACGCGTATAAATTCACCTGTTTCCAGTACACGCAAAAGCCTTACCTGGGTAGACAAAGGCAAATCTGCCACTTCATCCAGGAATATGGTTCCCTGGTTTGCTACTTCAAAGTATCCTTTCCGGCTGTCATGTGCCCCCGTAAATGAGCCCTTTTCATGACCAAAAAGTTCTGAATCAATTGTACCTTCCGGGATAGCTCCACAATTAACTGCTATATAAGGCCCGTGCTTACGTGTACTGAAATGATGAATTATTTGAGGAAATATTTCTTTTCCCGTTCCACTTTCTCCTGTAATCAGTACAGTCAGATCAGTAGCTGAAACCTGGCGGGCGATATCTATAGCTCTGTCAAGGCCAATATAATTGCCGATGATCCCAAATCTTTGTTTAATGCTTTGAACATCCATGCATACAAACCTTAATTTATCATAGTTCTCAATATTATGAATAAAAACCTGACAAAAAATTAAAAAACATGACAAAATTACAATTTATTAAGATTTTTACTAATTTGTGGTCGATTAAAAATGATAATAATTGTTAATAATGAGATATACAGGAATAATACCGGCACGGTACGCTTCAACAAGGTTCCCCGGGAAGCCTCTTGCAGATATTGGAGGGAAACCCATGATACAAAGAGTGTATGAACAAGCCAGTAAGCAATTGGAACATGTAATTGTGGCTACAGATGATGACCGTATTGAAAGAGCAGTTAAAGCATTTGGAGGCAGGGTGGCTATGACATCCGAGCATCATAGAAGCGGTACCGACAGATGCGCTGAAGTGCTATCGATACTTGAAAAAGAAGGAACTAATGTTCCAGACGTTGTGATTAACATTCAGGGTGACGAACCGTTTATTCAGCCCGGCCAGATTGCGAAATTAATGGAATGCTTTACAACTCCCGATACTGAGATAGCAACATTGGTAAAACCCATTCATGAAAATGAAGATATTTTCAATCCCAATAAACCTAAAGTCATCCTAAACTGTAATTCTGAGGCTATTTATTTCAGTCGTTCTCCCATACCCTATGTTCGCAATTTTAAATCAGAGGAATGGGAAAAAAAGCACACGTTTTATAAGCATATAGGTATGTATGCGTATAGATCGGATATTCTCAAAAAACTCACTAAATTGGCCCCTTCCGTTTTAGAGGTAGCAGAATCATTGGAACAGCTTAGATGGGTTGAAAACGGGTACAAAATAAGAGTGAGTATTACCAACGAAGAAACCATTGGTATTGATACACCAGAGGATTTAGAGGAGATAAAAAAGGCAGGACTATTATAAGTTTTGTGATGTTGTTATAATCATATCTGAATTTAATGATGATAATAAATAGTTTATTTTAGTCAATAGGTTGTCATTCATTGTCATTAAAAACCTTAAAATTAAATTATTATTATGACTACAAATGACTACAAATGACTACAAATGACTACAAATGACTACAAATGACTACAAATGACTACAAATGACTACAAATGACTACAAATATTATCACTATACTCTTGATATATAATTTTTTACCAAATTCAATCTTTTTCTTTCCCGGTTATCCTTTCTCATTTTAAAAAAAAATCATTACCTTCGTTTGCTTTTCAATATCGCATAGCTTATGGTGCAGCAAGGAAATTCATCTGATCAGTATTCATTAGCCCGCAATGGTTTTATGCCTCAGGAAGAGATGCTTGAGGTAGGTAAAAAGAAAAAACAACTGGTAATTGGTATACCTAAAGAAACACAACATTTTGAAAAACGGGTAGCCCTTACACCTGAAGCTGTTGAGTTACTGGTCGCGAATGGACATGACGTGTTAATTGAAAAGGGCGCAGGAAAAACAGCTAATTATACGGACACCAATTATTCCGAATTGGGCGGAAGTATTGTTGAGACCAGGGCTGAACTTTACAAAGCAGATATTATACTTAAAGTTGGACCTCCAACACTTAAGGAAATAGATCATTTAACCGAACATCAAACCCTTATTTCTGCGCTTCAAAAAAGCTATCTTTCGCAGGATTTTATTCAAAAATTAATAAGTAAAAGGGTCACTGCCATTGCTTTTGAGAAAGTAAAAGATGAATTTGATATGTACCCTGTCGTTCATTCAATGAGCGCGATTGCCGGTGCCACTTCCATTATGGTTGCTGCTGAGTACCTTAGCAATGAGCATGGGGGAAAAGGCGTATTACTTGGTGGAGTAACAGGTATTACACCAACAGAAGTAGTAATAATTGGAGCCGGGACTGCTGCAGAGTTTGCTATCAGGGCTGCGCTCGGATTAGGGGCTTCCATAAAAGTATTTGACAGCTCAATACATAAGCTTAGATTATTACAGGAAAATATCGGACACAGGCTATATACCTCTATATTCCATCCCAAAGTTTTGAAGAAGGCCTTGCGATCTGCCGATGTGCTTATTGGAGAACTGGTTGATGAGGAGTCAAATTTTTATGTATCGGAAGATATGGTTAAAGAAATGAAAAAAGGTAGTGTAATTGTTGATATAAGTCTTGGACAGGGTGGTTGTATTGAGACTACTGAGTGTAAGGATAGTGGGAATCCGGTATTTACGAAACATGGTGTAATTCACTATTGCATGCCAAACCTTCCATCACGTGTTTCCCGCACTGCATCTATTGCTCTCAGCAATGTTATTGCTCCCTTACTTCATAAAATTGCAGATGCCGGAGGTGTGCAGCAGGAACTTAAACGTAACAGAGGTTTGCGAAACGGTGTATATTTATTCAATGGTATATTGACAAATCATTCCATTGGACAATATTTAGGATTGCCAACCAAGGATATCGACCTGCTGATGGCTGCTTTCTGATTTTGTTTAAATCCTTTAATTTACCCCGATACAACAATCATTTATTTTTACCAACTTTACTGCTTTAAATACGTCTGCTAAATGAGGATCATTTATAACCTGTCTGTTTTATCCTATGTTTTAGGAATTAGCATTGCATCACTATTTAATAGTAAAGCCAGACAATGGAAGAAAGGCCGGAAGAATATTTTTAAACGGCTTGAATCAGCTATTAAACCGGGAGAATCAATCTTTTGGATCCATTGTGCATCATTGGGTGAGTTTGAACAGGGACGTCCTCTGATTGAAAAGATTAAAAATGAAAAACCTGAATTAAAGGTACTACTGACCTTTTTCTCTCCCTCAGGTTATGAAATTCGTAAAAACTATGAGCATGCGGACTATATTTTTTACCTCCCACCTGATTTCAGAAGAAAAGCTAAACGTTTTATTAGGATTGTAAATCCTTCCTATGTGATATTTGTTAAATATGAGTTTTGGTATCATTACCTGAATATTCTTCGAAAAACAAATGTGCCTACATACTGTATTTCTGCTATTTTCAGAAAGGACCAGGTATTTTTCAGATCTATGGGAAAATGGTACAGGAATGTTTTGTTGAAGTTCACACATCTTTTTGTTCAGAATGAAAAATCAAAAGAATTGCTTGCACAGTATAATATTAATAATGTAACCATAGCCGGCGATACTCGTTTTGACAGGGTTCAGGCCATTGTGCAGCAGGCAAAGGAAATACCTGTTGTTGAAGTATTTAAAGAAAATAAACCGGTGCTAATTGCTGGTAGCAGTTGGCCTCCTGATGAAAAACTGTTGCTGGAATATATAAACGATACATCTTTTGATATAAAACTGATCATTGCCCCTCATGAGATTCATGAAGAGAAAATTGTTCAAATTGAAAAACAGTTAAAGCTTCCATCCATAAGATTTACAGAAGCTAACGAATCAAACTGTAAAGAAGCAAAAGTATTAATTGTTAATAACATGGGAATGTTGTCCTCCCTGTATAAATATGGTACGGTGGCCTACATCGGCGGTGGTTTTGGGAAAGGCATACACAATATTCTGGAAGCAGCTACATTTGGCCTGCCGGTACTCTTTGGCCCCAACTACCAAAAATTCCAGGAAGCAGTAAACCTGATAAATGAAGGAGGGGCATTTTCGTTATCTTCTTATAAAGAGCTGGAATCGCATCTTGACAGGCTTTTTGGAAGTTCTGAACAACTTCAGTTGGCTTCTTCCAGGTCAAAAAAATATGTAGAGGCTAATTTGGGAGGGACGGAGAAGATTTTGGGGTATTTGTTTGAGGAATAGCTACATATTCACAAATTATAAAACTCATTAAGAGAGATCCCGTGTATATCCAATATTTTGATAAAGCTTTTAAGTGTAATATTTGATCCATTCTCAATGCGCCAGTATTGTTTCCTGTCCAATTCATTTTCAATAGCAAAGTCTTCATAACTGGTATAACCCTTCTGCTTCCTGAGTTCTTTCAGCCTATTTGCTATTTCAGGAAGGCGGGGATCAATATTGTTATTCCTTTTCGCTTTCATTTTAGACAAAGAATGGAAGTTTAGTACAAAATTATTAAGGTTTAAACTGTATATTCATCTATTTTTCATATATTTGGTGAGCTGTGTTGTTTTAGTTGAAGCAAGTTTAATACCTCTTGTTATGAAATATAGAAAAATTCAGATTTCGCACACGTTTTTCTTATTGGTTAATCACAATGAAAAAAATAATACTACTATTACTTGCGCTTCTATGTTATAACGCTCATTCACAAGTTATAACTGACACTATTTTATATGCCTGGGAAGAATGTGATGATCCTATTGGAGATCCCTATTCTCAATACTTAAACTTCATTCTAGATAAAGATACCTTATGGATTGAAGGCGATATAATCGCAAATTGTTGCGGGTTTCATTTTCTTATTTATGAGATATCCACTGATACTATTCTTTTAACAAGACTGGACACCGGATATTTATGCGACTGTTATTGTTTATTCGAAATAAATGAAAAAATCGGAAATTGCACTGCTGACTCTTTTAGGATCATCCTTGCTGAACTTTTTGGGTATGATGCAATTGATACTTTAATTAAAAAGACTCATGTGGGGATTACCCATTTTGGTCAAAATGACATGGTAGCGACATGTATTCCAAATCCTTTTAGTGAAAAAACAACACTTACTATCCCCTTCGATGGATTTAACAATCATACTATTGTAATCTTTGATTGTAGCGGAAAAATTGTCAGGATAATGAATAATATACAAACAAATAATCTGGTTATTGAAAGAGGGGATTTGATGAACGGAGTGTATTATTTTCAAATATTTACTTATGAAAAGTTTTTATATTCAGGAAAATTAATTGTTAAATAAATGGAAATAAATAAAGAAAAGATATCATGGGTAATTATAAACCATGAAAATAATAATACAATACACAACAAATAAATCTTTATAAAATGAAACATCCATGATAAATCTTTTAACACACACGAGCATGATTATAAACGACAGTCATCCGCTCAGGTAAAAGCTTCGTGGATGTTCCATCTGACCTTAAAAAATAAATTATAAACAGATGAAAAAAATAATACTACTATTATATGCCCTTCTATGTTATAACGCTCAATCACAAGTTATAACAGATACTATTCTCTATGCCTGGGAAGAATGTGATACCCCGACTGGAAATCCACAGGATATTAACTTTTTGCTTGATAATGATTCCTTATGGATTCGAGGGAACATTATAACCAATTGTTGTGGAGTTCATTTTCTTATTTATAAAATATTCACCGATACTATAATCCTAACCAGATTAGATACAGGTTATTTATGTGATTGCAAGTGTTTATTTAAATTAGATATGAAGATTGGAAAATGTTCCGCTGATTCTTTTAGGGTTATACTTACTGAGTATTATGGGCACTATGCAATTGATACTTTAATTAAAAAGAACCAAGTGGGGATTACCTATTTTGGTCAAAATGACATGGTGTCGTCATGTATTCCAAATCCTTTTAGTAAGAATGCGACTATTCATTTCCCCAATCCAAAATCGGAAAATTATTCTTTTATACTGTTTGATTATACCGGAATTAAAGTCAGGATTATTAATAATATTACATCAGGTAAACTGGTTATTGAAAAAGGTAATCTTGAAAAGGGCTTGTATTTCTATCAGATAGTTAACAGTAATAATGAGGGAAAAATATATACAGGTAAAATAATAATCAAATAGTTATGAAACACCCATGTTTTGTAAAACACAAACACAACAGTAATAAAATCAAT
>JAFGOZ010000400.1 GCA_016926235.1 Bacteroidales bacterium | reverse complement strand
TTATGATACTTTTATGAAGGAAACATTCCGGAACTTCAGGATATTGCTGCAGTTCAATAAAAAACCAGGGTTTAAGAAATGCGCTGAGACACTTCAGCGATACTATCCGGTAAATGCCATGTATGATTACAGTCCATCACTGGTATGGTATTCTGACAGTGGTGAGATGGTAAATAAATTTACCTCGCTTAATGTTTCGTCCTGCTTTATTCACGGCTCAGAGAATAATAGATTATCATATATCCCGGAACTGAAACAGAAGGGAATCCCGGTTTTTGAAATTTCAGACAGCAACCACTTCCCCCAGTATGATAATCCGGAGGAGTACTACCGGATCCTTGCTGGTTTTGTGGATAGTCTTCAATAGGAGGAGTAAATTATATAATAGATATTCAAGCATTTCCCCTTCATTTGAAAGGCCTGTACTTAGCCTGTCGAAGTGAGGGGTATCCTGACAGAGCGAAGCAACTGTCAGGACGGGGTGGTTATATAACACATGAGATAGACCCTGTGAGGTCTGGAACAATCGCATCATCCTTCGATGCGCACCTCACTATTCGCGCCTCGGTTTCGGTGCCCGCTTACATCTATGCTGAAGCTAAATATCTACTTTTAGCACGAATTACCTTCCTGCGTTTCAGCTCTTGCCAGAAATTATGAGGCCTTTCACACATAGTGACTGGTTTAATTAAATAAAATTGAACTAACTGATTATCAGAGTTAAAGTAAAAGCCACACCTGCACTTATTGTCAGGATTATTTCTATGGCCATTTTATATTTGGTTTAAGTTAATAACAATTAAAATAAATTTGACTTCATTCTTTTGTTAGTGTAGTTTTGATAATATTTATTTAATTATATTTTCTAATAAAATCCAATAATGAATTACACAGTTAGAATTTCTGTGCTAATATTCTTTTCCATTGTTTTGGCAAAATTTCTGAGTTCATGTACCCCGGAGCCAACTTTACCAATTGTAACGACCTCGGCGGTTACCAATATAACAGAGACAAATGCAACAACCGGAGGAAATGTGACGAACGATGGAAACGCCGAGGTAACTTCAAAGGGAGTTTGCTGGAACACCACAGGGGAACCAACCCTGGCAGACAGTAAGACACTGGATGGATTAGGTACAGGCTCATTTGTAAGTAAGCTTTACCAGTTGTCACCAGGTACCTCGTACTTTGTAAGGGCATATGCGACCAACAGCGAAGGAACAGCCTATGGTAATGAGATTAATTTTTCAACTATTGCAGTTTTGCCGACACTAACAACAAATCCGGTTACCGATGTTACATATAATTCTGCAAAAAGCGGAGGTAATATATCCAGTGATGGCGGATCTGAAATTACTGCAAGAGGTATTTGCTGGAGCAGGGATCAGAGTCCGACAACAGCAGATAATAAAACAACAAATGGAAATGGAGCGGGAAGTTTTACAAGTGATTTAACAGGATTGGATGCGGGAACAGTATATTATGTAAGGGCATATGCCACAAATAGTGCAGGTACAGCCTACGGAAATCAACAAACAGTCAGTACCAAACTTAACCTGATTATTGTCTTTAACTCTGATTTAACATATGGTGAAATTTCAGACATAGATAACAATACATATAAAACCATTCAAATAGGCACGCAGACCTGGATGGCAGAAAACCTGAAAACGACCAGGTATAACGATGGTCCCGGTATTCCTCTGGTGACAGACTCTCTGGATTGGTTAAACTTAACTTCACCGGGCTATTGCTGGTATAAAAATGATGAATCAACATATAAGGATGTATATGGGGCATTGTATAACTGGTATTGTGTTAATACTGATAAATTATGTCCTGAAGGTTGGCATGTGCCAACCGATGCAGAATGGACTTCTTTAGAGGTATATCTTCAAAAGAACGGGTATAATTATGATGGTATATTGGATAGCGATAATGATAGGAATACAAATAATAAAACGGCAAAGTCCCTGGCATCGACAAACGGGTGGTTTATGGTCTCGGGAACCTCAGGTTTTGAAGGGGTTATAGGAAGAACTGATTATCCGGATAAAAGGAACGCGTCCGGATTTTCGGCACTTGCAGCTTCCAGACGTAATAACCTGGCAAGATTTCTGGATAATGGATACAATTGTGATTTTTGGTGTGCTACTGAAACCGGTGTTGGTACAGCGTATAACCGGACTATGAATTGGAACCAGGTTGATGTACTAAGGTTTTCCGCCGTTGATAAAAAGCAAGGCTTTTCAATACGATGCATTAAGGATTAATTTAATATACCCTGTTATATAAGGCGAAAACTTACAAGGAATGGATTTAACAGAATTAAAATAGAAGAAATCGCAATCAAATAATATTAGTAAGTAATTTATAAGTCATCGAATAGTCTATAACTAAGAGAACTTTCTTATTATGAAGAATAAAGTATTATTATTTCCTTTCCTGATTGCTGTTAGCATATTGTGTCTTACACGATGTGTTAAAGAAGATAGTGAATGTCTTATGACAGGTACAGTATCTGAGCATACGGATTATGATCTTTTTTATACGGGGGGTATCTATATTATATACATTGATATCGATTCCGACCCGGATAATATCAATCATGTCAAAACATTTGCAGGCGTCTTTCCTGTTGCTGAACTTAAGTATTCTTTTGATATTAGCGACGTACCATCCGGAACCTATTATATTTATATGATGATGGATCTTGGACAGGGTTTTTTTAATGTCGGATACTATGGGGCAGATCCTATGCCATGGGATATTCCTGCAACACCCAATGCCCAGGTAGAATGCGGAGCTGTTTTTGATTGGGAAATTTACGATTGACGTCAAATCCGTCAATTTAATACATGCAATAAAAATAACAGTAATTTAAGCCTTGCTGATTTAGGGAAGATTACACTTCGTTTTTGGTGGAATAATTTTTTGAAATTCAAAAATTAAACTATTTTTGCAGCGCTTAAATGCTCGGTCTGGTAGTTCAGCTTGGTTAGAATGCCGGCCTGTCACGCCGGAGGTCGCGGGTTCGAGTCCCGTCCAGACCGCAAGTTAACA
>JAFGOZ010000399.1 GCA_016926235.1 Bacteroidales bacterium | reverse complement strand
TCTGAGATCAATTGCAAATATAAAGAAACAACTAAAAAGTCATCGGATGAATAATACGTAACATTTTAGTATTGACATGACACTAGTATACAGCAGTTAGACCATAGGGAACAAAATGCAAAATAGAAAATATTTATTTAGGTTGAGTTATCTGAAAATAAACATTATTGGTATTTTTGTTTATCATGATTCTTGAATTACTAAAAAAAATAACTCAGTTATTGGAGGGAAACGATTTTCCTTACATGGTTTCTGGCAGCCAGGCATTGAATTGGTATGTAAATCCCAGAATGACTATGGATATTGATATTGTTATAGAATTGGATATGAATAATGTTGATCGTTTTATTACCCTTTTTCTGGATGGTTTCTATATTAATGTTGATACAGTAAAAAAGGAAGCCAAATATAGAGGTATCTTTAATCTTATTGATTTTGAAACAGGTTATAAAATTGATTTCATTGTGAGGAAAGATGCTGAATATAGGATAAATGAATTTAAAAGAAGAATCAGGATCAGGTACAATGAATTTGAAATGTGGGTTGTATCCCCCGAGGATTTGATAATATCGAAGATTTTATGGATTCAGACATATACAAGTGAGAAGCAGATGGAAGATATAAAAACGTTATTATTATTGGAAAAACTAGATTTTAATTACATTAATAAGTGGTGTGAAAAGTTGAACTTAAATACTTTCAATTTATTATAATAATGAAAGACACGACTGATGATATCAGGTTCAAGCAATTTCAGATCATCCAATCCAAAACGCCCCAGGAGAGGTTTAAAATTGGATTGGAGATGATTGAATTTGGGATTGAAACTGTAAAACAGAATATTCTATCTAAAAATCCGGGTATAAATGAACGGGAATTAAAGAAACAGGTTTTTCTTCGTTGTTATAAAAATGATTTTACGGATGACGAATTAGAAAAAATTTATGCATTTTTATAAAAAACCGCAGGTGATAGGACCTGCGGTTTTGGAAAGTATCAAGAAGAACAAGTATAGGGCGATGTTTAATGGATAATGTAAAATGTATAATGCATAATGGGGTGTGGGAATTGGGCTTTGGGAGTATTAGACATTTTTACATTATTTTTTAAGTTCAGCTAAATAGATGTAATTCAATAATTCAGATTCCACTAAAAGTACATTGGATTGGAACTGGGTAAGGTTGCTCTCAACCCATACTACCTGGAGTCCCCTAAAATAGAAAATATCCCAGGGGATATCATCACCTTTGAATTGTATAGTGCTTGTAGAAAAGCTGTTCTCAATCATGAAACGCAAAGCTTCTTCTTTGTCTGGCAGTATATTTAATGCCATTTCCCGGTAATTATTGAATGCTTTTTTCAGCTTCTCAGCATATTGCTTATCTCCATACATTACCTGGGATGCCATGTCGCGATTATCCTTTGCTATTACTTCCCATAAATCAAGCCTGTTTTTTGAATAAAATTCATTTTCAAAATTTGCAACACGCGCAATTTCCCATTTTATTTCATCTATCAGGTAGTATAGCTTATCACCTTCGCTGGTTATCAATTGCGATTGCTTTTGTAAGTCTTCATCTGACAATGAATTTATCTTTTTTGTGGTATTGTCTATTTGCATTAAAAAAAGATTATTATCGCGCTCAATCCCATTTTGTACAATTATGGTATCATCAATCATCCTTTTAGAAACATTTAAAGCCAATATAGCCGACATTACTGATATATATGCCATTAGAAATATAACCGCTATGGATTGGTTTATTGAAAGATATTCTTCTTTTCTTGAATGATATAGAAAAACAGGTAAAAAAACTACAAATGGGAAAGATATTGCTATTGTCAGTATAACACTCGCACCCGGCCAGTGCATAATTTTGAACAGCGTAGCTCCATAGAGAATGAAGCATGTAACATAGGTTAAGAAATAAAATCCTTTCCCTGGCTTGTTTTCAAGGTTTTTATAATTATTAATAAGAGCCAGCGGAAGAAAAACCAATATAAAGAATGATATTGATACGGTCAATATAATGCCTGCCCCGGCCATATGATTAACCTTTAAACCTATACCTGCAGCTATTAAAAGGCAGGTTAAAATACCGAATATATATATCGTCTTTTTCATATTCTTAGATTTTATTATTTAACTAATGATTTCTCGTAAACAGCATTTAATGCCAACGATTCTGCGTAGAGAACATTCCTTTGAAGCAAAGATAAGCGGTTTAGTACAGCAATGAAAGACACATATTTAAACATATATTCATCCCATGAAATACTTTTTCCATTATCAGTTTTAACTTCATCACTATATATTATATCCAGCAATTCCTGATTATTTATAAATCCGGATAAATATTTTGTGTAATACTTCAACCCATCCTGTAATTCTTTGGCCATACCGTCACCTTTTTCGCCTCCAAATAACATTAAATCAGTGACTTTAATATCATCTTTATTTTGTAACCATAAGGTATTAATGTGATTATCAATGATAACATTTTTTGCATTTTCCCCTTCAACTGCATTAACTAACTTAATTTTTATATCCTGAATTTCATTGGTTAATTTATTTGTATTTGATTTAATTTGAGTGAACAGGGCAGATACAGCTGAGTCATTTTGTGTCTCGATAAACTGTAAATTTTTAGCATCAAGGTATTGAATTGTTGTTTTAAGGTTATTTTCCGTATCAATAAAAGAATTCAAGAAATTTGATGAGATGTTTAGTTGCATCAGACCACTTGTTAGCAACACTTCAGTAATAGCTATTACAAGAAAAATAAAACTTCCTTTGATATAATTATAGTCTTTTAGTGCAATTAGAAAATATGCAGGTATTGCGATTATAACAATTGATGTCATACCCGCCAGAAGCAGTATGGAAGCACCCGGCCAATGCATTATTTTACATAACAAGCCCAAAATCCATAGGAAAATTGATGAAAAAGATATAATCCAAACAGGAATGAGCTTTTTGTTTGTTTCATCTATGCATTTACTTACCAGCAAGGAAGGAAGGAATACCAGGGCTAAGAATCCAAGCCCTACTGTCAGCAGGATGCCTGCTCCAGGCCAATGCTGGATTTTAAATAATATCCCTAAAATGTAGGCAAAGCCTCCAATAAATCCGGCAACATATACCAAAACCCGTTTTTTACTTTGCGTTTCTTTGTACATCACAATTATCGCAGAAGGTAAAAAAACAAAGCTTAGTAAAACAGCTCCTAAAGTAAGCATAATACCGGCACCGGGCCAGTGTTGGATCTTAAACAGTCCCCCCAACGCCATAAGTGTAGGGGACACTAAACCGAAAATTCGCATTGTTCGTTTCATGTTTCTGTATTTTTTATCGATTAAAAAAAGAGTTGATTCCTGAATTTTCTTCAGGCCCCCTATACCAATCTCCTTTTTTACTTTTTTAAGTGCTTCTTTGAATTTTAGCCCGCCATCCATCAGAACTTCTATGTCACAACAAATATGATCTACCAAATCCTCCTTCAGATGAGAAAAATGCATATCCTCTTTCTCAACCAGGGATTCAATAATACTAATTTGTTCTATGTCTAGAGTGTACATAGGTTTACTGAAAAATTGGGCCGTAATAATAATCCAATGGTCTGGATAAATTCTTCGAGCTCTTTGATTTTCTCTTTGGCTGTAGTGGTTCCCTGTTTAGTCAGGGAATAGTAAATCCGGTTCCGGTTATTTACTATTTCCGAGTCAGTTACTACCAACCCGTCATTTTCGAGCTTATGAAGAATAGGGTACAATGCCCCATAAGTCAACTTTATTTTTCCACCGGTAAGTTCTTCAACGCTTTGTGTAATCTCGTATCCGTACATCCGGCCTTTCTCAGCCAATAGTTTCATAACTATAGACTTGAGCGATCCTTTTAATAATTCTGTTGATATCATGAAACAAATATATATAAGAAACTTATATATACCAAATAAATCATATAATTTTTTTTGCATAATATGCAAAAGGGGGCTGTCTAAAAAGGCAGCCTCTTTTTTTATGCAGCTATTTTTGATTTGGTCAAGTTCAGAAAAAAATTTGTTTTTATAGCATGA
>JAFGOZ010000398.1 GCA_016926235.1 Bacteroidales bacterium | reverse complement strand
TCTGAGATCAATTGCAAATATAAAGAAACAACTAAAAAGTCATCGGATGAATAATACGTAACATTTTAGTATTGACATGACACTAGTCCAAACTTTGCGAAGGAATATAATTTCCAGGACGCGAACCGGACTTTTCAAATAGCATTTTCTTAAAATTATCTAATTTGATGTTTGATTCAACAAATCACGAGGACTTTGCGTGAAATATTTATTGTATTAATTTACTGTAAAAATAAATTTTTCCTGATCAAAATAAATTTTAACTCATTATAATTTGCAAATCTAATCGATATGCCTTAATATTGCAATAAAAACGTTTACAAAAATAAACGAAATCTATAAACGGGAAATGCTTAAAATACAGGAAGATGCCGATTGAAAACGTTTACAAAATTCCTGATCTTACACAGGTGGCCAAAGCCGCAGGGGTTTCTATTGCCACGGTTTCCCGGGTCATTAATGACAATCCGAATGTAAATCCCAAAACCAGGATAAAAGTCCAGCAGGTTATAAAAGAACTAAAATATACTCCAAACCGGGTTGCAAAAAGGCTTCGTAACCGGAATGCATCCAGCAATCTTCTGGGGGTGCTTGTACCCGATATTCAAAATCCGTTTTATGTTGAGGTATTGCGTGGCATTGAAGACGTGGCCTATGAGAATAAGTACGCTATTATCATGTGCAACTTTGCCCAGGATGAAAAAAAGGCCAAGTTATACCTGGATATTATGCAGTCAGAATCTATTGACGGCCTTATTGCTGCTCCAACAAACGAACATGATACGAATGTGATAAACCTTGTAAAAGCCGGATTACCCATAGTATGCGTTGACCGGGGATTATCTGAGGTAGATGTGGATGTTGTACTTGTGGAAAATAAAAAGGGGGCATATTCTGCGGTGGATTTTCTGGCCAAATCTGGTTATAAACGAATTGCTTATATCTCCGGATTACCTCAGATACCCTCAAGTCAGCAGCGTGAAGCCGGGTATTTGGATGCACTAAACGCTAACGGACTACCTGTAGACAGGGATCTTATAAAGTACGGAAACTCACGCCATGAGAGTGGTGTTGAACTTTGCGAAGAATTATTGAACTTACCCAAGCCTCCTGATGCACTATTTACAGGGAATAACCTGATAACATTAGGGGCACTGGAAACCATTCATAAACGTAAATTAAATGTTCCCGGGGATATTGCCATCATTGGTTTTGATGATATGTATTGGTCCATATCCCTTAATCCGCCTTTAACGGCTGTTCGCCAGCCTGCATACGAGATAGGGCGAAGGGCAGCAGAACAGTTAATTGTGCGTATCAGTGATCCTTCTAGACCTACGGTGCGAATGGTTTTAAAAACAGAATTAATGATTAGAAACTCTTGCTAGATAGATATGTTAAGTAACCCATATAAAAATATAATTGTGTTTAATCATCCGCAGCAGCTGATTTGGGGTGTTGGATGTGTGGATAAAATTATAGGTGACCTGCAATCCAAAAACCTGAAAAGATTATATGTGGTTACTGTACCTGTTGTTGCAGACATGATTTCCGAACTTTTAATAAAATTAAAAAAGGCGGAGATCGTTATTTCTGTAAATAAAAATATTATAGCAGAGCCGACGTTCAGTGATGCTGAGAATCTTATACAGGATGCGCGTTTGTTTGGCGCAGATTCTGTTGCCGGAATAGGAGGAGGTAGTGTAATGGATACTGCCAAGGTTGTGGCTGCGATGATCGATTCAGACCAAACAGTAAAGGAGATTACCGGTATCGGACTGTTGAAATCACGTAATACGTATTTAGCATGCATTCCCACTACATCGGGTACAGGAAGTGAAGTATCGCCAAATTCCATATTAATGGATGATGTAGATTATTTAAAGAAAGGTATCATAAGTCCTTTCCTGGTTCCGGATAGCGCGTTCATTGACCCTGCCCTTACATTGGGCTTGCCTCCCGATATTACAGCTTCCACAGGAATTGATGCCCTGACCCATTGCATTGAGGCATATACCAATAAACATGCGCATCCAATGGCTGATACCCTTGCACTTGAAGGCATACGGCTTATAGGAGGTAGTTTGTCTGATGCCGTGAAGAATGGCAAAGGCCTGGAAGCCAGGTCAAAATTATCTCTGGGAAGCGTATATGGAGGCATGTGTTTGGGCCCGGTTAATACAGCAGCAGTTCATGCATTGGCTTATCCTTTGGGTAGTGATTATAAACTTGCACATGGGCTTTCAAATGCGGTGTTATTGCCCTGGGTGATGGAATACAATCTGGAAGCATGTCCTGAGAGATATGCTGAGGTTGCCGTAGCTTTAGGCTGTAAAAGAAAACCTTCAGATTTGGAAACAGCAAACGAAGGTGTGAAATTTATTCGTACATTATTACATGAATGTGGCCTTCCCGGCAAACTGTCTTCGATAGGGGTGTCGGCCGAAAGCTATGAAAAAATGGCAAGTTCGGCATTTCAGGTTCAGCGGTTGCTAAAGAATAATCCGAGAGAAATTACTATCGAGGATATTAAAAATATATATCAAAAAGCATACTAAACGACAATGTGTAAACCTGCAAAGAAATATCGTGGAGTGATAGTACCGATGGTTACGCCCCTAAACAATCAATTTAATATTGATGAAGAGGCTGTTGAACGGATTGTTGACTCCTTTGTTGAAGCAGGTGTTTCTCCGTTTTTACTTGGCACAACAGGTGAATCAGTATCTGTTTCTTTTACACAAAAGAAAAATCTTGTCAGAAAAACCGTTGTACATTCCAATAAGCGAAGCATTGTGTATGCAGGAATTTCGGGTAATTGTCTGGAGGATACCATTGAGGAAGGCAAAGCCTATGCAGATATGGGTGTGGATGCACTGGTTGCCCATTTACCTTTTTATTATCCGTTGTCACCTGACCAAATGCTCAGGTATTATGAACAGATTGCAGATAATGTGCCTGCACCATTATTCCTGTATAATAATCCCATAACCACAAAATTCTCAATTCCACTTGAAGTTGTTGAAAAACTGAGTTATCATTCAAATATTGTTGGATTAAAAGATTCCGAAAGAGGATTGGAAAGGCTGGATACATCCATTAGTTTATGGGCCGACAGGGAGGATTTTTCACATCTTCTGGGCTGGGCAGCACAATCTGCCTATGCGTTACAAAAGGGGTCTGACGGGATTGTACCCAGCACGGGAAATATTTCCCCAAAGCTTTACAGGGACCTTTATGATGCTGCCATTCGTGGAGATGCTTTAAAGGCATTAGCCCTTCAGGAGATTACAAACCAGATTTCCGAGATTTATCAATTAAACAGGAATATAAGCCAATCCATTCCCGCGTTAAAAGTGATGATGCATGTAAAAGGCCTTTGTAAACCCTGTGTATTGCCTCCCATGTATGAGCTGGAAAAGGATGAAGTGGAAACAATTATTGGTATGACAAAGGAACAAATGAATAAACAATTAGTCTGAGTAAATGAAGGTGGATAGTACATATAAACCATTGCTTGCTGTTACCATGGGTGATCCATCCGGAATAGGGCCGGAGATTGTTGTAAAAACATTCTCAAATCCCGTTCTTCTGAATAAATGCAGGCCTGTATTGATAGGTCATGCTCCCATAATGGAAAAAGTGGCCGGAATACTAGGGGTAAAGCTTAAGTTCAATGTAATTAAAGATGTGAAAAATGCTTTGTTTATACCTTCAACCATGGATATTTTTGAGATTGGGGCTGCAAATGCTGAAAATATTGAATTTGGGAAAGTATCTCCCGAAGCTGGTGATATTGCATTCAGAGCGGTGACTACTGCAATTGAACTGGCAATGAATAAGAAGGTAGATGGCACGGTTACAGGGCCTATACATAAAGAAGCAATAAACCTGGCCGGTCATCATTTTTCGGGCCACACAGAGATATATGCGCATTACACCAACACCAAAAAATATGCTATGTTGCTGGCAGACGAAGATTTCAGGGTAATACATGTAACTACCCATGTAAGCTTGCGACAGGCCTGTGATCTTATTAAAAAGCAACGTGTGGAAGAAGTTATAACGATTTTATACGACGGGCTTGTAAAGCTTGGAATAAAAGATCCACATATAGGGGTAGCAGGACTAAATCCACATTCTGGTGACGGAGGCTTATTTGGCAGGGAGGAGATTGATGAAATTGCCCCGGCAATTGAGGCTTCAAGGATAAAAGGTTTTAATGTGGAGGGACCGGTTCCTCCGGATACTTTGTTTGCACTTGCCCATGGGGGTAAGTTTGATGGTTGCGTGGCTATGTACCATGATCAGGGACATATCCCTTTCAAATTATTGGGATTTAATTGGGATAAAAGTACAAACACGATGAAGAGCGTAAAAGGAGTGAACATTACACTGGGATTACCAATTGTCAGGACTTCTGTAGATCATGGAACAGCTTTTGAAATTGCCGGAAAGGGATTAGCCAGTCCCGATGCATTGATGCATGCAATTGATTATGCTATTAAATTAACAAATTAAAAATATAATCGAGTGAAAAAGGTATTCAGGGATTCTTTCATACTAAATGAGATACTTTGTATAATTTATCTCAGGTTCTGTTTAAGGTTTCCTGATTTGAGTTAATTATTGGTTAATAGGTGTTGAGTCATATGAAAATTGGAATGATGGATATTTGGGCAAGATTAACATATATTATGCACTTTGGTTTTCCGAAGGGTGCCATCGTTCCTTTTTTCTATGACGTAATATTATTGATTAGCTGAAGAATATTGATTTCACATTAAAAGTGTTTAAGATGATTGTAGTGATTGCTGATGATTTTACAGGAGCGGCGGAGATCGGAGGAGTAGGATTGCGCTATGGTTTGGATGTAGTAATAGAAACAGAAGATATAGCGCAAATACATACAGATTTACTGGTTGTTGCCACGGATACCAGATCCTTGAATGGGAAAGAAGCTGCAGGAGTAATAAAGAATGTTGCTAATAAAGTGATGGCTTTGAAACCTGACTTTATATATAAAAAAATTGACTCTGTTTTACGGGGTAATGTATTCGAAGAATTATTGTCTCAAATGACTGTAACTGGCATGAATAAAGCCATTGTTATACCTGCAAACCCGAGTTTTAAAAGAATTATCAGGAAAGGGGTTTATTATATAAATGGGACACCATTACATGAAACTTTCTTTTCTAACGATCCGGAATATCCCGTTACTTCATCATATGTAGATGAGATAGTAGGAAAGGAAAGTGTTCATTCTAATATAAAATCCAATGATGATTTACCATCCGAAGGAATTATTTTAGGAGATGTCGGAAGTATAGAAGATCTTAAAAGCTGGACTTCAAAAATTGACGATAAAACCCTGCCTGCCGGTGGATCAGGTTTTTTTCGTGAGATTCTGACTATGTTTCATATAAAACCACATGACAGTATTAGAGAATATATTCCTTTTGGAGAGAATGCATTGTATATTATGGGAAGTACTTTTCCTAAACAATACAGTCTGACAGAAAAAATTTCAGAAAGCAGTCATTATCTTTCCAATATGCCGGGTGAGCTGTATATCAATCCTGATATCAATTCTCATTATATCGATGAATGGGCAAATGACGTAGCTGAAGCTATGAAGAACCATAAGAAGGTAGTGATTGCTATACCACAAAAATCAACATGTCTGGCTGAATGTACAGGTAAGATAAGGAATGCTGTTGGTGTCATGGTAAAAAAAGTATTTGACCAAACTCCAATCGATGAGCTGATTATTGAAGGAGGAGCTACAACCTGGGCAATACTTAAGGCTCTTGAAATAAATGAATTGAAGCCTTTTTATGAATTTGAGACCGGTGTGATACGGATGAATGTAAAGGGCAGGCCTGGTTTACATATTACAACAAAACCCGGAAGTTACCTTTGGCCTGATGAAATCTGGTATTTGGGTAATAACGAACAAATGAATACAGTCACTCAAAAAGAGGAAGTAAAATAATGGTGAAACCATCATTGCATATTATTGATTATGTTATTATAGGGGTTTTCCTTGTTATACCGGTCCTGATAAGTGTAGGGTTCTCCGGGAGGCAAAAAAATATAAACAGGTATTTTACAGCCGGAGGTTCTCTGCCATCGTGGGCCATAGGTATGTCTATTCTGGCTACTCTTATAAGTAGCATTACTTTTCTGGCATATCCCGGTGAAGGATTTAGCAACAACTGGATATTGCTGGTTCAGGGGTTAATGGTCCCCATCACTCTTGTGTTCTTTATACGATTTGTTGTGCCACTATACAGAAAAGCAATAAAAATAAGTGCATATGAGTATTTCGAACAGCGATTTGGTTTCCTGGCACGTCTGTATAGCTCACTGGGCTTCTTTTTAGCACATTTTTCAAAAATGGGAACAGTATTTTTTCTCATTGCCCTTGCCTTTTCGAAAATGACGGGATTCAATACAAATGATATGATCTGGATAATTGGGGTAACGGTTATTTTAATTACACTTCTGGGTGGCATTGAGGCTGTTATCTGGCTTGATGTAATTCAGGGTTTTCTATTGATCTTAGGCGGGATTATCACTATTTTTATTATCTTCTTTCATACTCCTGGCGGCGCTTCTACCATATGGGATGTTGCCAGGGAAAACGGCAGAACAGGATTTGGACCCTACAATATAGATTTTGTCAATCTTACTTTGATTGTTATGATCTTTAATGGTATATTTTATGCCATTCAAAAATATGGAACAGATCAAACCATTGTACAGAGATACCTGACAGCCCGTTCGGATAAGGCTGCCATAAAGGCTTCTTTAATGGGAGTTTTAATGAGTGTTCCTGTCTGGGCATTATTTATGTTTATTGGCACCGCTTTATTTGCATATTATAAAGTTACCGGATCAGTGTTGCCTGCAGACATAAAACCAGAGGAAGTTTTCCCACTTTTTATTATGACAAAAATGCCTGTGGGTGTAATTGGACTTATTCTGTCGGCCCTTTTGGCTGCGGCAATCTCAAGTCTTGATTCTGATCTAAATTGTCTGTCAGCTATTTGTGTGGAAGATTACTATATTCGGTTCAAGCCTGCCAGTACAGAATCACAAAAGATGAATTTTAGCAGGTTGATTGTGATTTTAGCAGGATTGGCTGCAATTCTTATTGCCATGTATTATGTAAAAACTGATGGGAAAGGGGTTCTGGGAATTGTATTTACACTGTATTCTATTTTTTCAGGGGGTATTGCCGGTTTGTTTCTATTAGGGATATTTAGTAAACGGGCTAATAAAAAAGGCGTATATATTGGATTACTTGCTTGTGTGCTGTTTACAGCCTATGCATTACTAACATCTTCTAAATTTGATTTTGGAGATGGTAAAAGGTTGCTCCTTGATTTGGGAAGACTAAACTTTACTCATCATAAATATATGCTGGGAGTATACAGCCATATAGTTCTTTTTGTTGTAGGATACATTGCCAGCTTATTTTTTAAGAGTGATAAAGATATCAGTTCCCTGACTTATTCTGGATGGAAAGCATTAACAAATAATAACTCAAATTAATGGATATCAATAATTTATATAGAAAGGAGAACTCTGTTTCATATTTTACCTTGATTTGGTACTTTTTTACTTCTATAATTATTGATTTTAGAGGATTTTTACTAACTTGCTTGTTCTCTGGGAATAATTATATTTTTAGAGTTCAAGTAAGCCAAAAATCATACATTAAACCAATAAACAACTTAATGATAAAAACCTATGAACCATGAATGTCAAAATGAACGCTCACTTATGCAAATGAACAATTGCATGCGAGCCCCATCTGAAAACAAGAATGTTGTTTTAAGGATGAAAAAATGCTTTTTATTTTTCATTTTTATCCTCGTATCAGGTTCTCTGTTCGCCCAAAAGCAGGTTACCGGCCAGGTACTGGATGAAACCGGAGAGCCCATGCCCGGGGTGAATGTTGTTGTTAAGGGTACCACTCAGGGTAGTATTACAGATATGGATGGAAAATTTACCGTTGGAGGTGTCACAGATGAATCAACCCTGGTATTTACATTTATCGGTACTATTCCACAGGAAGTTACTGTAGGAGAAAAAGTATATTTTGAAATAACCATGAAAGCCGAAGCTACTGAATTGGATGAAGTAGTGGTAGTGGGTTATGGAGAAGTGAAAAGGGCCAACGTGGTAGGTGCGGTGGTAGATGTTTCTGCCCGCGAAATTGAAGAAATACCAGCTACAAATCTTGCTACTTTATTAGAAGGACGTTTAGCAGGTGTAAAAGTGGGTCAATCTTCAGGGAATCCGAACGCAGCCACTTCTCTCAGTATCAGGATTGCCGGAACATGGAATAATGAATCACCTATTTTTGTTATTGATGGAATTGTGTACGAAGATATGGACAGGTTTAATATGCTTGATCCAAGTGAGATTGAAAGCATATCGGTACTAAAAGATGCGTCGGCTGCTGTGTATGGCGCTAAGTCTGCAGGAGGTGTTGTTGTTGTTAAAACAAAGAGGGGTAGGGAAGGGAAACCAAAAATCACCTATTCCGGTTCATATGGTTTTTCAAAAGCTGCCGAGTTTCCTGAAATGTTAAGCGCATATGAACAGGCATCATTAATAAATGCAAGGTATTTGATAGAAAATCCGGATCCTGATGCGAATACATTAGCAGATATGTATTCTCAAGATGAATTAGACTATTTCCGCACTGTTGATTATAATTGGCTGGATGAAGCCTGGCAAACATCCTATCTTACACGTCATACAATGAATATCCAGGGAGGTAGTGATAAGGTGCGCTATTTTGGAGGAGGATCGTATTACTATCAAACAGGTAATTTTGAAAATCTGAATGTAGAAAAGTATACACTACGCTTAGGTTTGGATGCCGACGTAACAAAGGATCTTACGGCTTCATTAACCTTGTCTTCAAATAATATTAAGAAGAACGCTCCTTATAATGATGCTGATAAAAGTGAACCCGATCCTTTGTATGGTACTTTTAAAACATTATTGAATACACCCAGGTGGGTTCCTCCGTATATTGATGGTAAACCGGTAGGACAGGATATAATATCATCACATCCAATGGCGGTTCAGGAAAGCGGGGCATACAGCAGAAATAGGGGAATGGATTACGATGTAGTTGCTTCCATGGAGTATCGCATGCCCTTTATTAAAGGGATGAAAGCCAGGTTCTCATATACTTATCTGCAAGGCAGCAGTAACTCAAAGAGTTACAGGGAGCCATACTTCCTTTATAATTTTGAAGAGGCCGGAGCTAATAGTCATATAATTTACCCTGATGCTTTAATTGATCTTGGTGATATTGATATTGTACCAAACGGTAACGGAATATTCCTGGGTACAAGTTATGACAAAGGCTATCAGATAAATACTAGTTTATCCTGGGCAAGGACTTTTGGTAAGCATGATATAAATGTACTGGCTATTTATGAACAAAGCGAACGGGAAAATACCTGGTTTAAAGCATCCCGCACAACCATGGTGATTCCCGCCTATGAATATATTGACGGATTTTCAGATGCGACCGAAGAAAATGATGAGGGAGCTGGTAATGGCGCTTCACTGGGATATATTGGCAGGTTGAATTACAGCTATGCCCAAAAATATATCTTAGAGACAGCCTTCAGGTATGAAGGTTCCACAAGATTCAGTCCGGAACAGAGATGGGGTTTCTTTCCTTCAGTTGCTGTGGGTTGGAGAGTATCTGAGGAAAGCTTCTTTAAGGACAATATTTCATTTATTAACTACCTGAAGTTACGGGGTTCTGCCGGAATACTTGGTAATGACAGAGGCCTGAAAGGGGAAAGGGTATGGGAACTTAGCTTTAAAAGAGCTGATGGGGCATACCTGGGAGGTACTAACTACTCCACCGGACTCACGGCATCTAACGGGATGGACGTGAATCCCAGCGCTACATGGGAAAAAACACGATCTTATAATGGAGGCGTTGACATGCGCTTCCTGGATGATTTTAGTATGAGCTATGATATTTTCTATAAATATACATATGATATTTTAACACAAAGAAAGTCTTCATTTCCATCTACAGTTGGTATACCAAAAGAAGAACCTCAACAAAATTTTGGTGTAGCCCAGGCATACGGTATGGAAATGGAGGTCGGGTACGATAAAAAATTAGTTGGTGAACTGGTTTTACATCTATCAGCTAATATAGGTTTTACCAGGTCAATGATGTTGGTAATAGATCAAAATCCGACGGCAGTTAATACATGGCATGATGATATGGGACGGATGGACCAGGATGAACCGGGTTACATAGCCACAGGCATTATACGTACCCAGGAAGAAGCGGATGCATTAATTGCACAGGGCTGGACAATATTAGGAAGAGATCCTGAACCTGGTATGATGAATTACATGGATATGGGTTCCGCCGGTGATAACGATTCCCTTGATGGTATAATTGACAAAAGTGATATGCGGGCGATTGAGAAATTTAGTAATCCACCTTATAATTATGGTTTTCAAATAGGTTTGTCATATAAAGGATTTAATATTGCTACTAATTTTACAGGTGCATCCGGCCATAATATCTATATGGAAGGAGAGGTATATGAATGGACAGATGAAGATCCGGAGTATAGGGAAAATGTGCTGGCAATTTGGAGCGATTACTGGTCTCCGGATAATCCTGATGCAGAGTATCCAAGGCCATATAATAACAGGGCAACACAGAAGTCTACTTTTTGGGCAAGGAACGGAAATGTGTTGAGGATGAATGCCATTACAGCATCCTATGATTTACCCAAAAAATTTACCGATCAGTATAAAATTCCACCTGTTTCATTCATTTTTACGGGAAGAAATCTTTGGACGGTCATTAATCCTTTTGAATACAAGGATCCGGCCATATCCAGGTACAATGCCTATCCCCTACTAAGGGAGTATCATTTTGCAGTGAAAATAACTATTTAATATTCAATGGTATGAAAAAGTTTTATATATATATAATAATAGTAGTATTAGTTGTATTTTCCTCCTGTGAGAAAGTACTGGAAAAACCTTCTATAGGGGCAATAAACCCGGAAATATGGGATGATGAAGATGCAGCTATGTTGTATATCAATACGCTTTATACGAAATGTTTCACATCAACAATGTTTCAATCCTTATCCTCCCGGTCCGATGAGTCGCCAGGAAATAACGACTATATATATGGAACACTTACCAGTGATGGTGTTGGGGATTTTGGTACAGAAACTCCATATACTACAATTAGAGAGATAAATATTGCTATTGAAAGTCTTAATGAAGGTTCAATGGATATAGAGGGGAAAAACAAGGTACTGGGACAGGCGTATTTTCTCAGGGCTTATAAATATTGGCTTTTGGTCCGATTATATGGCGGAGTTCCTCTTGTATTGACCGTTCAGGATAAATGGGCGGATCAATTAAATATTCCCAGAAGTAAGACATCCGAATGTATTTACCAGATTGTGGATGATCTGGATAAGGCAGCATCTATGTTACCTGAATCTTGGCCAGGTGAAGAAGGTCGGATAACAAAAGGAGGGGCATTGGCTTTTAAAGGCAGGGTATTGTTGTATTGGGCAAGTCCTCAATTTAATCTGGGAAATAAACAGGAGCGTTGGCAAATGGCTTTTGAGGCCAATCAGGCAGCCTATGATACTTGTATTAAATCCGGGAAGGAATTATACTCCAAATTTGAAGATATTTTTATAGAAGATAATGATGAACGTATAATCGTAAGGTTATATGATTATAATCTTGGGGAAACACACAGATGGGAAAATGATTGCAGGCCCAGGGCTTTTGGAAATACCACTGGCGGGGGCTTAAATAATCCCACCTGGGAACTGGTTGAAGCATTTCCGATGAAAAATGGTTTGTCCATTGATGATCCGGCTTCGGGTTATGACCCTGAAAGATATTGGGTAAACCGTGATCCCAGATTTTACGCAACCATTGCATACAATGGTATGACTTGGGCATTTGCGGGTTTCCCAAATGACACAAAACAGTGGCATTATTATTATCCGGTTATAAGCGGCACAGATACAACTTATGCATGCATCGAAACTCCATCTGCCACTCAGACAGGTTTTTATTGTAAAAAGAATATAGATGAGTCTATCCCTCAGGATCAGGTACGTGAAACAGGTACTGACTGGGTTGAATTGCGATTGGCAGAAGTAATGCTAAACCTGGCAGAATGTGCTAATGAGATTGACCAAAGGGATGAAGCTTATGATATGTTAATTCAGTTAAGACAAAGGGCTGGCATCACTCCTGGTGCAGACAATCTTTATGGACTTCAATCAGGAATGGATAAATTTGCCATGCGTAAAGCAATAATGCTTGAACGTCAGGTAGAGTTGGCTTTCGAAGGCAAACGATACTGGGATTTACGACGTCGTAATTGTTTCTCGGGAGATCTCGGTTCTGTTATGACACTGAATGGTACACAGCGACACGGTTTGGCAACCATCCTCAAACCAATTCCGGGAATTGGGATAGATACTCTTGCTGATTATTTTGTAGCCAATTATCAGGATATAATTAATATTGATACGGATTTTGAAACCTATTTTTCTGTAGAGGAATATGAAGTGGAATATCAGGATTTTGTAATCAATTTCCCTCAGCCCTTGTACAATTTCTTTGCGATACAACAAACAGTGCTGGACCGCAGCCCTGCTATTAAGCAAACAGAAGGCTGGAACGAGGGGGGCTTTGATCCGTATGCTGAATAATAAATTAATACCTTATAATATTAAATCAAAAGAAAATAACTATGAAAACAAATTTTACAAAACTACTGTTGTTTCTTGTGTCTCCTATGCTATATACAAACTTATTTGCACAAGATACTACTTTTATCTTTGATGCATCAGAGGTAACACCAGATGATTCCGGTTACTATGCTTATGGTATACCGGCCGATGTTGATGAAAATGGAACAATTGATGAGGGGGAATGGGCTAGTAAATGCATGGATTTTTATGAAGATTATGCTAATTTTAGTAATAATGATGAGTCAGGTGTATATAATGGATTTTCCTACACTGGTGGGATGGTAATGCCTGATTGTGAACCAAAATACAATACAGACCCTCCTGCTATACCTGATGGATATGTACAATTACGTGTGTCTGCAACTTTGGATTCTGCAATAGGTGCTATTATTTCTCCTGAAATTGTAAATCTTGTTTCTATATCTATGGATTTATCTTCTGATGTTAGTGTGCGAAGTGACAGAGTTGTTGCCTTCTTCTTAGAGTATACTACAGATGATGGAACAACCTGGGAAGCAGATATGCTTGATGATGATCTCTATTCTCTTACCGAGCAGGCAGGTGCTGCTCATGCATTTTATGATTCTGCTACTTCAGAAGAATTACGGCCTATGATAGCTGCATCCAAGGCTGGACCTATTAAACTAAGGTTAATGGTCCCTACTTACGCCTTGGGAGGTAGACTTCTTGATGTCCATAAAATTGAAATCACTGCTACGAAACCAGTGGTATCAAGCAGAGATCTATTGGCAAATAATCAAACCCGCATGTTTGAGATTAGGGATAACTTAATTATTGCCAAAAGCGCTGAAATTATTGTCTTTAACATTTTAGGACAGCGAATCGGTTCCGGGAAAATGGTGGCTGTTGAAAGGGGCATTTATATTGTAAAAGCGCCTGATGGGTTTGTTCAGAAGGTGTATGTAAGATAAACAACAAAAGACCTGACAGGTTTTGAAAACCTGTCAGGTCTTAATCAAGATTTTTTATTAATTACAGATTATTAACCAACTAAACTACTATTTATGAAAGAAAATTTACACAAAAAAACTTGGCTGGGATTTTTCCTGGCAGCATTATCTTTTGGCCTTTGTGCCCAGACAGATTTTACATTAGATCCTTCTACGCTTACTCCTGCCGATTCAGGTTATTATCTTTATGGTGTGCCTGCCGATATTGATGGGAATGATATTATTGAAGAGGGGGAATGGGCCTCTGGTTGTCCGAATCCTGATGATTTTTGGGGCGATGATGATTTTTGGGAAACTGGCTTACAACAAGGTTTTTTCTATGAAAAGACCATGATTATGCCTACCTGTAGCACCAAAAATGAGCCTGCCCCGGGAGTTCCGCTTGGGTATATCATGCTGAAGAAAAACCTTTATGCTGGTACTGATTCCGCTCAAGGTGGGGGATATATTGTAAGTTCTCCGATTAAAAACCTTGAAAGCATAAAAGTGATTATTTCACCAGATGTTACCCCCAAAACAGCTACTAGACCTGTTACTTTATGGATAGAGTATTCGAAAGATAGTATTACCTGGGATGACGATAATTTTATCGAAGTAGGTTGTGCGGAAGATAATAAAAGCGGAGATATTTTCCAAATTGAAGCCGGAGATCCTGCTTATACGGCTATTGATACTATGATTAAAGCCTCACAAGAAGGCTCGATTGTACTTAGAGTAACTGCAAACCTTGCACAACGTGTAAAGGTTCATCAATGGATTATTACTGCAGATACAGGTACTTTTGTTTCAAACAAAGAGATAAAAACAAATTCAGTATCTCAGTTATTTACTATTAAAGATAATATAATCCTTTCAAATTCAGGCCAGATTGAAGTCTACAATATCTTAGGTCAGTTTATAGGCAAAGGAACCTCTGTTGCTGTTGAGCGCCACAATATATATATTGTGAGAAATCAAAGGGGGTATGCACATAAAGTGTACATAAGATAATCTTATCTGTGATTGTATTTTGCGGCGATCTGAAAATTAAATCAACAGATTATCCGGTACAACATTATTGAATAATACCAAGGCGCAAGGGAAACAGATGAACTTGCGCCTGGTATTTTTAACTGTTTCTTTATCCTTCACAAGCAACACCATGGTAGACTTTATACATTTTAATTTCAGGGTTCTTAGTAAATATATTATAGAATGATGAGCAGGATTTTTTATGTATCCATTGGGGTTCTTTTGTTAATTGGACAAAATAGCAGTAAAGCCCAGGTTTTTAACAAAGTGGTGGCTAAATACGGTTCCGGTAATTATACTACTATTCAGGCAGCATTGAATAGCGTATCAAACAACAGTAGTACCAGGACTTTAATTTTTGTAAAAAAAGGAGTATATTATGAAAAGGTTGACCTGGCCGCAACCAAAATTAACGTGAGCCTTATTGGAGAGGATGCAGATAGTGTAATAATTACTTACGACGATAATTATAATGATGGAACCCCGGCAGCACAAACACACACATTTTATGCAGAAGCTAATGACTTTTATGCGGAGAATATAACCTTTGAGAATTCATCCGGCGCTGCAGGGCAGGCATTGGCAATACATACTATTGGTGAACGCCAGGTATTTAAGAATTGCAAATTTCTCGGATTTCAGGATACGTATTACGCGCATAAAAACCGCCAATATAATTTAAACTGTTATATAAGCGGTGCCACTGACTTTATTTATGGTGATGCTACTTGTGTATTTGAAAATTGCACCATAATGTGCAAGTCAGGAGGCAGTTATATTTCAGCTCCTGCCGATGCAAAAACTATTACTCAACCAAATTATCCTTCCACTGATCCTACTATTTATCATGGGTTACTTTTCAAAGGATGTGATGTACTTGCTGCTTCAGGTGTGAGTAATAGCAGTTACTATCTGGGACGTCCATGGAATAAAGATGCGTCATCGGTGTATATCAATTGCCGTCTGGGAGATCATATAAAACCTGAAGGCTGGTCGACATGGGAATCGAATAACCATCTTTCAGGATGTTTTGCTGAATATAGAAGCCGTGATACAGCAGGTGTTATATTGGATGTATCATCGCGTGTATCATGGAGCAAACAATTGACGATTTCAGAGGTTAACGATTATTATAACCTGGCATATTTTCTTAAAAAGAATGATGTAGAGTGGGATCCTCTTCCTATAACTGAAAGCCTGGCAGCGCCATCAGGATTGCAAATTAGCAGTCAAAAGGTGAGTTGGACGGGCATTGATACAGCCAAAGGGTATATTATATTTAAGAACGGGGAAATATTCGGGTTTACAGCATCTGATACAATCACAGATACGAACATGGTTTCCGGAGATACCTATTCTGTTAAGTCGGTAAGTGTAAACGGGAACCTTAGTGAAATGTCAGGTCTGGTTACAGGCATCCCTTTCCGGCAAACTATTAAGCCGGATATTAAAATATATGTAGCCGGCAATGAGTTATATATATCGGAGGAGGCAGATATCAGAATATATTCTGTATCGGGAGTATTAATGGACAAATTTGAAAATGTTAAACAGGTGCATGTAGGTTCTTATCAATCAGGTGTTTATATAGCCAGACTAACTACTCAACATGGGATGGTCAGGGCTGCAAAATTTTATATACATTAATACAATCAATATAGTGTTAAAATACTTTGCCTTCTAAAGGCGGATATTTTACCTTTAAAATTTAAAAAGATGAAAATAGTAAAACTTTTATTGACTTTTTCTGTTGTATTTTCCATTTCTATTTCTGCGCAGTACCCTTCTATGAGTGGAGTGCAACCAATAGTCGACTCATTAAATAAAATTTGGGATGCGCTCGAAGATGAAGCATTTGAAAAAGCCTGGCCGATTATATACGAGGATATGCAAAACGACAAAGCCTACAATCAGTGGGCATTTCGTGCCGACGATCTTCCGCAGGCTGACATACCTGCTTTTCCCGGTGCCGAAGGAGGTGGAATGTACACCTTTGGCGGACGCGGCGGGAAAGTATTTGTAGTAACCAGCCTTGCCGACCATGGTCCGGGGACCCTTCGTGAGGCATGTGCTGCAGGTGGTGCCCGCATTGTGGTATTTAACGTGGCGGGTATTATTCAATTAGAACGACCTATTAATATTAATGCACCTTTTATCACCATTGCAGGACAAACTGCCCCGGGAGACGGAATCTGTATTGCAGGTGAATCCTTCCTTATTAATACACATGATGTAATTATCCGTCATATGCGTTTCCGGAGAGGCGACACCTGGGTTGGTCGTCGGGACGACGCCATTGGTGGCAACCCGGTTGGAAATATCATTATCGATCATATATCAGCTTCCTGGGGCCTCGATGAAAACATGACACTTTACCGTCACATGTTTTGCGACGCCCCTGAAAATCCAAAAGCACCTGTGCATAAGTTATCGTTAGTAAATATCACGATCCAGAACAGCATCTTCTCTGAAGCATTGGATACCTATGGACATGCTTTTGGAAGTACTTTGGGCGGTCAAAACTGTTTGTTTGCCCGCAATTTATGGGCAAATAATACCGGGCGTAACCCGTCAGTAGGTATGAACGGCACCTTTAATTTTGCCAATAATGTGGTTTACAACTGGTATCACCGGACAATGGACGGTGGCGATTTCAGCTCTCGTTACCAACTAATTAACAATTACTACAAACCTGGTCCGGTTACTCCGACAGACGAACCTGTAGGGCACCGTTTCTTAAAACCGGAATCTCGTTATAAAATCAACGGAACAAAGATTTATGGAAAAGTATGGGTTGAAGGCAATATCATGGAAGGCTATCCTGAGGTTACCAAGAACAACTGGAAAGGCGTTCAGATTGAAGATATGGATGATGCCGGAGAATTCCTGCCTCAGATTAAATCATCTAAACGTTTTGAGATGCCCTGGTTCAAATTAATGGAAACAAATGAAGCCTACGATTATGTACTTGAAAATGCCGGTGCAACATTACCTGTAAGAGACCCGGTCGACATAAGGATAGTAAAACAGGTAAGGGAAAATAAGATTGATTTAAGTAATTATGTAGTTATCGATTCTTTATATCAGTTCGAACATCGCAGATTAGGACCGGATTCCTATAAACAGGGAATTATAACCGATGTTGCCCAGGTAGGAGGATATCCTGAGTATAAAGGTGAACCCTATATTGATACCGACATGGATGGTATGCCGGACAAATGGGAGAAGAAGTATGGTCTTAATCCAAAAGATCCAAAGGATGCAAATGGAGACCTTAATGGTGATGGCTATACGAATATTGAAAAATATATAAATGGAATTGATCCCTCAAAAAAGGTAAACTGGAAGGATCCGGCTAATAACAAGGATACTTTGAAGGATAAAAAGAACGGATTACTGGAAGATTTATAAATGCTGTCTTTGTGTTGTCTTTCCACCAACTGGCGGAAAGGAGGGCGCCGAATAGCGGACGGAGGGCGAAATACATTATCTCAAAATAACATAAAGCTATCATTAATAGTATCATGATAAAAACCCGATCTAAAACATATCGAAGTACTTCTACTTCAAAGAAATCCTTCTTTGCGCTCTTTGCGTCTTTCCTGGATGGAGGATCGGTAGTGAAGGTAGTTTTGCGGCCTTTGCGTGAACCACTAATTCTGTCTGATTTGCATATAATTTTGCTTCTTTTAGCACTCTCACAAAGTATGAGCTTTTCACAATCCAAAGGCCCTGTACCATTATCATTGAACAAAGAGGGCAAGTTGGTATATATTGCAGATGAACTAGGTAATAGAATTCCTGATTTTTCATATTGTGGTTATATGGCAAGCGAGAAAATTATTCCGGATGTTGATGTTAAAGTTATTGTTCCCTGTATACAGAGTGATGCTACAACACGCATCCAGGCAGCTATTGATTATGTATCCAGACTTTCTGCGGATGAGAATGGTTTCAGAGGAGCAGTATTGCTTGACAAAGGCATTCATGAAGTTTCAGGAGGTTTACGAATTAATCAATCAGGTATTGTAATTCGAGGTTGTGGTATGGGTGATAATGGGACTGTAATACTTGCAACAGGAAAGGATAGACGCACTTTTATTACAATTACTGGGAAGTATGATCGTGAACAAAAATCGGTGCTGGAAATACAGGAGGAATATGTTCCGGTAAATGCATTTCAACTTCAGCTTACTACAAACCATGGCTTAAAAGCAGGCGATAATATTTTAATACAACGAATACCAAACCAGGAATGGATTATTAAGTTGGGAATGGATTATTTTGGAGGGGAAACAGATTGGTTAAGATGGAAAGAGAATGAGCGTATTACATTCTGGGACAGGAAGGTGGTTGCGGTTGATGGAAATATTATCACAATTGATGCCCCGCTAACTTGTGCTATCGAAAAGAAATATGGAGGAGGGAAGGTAATCCACTATACCTGGGATGGAAGGATTAGCCAGGTGGGAATTGAAAATCTGAGATTAGAATCAGAATACAACAAAGTAAATCCTATAGATGAAGAACATTGCTGGTTTGCCATTACAATGGATAATATTCAGGATAGTTGGGTACGACAGGTAGCATTTAAGCATTTTGCAGGTTCTGCTGTTGCCTTGTATGATGGAGCAAAGAGAATCACTGTTAATAATTGCAAATCACTTTCACCGGTCAGTGAAATAGGAGGTGCACGCAGATACACCTTTTTTACTGAAGGACAACAAACGCTCTTTCAAAATTGCTATGCCGAGTTTGGATATCATGATTTTGCTACAGGTTTTTGCGCAGCGGGACCAAATGCTTTTGTACAGTGCGAATCGCATTTACCCTATAGTTTCAGCGGAGCCATTGATAGCTGGTCAACCGGCATATTATTTGACATTATGAAGGTTGATGGTAATAACCTTTGTTATAGTAACCGTGGCGCTGATGATTCGGGTGCCGGATGGTGTGCAGCTAACAGTGTTTTTTGGCAATGTTCGGCTTCCAGGATTGAATGTTATAAACCACCTACAGCAAATAATTGGGCTTTTGGCATATGGGCACAGTATGCAGGCGATGGTTATTGGCACGGATGTAATGAACATGTAAATCCAGGAAGTCTGTTTTATGCACAGTTAAGTGACAGGCTTGGATATAAAATTATAAATAGGGTGGATTTAATGCCCTTTGAAACGGAAACTACCAGCAATCCCAGTCCGGAATTAGCTATGGAACTTACGAAAAATTCAGTTGTGCCTGCATTGCAATTGAGTGAATGGATTGATCAGGCTGCAGAACGTAATCCAATTTCAATTACAAGTAAAAAAAGCACACAGACTATTGATAAGATAGGGATTCCAGAGAAAGCAATTGTATCCATTCCTTCTGATATTAAAATTGAGAATGGATGGCTTACCTATAAAGAAAGTATAATCACAGGAAATCGTCACCAGGTAGAATGGTGGAGAGGGGATCCGAGACCTTATGACAGAAACAGGGTAACCCCTCATATTACGCGCTTTGTTCCGGGCAGATACGAAATGGGATTAACTGACAATATTGATGAAGTTGCTGATTGGATGAAGCAAATGGGCATTGTAGCGGTAGATTATAACTACGGTTTATGGTATGAACGAAGAAGAGATGACCATGTTCGTGTTCGCAGAGGAGACGGTGAAGTATGGCCGCCGTTTTACGAGTTGCCTTTTGCTCGTAGTGGTCAGGGAACAGCCTGGGATGGATTAAGCAAATACGATCTTACAAAATATAATCACTGGTACTGGATGCGGTTGAAGCAATTTGCAGATATTGCTGATCAAAAGGGTCTGGTATTATTACATCAAAATTATTTTCAGCATAATATTTTAGAAGCGGGAGCGCACTGGGCCGATTTTCCATGGCGGACAGCCAATAATATTAATAATACCGGATTCCCGGAACCCCCACCCTATGCTGGCGACAAACGCATTTTTATGGCCGAACAATTTTATGATATTTCGGATCCCCAAAGAAGGGAGCTACACCGGCTTTATATACGTCAGTGCCTTAATAATTTTTCTGATAATTCAAGTGTAATCCAGTTTATTAGTGCTGAATTTTCAGGCCCTTTACATTTTGTTGAATTTTGGCTGGATGTAATAAAGGAATGGGAAAAAGAAACCGGGAAAGAAGCCTGTATAGCCCTTAGCGTATCAAAGGATGTGCAGGATGCTATTCTTAATGATCCTGTCCGGTCTAAAATTGTGAATGTTATTGATATAAGGTACTGGAGTTACCGTGAAGACAGTACTCTGTTTGCTCAACCTGGTGGCCAGAACCTGGCTCCCCGCCAGTATGCCCGGCAGGTAAAACCTGGCAAGAGGTCTTTTGATCAGGTGTACAGATCTGTAAGGGAATACAAGGACAAATTTCCTGAGAAAGCCGTAATGTATTCCGAAGGAAATTATACAGATTATGCCTGGGCAGCTTTTATGGCGGGCGGATCATTGACATCCATCCCCAAAGTTGAAAATGAAAAATTTTTATTGAATGCAGCAAGTATGCGTCCGGCAGACCTGATGGGTCAGCCATGGATGCATTATGTATTGAAAAATGAAAAGGAAGAATATATTGTCTATAATGATACCTATGAACCTGTAAGGGTAATATTGGCTAAAGCTTTGGAAAATGGATATGACATTTACTGGATCAACCCGGAAGATGGGAAAATTATGAAAACTCTTATGAAGCAACAGGGAGGACATGGTATCACATTAGATAAAGTGAGTGACAAACCTGAAATAATTTGGGTGACTGAAGGAGAATAGATGAGGCTAAAGCCTAAAGAGAACATACAAATTAATACCCGTTGGATGAAGCCAACGGCAATGGAATCATTGAGGAAGAATTGATTATTAGAATATTTGAATATTGAACATATTGCCGTTGGCTTCAGCCAACGTAAAGATAAACAGGACTTAACAGGGGCTTTAGCCCCATTATATAAAGCTACTATGTCATGGGTTAGAATATGGATTCACTCAGTCTTCTCTACAAAGAACAGAGAGCATTTTCTTATTAAGCATATAAGGAATGAAGTGTTTCAACATATCCAAAAAAATGCAAAGGAAAAGGATATATGGTTGAATACACTCGGAGGATATTCAGACCATATCCATTGTTTAGTCTCTTTGGGGAGAGATCAATCCATAAGCAAAGTAGCTCAATTAATTAAAGGAGAGTCTTCCTTTTGGATAAACAAAGTAAAACTGACAGAGTCAAAATTTGCATGGCAGGATGATTTTTGGGCAGTAAGTGTCAGCGAAAGTCATACTGAAAAAGTAAGAGATTATATTAAGAATCAGGAGATTCATCATAAAACAAGTACTTTTACAGAAGAGATTGATGAATTTATGGAAAAAAATGGATGGGCTATAATTAGGGAGAATAATTAATGAGGCTAAAGCCTTTAAAGAACAAATTCAATGCTGTCCGTTGGCTGAAGCCGACAGCAATGAAAATTATAGCACTGAAAAAATATAGATTAACAGGATGATAATATTGACACTGGCTTTTTTGAAAATAGTGTTCTTAATAAAGAAGGATAAAAAATTTGTTGATAAGTAAACACATTTCCGTTGGCTTTAGCCAACGGATAAAATAAATAATAAAAAAGGGCTTTAGCCCCATAAATTAATTAGAGATAAAATGGGAAAAAACCTAACTATCATTGCATTTATAATGCTTTTTGCATTTGCATGTAGCTCAGACAAGAAAAATGAAAATCAGCTACCAAAGCTCAAAGTATCTGAAAATGGCAGATTCTTCCAGGATGAAGATGGGAATCCTTTTTTCTACTTAGGTGATACGGGTTGGCTTTTGCTCTCCAAGCTTAACCGCGAAGATGCAGAAAAATACCTCGAAGACAGAAAAGAAAAGGGATTTAACGTGATCCAGGTGATGGTGCTTCATAATTTATCGTTAACAAATGTGTATGGAGACAGTGCATTGATCAACCATAATGTAGCAACTCCGGCAGTAACTAAAGGAAGTGACTTTGCGGACTCTGCCCAATATGATTACTGGGATCATGTGGACTTTATAGTTGATCTGGCAGCACAAAAAGGTCTTTATATGGGATTGGTCCCTGTTTGGGGAGGAAATGTAAAAGGAGGGCATGTAACCCTTGAAGAAGCGAAGGAATATGCAACCTTCCTGGCAAAAAGATATAAGAAGAAATCAAATGTTATCTGGCTAAATGGAGGAGATATAATGGGAAGCGATTCCATTGAAATCTGGAATGCCATTGGCAATACAATAAACGATATTGATGATAACCACTTGATTACCTTTCATCCGAGGGGCAGGACTTCATCCTCATGGTGGTTTCATAATGAACCCTGGCTTGATTTTAATATGTTCCAGTCCGGCCATCGCCGTTATGACCAGGATGATACTGAAAGAGCATATGGTGAAGATAACTGGAATTATATAGAAGAAGATTATGCACTTACTCCTGTAAAACCAACTTTGGATGGAGAACCGTCATATGAGCAGATATTGCAGGGATTACATGATACTGCCCAGCCATATTGGAATGAAAGCGATGTTCGCCGTTATGCTTATTGGTCAGTATTTGCTGGAGGAGCGGGCTTTACATACGGCCATAATGCGATTATGCAATTTCATAAACAGACAGACACAAGTGGCTCTTTCGGTGTGAAACATACATGGCAGGAAGCTTTAAACCATCCGGGTGCAGGTCAGATGCAGCATTTAAAAAAACTGATCCTTTCAAAGCCTTATTTCGAAAGGATTCCTGACCAGTCCCTTCTGACTGAAGATAATGGGGAAAAATACGAAAGAGTTATTGCAACCCGTGGACAGGATTATGCATTTTTATATACCTACACTGGCTTCCCATTTAAGGTAAACCTGGGCAGGATAAAAGGAGATAAAATAAAAACCAGTTGGTATAGTCCGAGGGAAGGAACAACTATACCAGCCGATACTCTTATCAACCGAGGTGTAGCAGGCTTTGACCCTCCCGGCGCCAGCGCTCCGGGTATGGATTGGGTGCTTATAATGGAAAGTTTATAGAGATAAAATATTATAGTATGAATAAGATTGCATTTAGAAGAAATAAAAGTAAAGTTTTGTCTTCGGTCTTCGGTCTCTGGTCTTCGGTCCAAAAATTACTTATGTTCTTACTTATTTTCATTGCCACCTCCTGCCAAAAAGAGTCTCCCGTCTACCTCTTCACCTCCTTCAAAGAACCAGCCAATGAAGGACTCAGGTTCCTGTATAGCTATGATGGCTACCATTGGGAGCGTATTGATAGTGTATTTCTTGTTCCTGAGGTTGGTAACCAAAAGGTAATGCGAGACCCTTCAATTGTTCAGGGTCCTGACGGAACCTTTTATCTCGTTTGGACTTCCTCCTGGAGGGGAGACCTTGGTTTTGGCTATGCAAGTTCTAAAGATCTTATTCACTGGTCGGAGCAGCAATTTATCCCGGTCATGGCTTTTGATACTTCTACGGTAAACGTATGGGCTCCTGAGCTTTATTATGATGATGAAAGCGATCAGTTCATTATTATCTGGGCATCTACTATACCCTATAAGTTTGAGCGGGGTATTGAAGATGAGAAAAATAATCACAGGATGTATTATACAACAACAAAGGATTTCAAAACATTTTCGGATACCAGGTTGTTTCTTGATCCTGGTTTTAGCGTGATTGACGCTGTGATCGTAAAGAGGGACAAGGAGGATTATGTTTTGGTTCTAAAGGACAATACACGGCCTGAAAGAAATCTGAAGGTAGCTTTTGGTACTACACCCTTTGGCCCTTATACAGGAATCTCACCGGCTTTTACGGACACCTTTACTGAAGGTCCCACTGTTCTTAAACTGGGAGAGGATTGGGTGATTTATTATGATGCATATCGAAAAGGAATTTATGGTGCAGCATCTACAAAGGATTTTATGACCTTTGCAGATATAACGGATAAGGTAAATATTCCTAAAGGGCATAAGCATGGAACCATTTTCAAGGCTTCAAAGGAGATTTTGAATGGACTTTTAGAGGAAGCTGAAAAGAAAACCGAACGAAACCCAAGTGATTTTGAGATTATTGATACAATCTCAGAGAATCAGTAAAATAGGCCTGGATATGAATATTGAACAAGGATTAACGATTTCTGAATTTAGAATTAATAGATAATGAATAAGTTTGATATAGAAGAAAGATTAGTGGATTTTTCTGTTATGATCATTGATATGGTCAAAGATATACCTAATACCAAGGCAGGTAATCATTTAGAGGGTCAAATAATTCGTTCAGGAACATCTATAGCACTTAACTATGGCGAAGCACAGAGTGGAGAATCAAAAAAGGACTTTATTTATAAAATGAATAGTTTTAAAAGAATTAAGAGAAACATTCATTTGTCTTAAAATAATTCATAAAGCAAAATTATTTAAAGTGGAAACTAAAATTGAGAAATTAAAAAAGGAAAACAATGAGCTCATTTCAATTTTTGTAAAAAGTATTGAAACAGCACAAAACAATATGAAAAAATGATTAAAATGAATAATTCAACAATCGTTAATCAGTGTTCTTTGTTCTTAAATCCATTTTATTTAGTTAATAAAAAACTTGATAAATTTCTGTTAATATTAATTATTCCTTTAACATTTACTACTAAAAGTTTTTCCCAAGAAATAATAAAGTATACTGGAACGATCCTATCAAATATTGACTATCATCACGGTCAATTACAACCCGTTATTGGAGTCCACAATATTCAGGTAGTTCGTGCCAATCGGGAATACCCCGACAGTGCTGACGGTTATGGCTGGACATATAATCATGCACCCATGCTGGTTTACTGGAACAATACCTTCTTTCTGGAATATCTAAGCGACAGCGTTGGTGAACATATTCCTCCGGGACAAACCTTTTTAGCGACATCAAAAAATGGCTATGACTGGAATAAACCGGTTGTTGTTTTCCCTCAATATAAAATACCTGACGGGACTACAAAAGAGGGAGTTGAGGGTGTTGCTAAAGACCTGATAGCTGTGAATCACCAGCGAATGGGATTTTATGTTTCAAAGGATAATCGTTTACTGGTGCTGGCATTTTATGGTATTTCATTAAATGCAAAAGACAGCCCGAATGATGGTAAAGGAATCGGGCGTGTAGTAAGAGAAATATATAAGGACGGATCGTTTGGCCCTATTTATTTTATAAGGTATAATCACGGATGGAATGAAGGGAATACATCGTTTCCTAACTATAAAAAATCTAAGGATAAAGGATTTGTAAAAGCTTGCGATGAGTTGCTGTCTGTTCCTTTGATGATGCAGCAATGGGTAGAAGAAGCTGACAGGGATGACCCGCTTATTCCGTTAAAGAAGGAATATAAAGCTTTTTCATGGTATCATCTTCAGGATGGAAGAGTAGTTGGGCTCTGGAAACATGCGCTTACGTCAATAAGTGAAGACAACGGGAAGACCTGGCTTTATGAAGCAAAGCGTGCCCCCGGCTTTGTAAACGGCAATGCCAAAATATGGGGACAAAAAACATCTGACGGGAAATATGTCACAGTTTATAATCCTTCGGAATTTAGATGGCCGTTGGCTTTATCGGTGAGCGATAATGGTCTCGAATATAAAAATTTGCTTCTGGTAAATGGTGAAGTATCAACGATGCGCTATGGGGGCAACTACAAATCCTATGGCCCGCAATATGTGCGTGGGATTACCGAAGGGAACGGAACTCCCGAAGATGGCAATTTATGGGTGACTTACAGCATGAATAAGGAGGATATTTGGGTTTCAGAAATCCCGATACCTGTTGAAGACAAGGTTGTAAATGATATAAATGAGACATTTAATGAACTGCCTAATGGGGAGGAATTAAGGTTTTGGAACATTTTCAGTCCAAAATGGGCTCCGGTTTATATTCAATCTCTTCAAGGCGAAAAATACCTGTCATTATCAGATTGGGATCATTACGATTTTGCAAAGGCTGAAAGGGTTATTCCTGCTGCAAAGAAAATGATTGCTGAATTTACAATTGTACCACAACAAAATGACCATGGAATGTTGCAGGTTGAATTTCAGGATGCTACAGGTTTGGGTACTATCCGACTTATATTTGATGAATCAGGTAAAATAATGGTTAAAGCAGGTTATCGCTACTCCGGAATTACAGAATATAATGCGGGTGAAGAATACAGGATTAAAGTAGAACTTAATCTTGAAACCAGGATATATGAAGTCACAATAAACGATTCTGTCAAAAAGAAGCAGATCATTTATGCCCCTGTACAAGCAGTTGAACGAATCGTCTTCAGAACGGGTGATATTCGCCGTTTCCCTGACGCCGATACTCCGACTGATCAGGATTTTGATGTGGAAAAAGGTGGCAAACCTGACTTAAAAGCCGTATTTTTAATTAAATCATTGAAAACAAAGAAAAACTAGCTGTTAAGAATGAACAAACTACTACTATTTACATTAAGCCTTATTATTTGCTTATTACCTCTAAAAGGGCAGGATTCGGTTGAAGATAATTCAGCCTATATTAAGGTCAGGAAAATTCAACAAGCCGTGCCCATCGATCATTTTTATTTTGTAGGAGGATTTGTGGGTAACAGGATGTATAAAAACTATGACAATTACCTGAAGAAATTCCCAATTGAAGAACATGTAAAGTTTTTAGAGGAAAGAAAACATCGTGACTGGGACTGGAAAAAAGCTGAGCAACCTGGAAAATGGCTTGAATCATCTGTGTTCTCATGTGAATTGCAACACGATCCGGCTCTTCAGCAAATGGTGATAGAATATTTCAACAGGTTAAGAGAATCACAGGAACCGGAGGGCTATGTAGGCGCTACCGATCCCGATATCCGCACACCTGAAAAACCTTTGCGAGGAATGGATGCTTATGAGCTCTATTTTTTAATGCATGCATTTCTTACTATATACGAGGAATATAATGATACTGCAGCATTACAAACAGCAAAAAACCTTGCTAATTATTTTGTGAAATATATCGGTCCCGGAAAAGCTGAGTTTTGGCCATCTGAAAAGCATTATCCTGAAAATATAGGACAAAAACTCTCCGGCAAGCAACATTCCGATCTTGCCGGCCATGCCATTCATTATTCATGGGAAGGTTCATTACTGATCGACCCCATGCTTCGGCTTTATGAGCTAACAGGGAATATAAGTTATCTGAACTGGTCAGACTGGGTAATTCACAACATAGATAAATGGAGCGGATGGAACTCTTTTTCAAAACTGGATTCTGTGGCGGATGGTACAATGAAGATCAATGAAATTCAACCGTATGTACATTCGCATACCTTTCATATGAACTTCCTGGGATTTTTAAGGATGTATCAGATTACCGGAGATCCTTCCTATTTAGGTAAAGTAGCGGGTGCTTGGGATGATATAGCTGAACGTCAGATGTATATCACCGGAGGAGTGAGCGTTGGTGAGCATTATGAGCGGGATTATATAAAACCGCTTACTGGTAAAATGATCGAAACCTGTGCCAGCATGTCATGGATGCAGCTTTCACAATACCTGCTGGAACTCACCGATGATCCCAAATATGCAGATGCCATGGAAAAGCTGCTCTGGAATAATCTCTTTGCTGCCCAAACCATTGATGGGGATTGTAATAAATATAATACTCCTCCAAATGGCGACAAACCCAAAAACTATTACCATGGTCCGGATTGCTGTACTGCAAGTGGTCACCGTTTAATTTCCATGCTTCCTGGTTTTGTTTACACCATTAAAGGAGGAAATACATTAACGGTAAACCAGTATATCAATTCTGAAGTTGGCGTTGATCTGCCGGATGCCGGACCAGTGAATCTCAAAGTTTCTTCTGCGTTTCCAACAGAAGAAAATCTTACAATAACTGTAAATCCGGAGAAAAAGCAAAAATTCACGCTACGCCTCAGGATGCCCACATGGTGCGATAATCCAAAAGTCTATTTAAATGGAGCTGAAATGGAAGGAGTTTGTGCCGGGAAATATTATTCACTAGATAGAAAATGGAAGCCTGGTGATCGCATTGATATTGAACTTCCAATGGAATTGCATTGGGTGAGAAGAGAGCACCATATGAATGTTAAAGATAGCAAACCTTATCCTGCCAAAGAGGATCCCGATCCTCCTTATGCTTTGTTGCGAGGCCCAATAGTTTATTCAGCAGACAACCTGTATTATAACGGATCCTATTATGACTTTCCTGAAAATATGATGAAGGATGTAAGGTATATCCTGAAAGATCCGTCATTACTAAAAAAAGTGGATATTAAAGATGAAAACATCCTTGGTCCTGCTTATATTGTACCCATTCAGCTGTATACAGGCAGATGTGCTGAACTTATGGTTTTACCTTTTGCCAATACCGGGAAGTGGTATAAAGATGTAAATGAAAAACCGGATAGTAATTCATCTGCATATTCCTATGCTGTTTGGCTTAAAGGTGTTGATTCAAGTTTGTATTGTGATACTGCATTAACCAGCATTTCATGGTCGGAGTGGATGATGAATTCAGTGTTTGAAAAAGATTCATTATCATGGTGGGTGTCAGTAAATAGATATAGTCATTGGGGATATATGGAAGGAGTAATGTACAAGGCATTACTGGATATGTGGAAATTTACCGGGGACACAGGTTATTTTAATAAGGTAAAGGCGTATGCCGACTTTATGATTGATTCGAATGGGGTCATAAATCATTATAAAAAGAAAAGTTATGCATTGGATGATATCAATGCGGGCAAGATTCTTTTCGATATATATGGCCGGACTAAAGATGAAAAATACAGGATGGCTATGGATTCCCTGATGAGTCAGTTGGAAACACAACCGAGAACAACGGAAGGTGGATATTGGCATAAGCTGAAATATACAAACCAGATGTGGCTGGATGGTATCTATATGGCTAGCCCCTTTATTGCGGAATACGCAAAAGAATTTAATAAGCCTGAATTATTTGATGATGTTGTAAACCAGATACTCCTTATCTCAAAATACACCTATGATTCAACCAAGCGTTTATATTACCATGGTTGGGATGAAAAGCATGAGCAAAACTGGGCAAATAAGGAAACCGGCACATCGGCTTGTTTCTGGGGCAGGGGCATGGGTTGGTTTGCAATGGCATTGGTGGATGTCCTGGATTATTTGCCTGAAGACCATCCCGGAAGAGAAGCTGTTATTGCCAACATTCAGCAACTGGCAAAAGGGATAAAAAATCACAGAGACCGCGAGACAGGTTTGTGGTATCAGGTTGTTGACCAGGGTGAGAGAGAGGGGAATTACCTGGAGTCCTCCGCTTCTTCCATGTATGTCTATTTTCTATTTAAGTCAGTAAGAATGGGTTATATTGATAAATCATATCTGGAGACGGCTTTAGAAGGATACGATGGTCTGCTTCATCATCTTATCCGTGTAAATAATGATGGCACAATTTCAGTGACTAATAGTTGTTCAGTTGCCGGACTGGGAGGGAAAGGCAATCGGGATGGCAGCTTTGAATATTACATGAGCGAACGCAAATCAAATACGGATCCAAAAGCTATTGCCCCATTTATATGGGCTGGCATTGAACATGAGATGCTCATAAAGAAAGCCATGGGACCTAATGAATAAGATGAAAACAAATTTGGAATATAAGTCGCAGATAAGATATAAGTGTATTTTTTACACTTTATATATTCTTTTTTTCCTCTTCTTCTCTTCCTGCGAAAAAAATATGCCAGTAAATCTTGAGGTTACAAATCTACAATGTGAGATGCTTAAAAACCCGGAGGGAATTGATATTGTGACTCCCAGGTTAAGCTGGATAATTAAAGGAAAGCAGATGGATATCAGGCAGGAAGAGTACCAGATTCTGGTGGCAACTAGCCCTGATAAACTTACCGAAGACAGTGCAGACCTTTGGAACTCTGAAAGGATTATTTCAGATCAGGCAATTAATATACCTTATGCAGGGAAACCTCTTACAAGTAAACAAAAATGCTATTGGAAAGTTAAAATATGGGCCAATAACGGCCAGAGCCCCTGGAGTGAAACAGCGACATGGAGTACGGGCCTTCTTCATTATAAGGACTGGAAAGGCAGGTGGATCGGCACAGATCATCCATTTCCCTGGGACAAGGAAGAGTTTCATTCAGAACTTTCAGCCCGCTATTATCGAAAATCATTTGAAACCGCGAACGAGATAAAAAGAGCTGCGGTTTACATCATGGGCCTGGGATTATATGAGCTATATATAAACGGACAAAAAATCGGGGAACAGGTGCTTTCTCCATCGCCAACCGATTACACAAAAACAGTGCTGTATAATACCTATGATGTAACTCAATATATACAACAGGGAGATAATGTAATTGCTACAATTCTTGGCAACGGCAGGTATTATACCATGAGGCAAAATTATAAACCCTATAAAATAAAAGATTTTGGATATCCAAAAATGCTTCTGAACCTTGTTATTGAATATAAAGATGGAACAGAAGAAACGATTCGAACGGATGACAGCTGGAAGTATACAGCTGACGGGCCTATTCGAAGCAATAATGAATATGACGGTGAAATTTACGATGCCCGGAAGGAGATGCCAGAATGGAATTCTTTAGGTTTTAATGATAATAAATGGCTGGCAGCAGAGTATGTGCAAGAGCCCGGAGGTGAATACAAGGCCCAGATGAATGAAAATATGAGAGTTATGGACACTGTAATTCCTGTGAGCATTAATAATCTGAGGTCGAATGTGTATATACTCGACATGGGACAGAATATGGCAGGATGGATTCAAATGAAGGTCAATGGACAGAAGGGTAAAAAGGTAAAACTTAGATTTGCAGAAGTCTTAAAGGAAAACGGAGAATTATATACTGAGCCTTTGAGGAGCGCACAGGCAACAGATGTATACATCCTTAAGGGGGCAGAGCAGGAAATTTGGGAACCACGGTTTGTTTATCATGGATTTCGATATGTTGAGATCACAGATTTTCCTGGAATTCCAACAGTGAATGATTTTCGTGGTAAAATGGTGTATGACGAGATGGAAACCACCGGCAGCTTTGAAACGTCCAATGAAACACTAAACCAGATTTACAAAAATGCATGGTGGAGCATTGCTTCCAATTACAAGGGAATGCCCATTGATTGTCCCCAGCGCGATGAAAGGCAACCCTGGTTAGGCGACAGGGCAATCGGTTCGTATGGAGAAAGTTTTCTGTTTAATAATGCCCTTTTGTATGTAAAATGGCTTAATGATATTCGGGACAGTCAGAAAGAGGATGGTTCCATTTCTGATGTAGCCCCTCCGTTTTACAGATATTATAGTGACAACATGACCTGGCCGGGTACCTACATTCTTGTTGCAGAGATGCTTTATTATCAGTTTGGCGATATGGAGGTTATCAAAGAGCACTATCCTTATATGAAGAAATGGTTAGAATATATGAAGGATCGCTATATGACCGATGATTTTATACTGGACAAAGATAGCTACGGTGACTGGTGCCCGCCTCCCAAAACCATTGAAGAAGGAGAAGGAAAAAGTGCAGATATAAAACACCCCAGTGTATTGATTTCTACGGCTTACTATTATCATTTTATGAATGTAATGGCACGTTTTGCATTTGTTTTAAATAACTCAGAAGATTATTATGCTTTTTTAGCTGAAGGTGAGCAAATAAAGAATGCATTTCAAACTAATTTTTATTTACCGCAATTAGGATGTTATGATGATAGTTCCGTTACGGGCAATATACTGCCACTGTATTTTGGGTTGGTACCTGATGAATATAAACCAATTGTTTTTGATCATATTGTAAAAACCATTGAAGTAGATAATGATGGTCACTTAAGTACAGGACTGGTTGGTATACAATGGCTTATGCGGACATTAACGGAAAATGGCCGGGCAGACTTGGCTTATAAAATGGCTACAAATACCACTTATCCGAGCTGGGGATATATGGTTGAAAATGGCGCTACTACCATTTGGGAGTTATGGAATGGCAATACTGCCGGGCCCCAAATGAATTCAAAAAATCATGTGATGCTCCTGGGAGACTTAATAGTGTGGTTTTATGAAGACCTTGCAGGTATAAGAACTGATCCTCAACATCCGGGATTTAAGAAAATTATTATGCGACCGGATTTTGTTAAAGGACTTGATTATGTGAATGCTTCCTATAAATCAGTTCACGGTTTGATTAGGAGTGATTGGAAAAAAACGGAAGAGGGCATATCGTGGAGTGTTACCATTCCAGCAAATACTACAGCCAGGATTTATATTCCTGCTGTTTCACAACATCATGTAAAAGAGGGGGGAAGAGATGCTCTTACACATCCAAATATTGAGTATATTGGCACGGAAAGTGACGTATGTGTTTTTGACCTTTCATCAGGCAACTATAATTTTCAAACAGTAGATGAATAGAAAATGAGGATAGAAATGAAATATGAGAGGAAAGTAATTATGTTATTGATTTTAGTTATCATATCTGGGAGTATTAAAGCTCAATATGATAAAGACTGGAAAAAAGGCTGGATTAGTGAGGAATTTATTTTTGAAGAAGCACCCTTCCCTTCCTGTCATGCAGCTACCATTGCTGAAACAGACAAAGGACTTGTAGCTGCCTGGTTTGGTGGTACCAAGGAAAGAAATCCTGATGTGGGAATCTGGGTGAGCCGCCAGCTGTTAATGGGATGGACTGAACCAGTAGAAGTAGCCAACGGAATTATTAACGATACATTGCGTCAACCTTGCTGGAATCCCGTATTGTATAAAATTCCGGATGGTGATTTGATATTATTTTATAAGATTGGCCCGAGCCCGTCTACATGGAAAGGATGGATGAAGCGTTCAGCAGACGGTGGTATTACATGGTCGGAAGCTACCCCTTTACCTGAAGGATTTATTGGACCGGTAAAAAACAAACCTGTATTGCTGGATAATGGAAATCTAATTTGTGGTTCCAGTACCGAAGGTGATGGGTGGAAAATTCATTTTGAGATTACTCCTGACTTTGGAGTAACATGGCGAAAAATAGGACCTATAAATGACGATAAAACAATCAATGCCATCCAACCAAGTATATTAAAGTATAAGGATGGCAGGTTGCAGATATTATGCCGTAGTAAAAACAGGGCGATTGTTGAGTCATGGTCTAATGACAATGGCGATACATGGTCTCCGCTTAGAGCGACAAATCTTCCGAATAATAACTCGGGAACAGATGCAGTTACTTTGTTTGATGGAAGGCAACTACTGGTTTATAATCATGTTAAAACTCCTGAAGGAGCTAAAAAAGGGGATCGTACACCTCTGAATGTAGCTATTTCAGAGGATGGTATCAACTGGTATGCAGTATTTGTTTTGGAAGATTCTGAAATTAGCCAGTATTCATATCCCTCTGTAATTCAAACTTCCGATGGTATCGTTCATATTGTATATACATGGAGGCGGGAAAGAATAAAACACGTAGTAATCGATCCCAAAAGAATAATTATAAAAAAACCAAGTCTTATAAAAAATGAAGAATGGCCTAAATAAAATAAAGTCTCTGCGTCCTCGGCGTTTTTTCTCTGCGTCCTTTGTGGTAAAATACTATGGTATTACGCGGATTGGCATGGTTTGGATTATGGGTTTTATGTGCTTGAATCTTCTCCATTCCCAAACTTCTGATGACCAATACAGGAGGCCATTAACAGATGTATTGAAAGATATTGAGGTGAGGTATAATGTTACTATACGTGATCCGGAAAACCTGGCAAAGGATCAGTGGATTTTGTATGCTGATTGGCGTTTTCGTCCGGATGTTGAAGAGACACTTGAAAATGTTTTAACCCCGGCAAACCTGGTTTACCGTAATGAGGGAGAAAATAAATATAAAATAAAAAAATTCGAATACTACAGGCTCTCCGTGGAAGAAGGAAAAGAACTTCTGGATACCCTGGCCACAAAATACAACGATGTTGCATCATGGGAAACACGAAAACAAGAATTGAGAGATTGCATATGGAGGGCATTGCGGTTGAGTCCTTTACCTGACAAACCGGATTCAAAGCCGATAGTAACCCCGGTTCGGAAAATGAATGGTTATACGGTTCAGAATGTGGCTATCGAAACATTGCCAGGACTTTACATATGTGGTTCACTTTACAAACCTGCTAAAATCTCTGGAAAAATACCTGTAATCCTTTGTCCAAACGGGCATTTCAGCGAGGGCCGTTATAATGAAAGCGTTCAAACGCGCTGTGCCATGCTGGCTAAAATGGGTGCAATAACCTTCAATTATGATTTGTTTGGATGGGGAGAATACCAGTTGCAGTTTGATGCTCAGGATCATCGTCGAAGCCTTGCAATGACCATTCAGGCACTTAATAGTGTACGTATTCTAGACTGTCTTTTGTCACTACCCGAAGCCGATCCCGAAAGGGTCGGTATGACAGGAGCTTCAGGAGGAGGGAGCCAGACCATGCTGATTACCGCTTTAGATGACCGGATCAGGGTAAGTGCTCCTGTGGTGATGCTATCATGCTATTTTTATGGAGGCTGCCCTTGCGAAAGTGGTATGCCAGCTCATTTATGCGGAGGTCGTTCCAGCAATGTGGAATTCTCTGCCATGGCTGCCCCACAGCCACAGTTGATCGTATCTGACGGAAAAGACTGGTCTGATCATGTGCCTGAAATTGAATATCCCTTTTTGCAACGGATATATGGATTTTATGGTAAAGCAGATCAGGTTGAAAATGTTCATCTTCCTGAAGAGGGACATGATAATGGTCCTTCAAAACGGTTTGCCATGTATGAGTTTATGGCCAGAGAGCTAAATTTAAACCTGGATGCGGTGAGGGATAAAAAGGGGAATATTGATGAATCAAGAGTAACAGTGGAAGAAGCCAAGGCTATGTATGTATTTGGTGATAAAGGTGAAAATTTACCATCAAATGCAATAAAGGGCTTTGATGAATTGGAAAAAGTATTTGAAAACGCTGTAAAAAAATAATATCCAGATGATTACTAACAGAAGAAATTTTATTAAAAGGTCTGCTGCTATACTGGCAGCAGGTACTGTATTACCTAACCTTGCATTCTCCAAAGAAACTAACTATCCGGTAACTAAGGATTTTACTAATAAAATTACAGACTTTCGTTACAAAATCGGGGTTTGCGACTGGATGATCCTGAAACGCCAAAAAGTTGGTGCATTTCAAAAGACCAGCGAAATAGGTGCAGATGGAGTGGAACTGGATATGGGCGGACTTGGTGACAGGGAGACATTTGACAATAAAATACTGGATCCGGTATTTCGTAAAACCTTCCGGGATGAAATGATCAAGTACAATATAGAGATTTGTTCACTTGCCATGTCGGGCTTCTATGCCCAGTCATTTGCCGAAAGGGAAACATACAACATCATGGTGCGTGATTGCATCAATTCCATGGATTTAATGAATGTGAAGGTTGCCTTCTTACCCCTGGGTGTAAAAGGGGATCTGGTTCAGTATCCTGAACTTAGACCAGTTATCGTTGAAAGGATGAAAAAAGTAGCGGAAATGGCAGAGGCTTCTAATGTGGTTATTGGCCTTGAAACTGCCCTGGATGCTGAGGGTGAGGTAAAACTTTTGGAAGAGATCGGTTCTAAATCCATTCAGATCTATTTCAATTTTGCTAATCCACTGGAAGCCGGAAGGGATTTGATAAACGAATTAAAAATTCTTGGGAAAGACCGTATATGCCAGATCCACTGTACCGACAAAGATGGAGTGTGGCTGGAGAATAATGACAGAATAGACATGCCTAAAGTAAAACAAACTCTGGATGAAATGGACTGGAGAGGCTGGCTGGTTATCGAACGCTCCCGCGATGCCAATGACCCAAAAAATGTGGTCGGCAACTTCGGGGCAAATACTCGATATTTAAAATCAATATTTCAAAAAACAATATAAACCGCAAAGAGCATAAAGAATGCACAGAGTCCGCAAAGAATAAACTCTGTGACCTTTGCGCCTTCTCTGCGCCTCTGCGGTAAAAAATAAAATGATATGAAAATTAAAACTTTAACCATAACTATTCTAATTTTATTTTTCAGTTTTCAATTAAACGCCATCGATATTTGGGTGTCACCCAATGGTAATGACAGTAATTCGGGCACTAAAGAAAAACCTTTGAAAACGGTTTTAATGGCCGTTCGAAAGATCCGTGAATTAAGGCGTTTAAATGATCCTTCCATAAAAGGAGGGGTTCACATCATCTTAAAGGGAGGTCTTTATCAGCAGGTTGAACCCGTTATCCTTCGTCCTGAAGACAGCGGCACGGAAGACAGCCCTACCTGGATTGAGGCCGCTCCGGGCGAAGCACCTGTAATAAGTGGAGGAATGGTAGTTGCAGGTTGGAAACTTATGGATGCCGATCTTCCCGGGTTGCCATCCAAAACCAAAGGGAAGATCTGGGTGGCTGACATTCCGAAAGTTGGCGGCAGAAACCTGGAATTCCGGCAATTATGGATAAATAATAACAAAGCTGTCCGTGCAAGTAACCTGAATGATGGGACCTTAGACCGTATTCTTTCAGTGAATAAAGCTAAACAGGAATTATGGATACCCATTCCAAAAACATCGTTGACCCATATTGATCAGCTGGAATTTGTCATTCATCAGTGGTGGGCAATTGCCATTCTTAGAGTAAAATCCATTGATATTGCAGGCGATTCAGCCCGGGTTACTTTTTATCAACCTGAGAGTCATATTGAATTCGAGCATCCATGGCCGGCACCTTTCATAGATGAGAAAAAAGACCTTAATGGCAATTCTGCTTTTTATTTTGCCAATGCACCGGAACTTTTAAATCAACCTGGTGAATGGTTTGAAGATGTAAATGCGGGGAAGGTATACTATTGGCCTAAAGATGATGAAAACCTGGCAAAAGATGAGGTGGTGGTGCCATATCTTGAAAATATTTTAAGTATTAAAGGTACCCTGGATAATCCGGTATCACATATCTATTTTAAGGGAGTCCAATTTGAACATGCCGCCTGGATGAGGCCATCGAAACAAGGCCATGTACCTTTGCAGGCAGGATGGTCTATTACGGATGCCTATAAGCTTCTCGAACCGGGAACACCCGATAAGGCTGGTCTGGAAAACCAGGCCTGGATTGAAAGACAATCAGCCGGTGTGACAGTTGAAAATGCCAACAATATTCACTTCCAACGATGCAGGTTCCAGCATATGGCTGGTTCCGCACTCGATTTTGTGAGTGGTACCAATCATAATCTGGTTGAAGGTTGTATTATCAATGATATTGGAGGAACCGGTTTGCAAATGGGCTTCTTTGGCAGTGAGGTCTTTGAAGCCCATGTCCCTTATAATCCAACTGATGAAAGGGAAGTCTGTCAGTTTGAAACAATTAAAAACAATCTTATAACTGATTGTACCAATGAGGACTGGGGTTGCGTGGGTATAAGCGTTGGGTACGCCCAAAATGTAAATATTGAACATAATGAAGTAAGTAATCTTAATTATTCAGGCATATGCATAGGGTGGGGATGGACTAAAACTATCACCTGTATGAAGAACAACAGGGTTCATGCAAATTACATTCATCATTTTGCCAAAAATATGTACGACGTTGGCGGAATATACACCTTATCAGCACAACCAAATACAGAAATAAGTGAAAACCGGATCGAAAATCTGGAGAAGGCACCATATGCTCACATCCCGGAGCATTACCAATACATATATTTTGATGAAGGTTCTTCCTATATAAGATCTATAAATAACTGGACAGAAAAAGATAAATTTTTCTCCAATACGCCCGGACCCGGCAATGAATGGAAAAACAATGGTCCTGAGGTGTCAGATGAGATTAAAAATAAAGCTGGTTTGGAAGCTGAATTTAAAGATTTACATGACTTATTAAAATAAGTTAATAAGGCTGAATGTCCTATATTTTAAAGCGTGGGGCATCGCTCCATATATAATTACAACAAATTTCAGGCTGAACCGAGCTGGTGAGTTCACCGAAGGTAACGCCTGAGAGCTAAATAAAATGACAATGAAGAATTATCTATTTATCCTGGGGATAGCATTTCTTACATCTATAATTATTAATGCACAAGAAGAATCTCCAGATCCCGATACGGCTTATACCCGTGTTCTGATTGAACGGGTTGGCAAGTTTTTACCCGATGTACTAAGCCCGGTTGCTGATCCTGAAAAATATATCCGTGTACGTAATATTGTTGTTCAGCAATACAAAGATCTTGCAAATATTCATGATACAAGGGATGCCAAAGTAAAAGAAATAAAAGCTCAGGCCGGACTGGAAAAAGAAGCAATAAATCTTCAGGTTGATGCTGTAAAGATGGCTGCTACAGTGCAGTTGTACGAATTGCATGCTGCATATATTGGCAGGTTGGCATCCGAATTGACAGCTGAGCAGGTTGTGAAAGTAAAAGATGGTATGACCTACAGCGTAATGCCTAGAACCTATCAGGTGTATATGGAGATGTTACCGGACTTGACCGATGAACAAAAAAGATTTATCTATGCTTGTCTTGTTGAGGCACGCGAATTGGCTATGGATCGGGAAACATCAGATAAAAAACATGCAACTTTCGGTAAATACAAAGGAAGGATAAACAATTATTTGTCCAAAGCCGGAATTGATCTAAAGCAGGCCGAAAAGGATATGCTGGAACGTAAAAAAGCGGAAGAAGAAAAACAAAATTAAGCATTTAAATTTTCAAGTATGAGAAAATACATCTGGTTTCTCTCTTCGGTAATTTTCATCAGCTTATCATGTTCAAGAACAATTGATATTGCTGAGATAAAATGTGATCAGAAAATAAATCCGACAGGCATTGGTAAAACACCTAAGTTTAGCTGGATTATGACTTCCGAAGAAAGAAACCAGTCTCAAACAGCCTATCAGATTATTGTTTCAGATGAGGAGAATACTTTACGTAAGAATGAAGGAAACCATTGGAACAGTGGAAAGGTAGAGTCGGATCAGTCGTTATCAATACCTTATGAAGGAATGCCTTTGGAAGCAGGCAAAACATATTTCTGGAAAGTAAAAATCTGGGATAAGGAAGGTGGGGAATCGTCATGGAGTGAAACAGGAACATTTATTACTGCATTATTTGATTCAACTGACTGGAGTGGGGCAAAATGGATCGGCTATGAAGAATTGGCAGATTCGCTGTATCTTGTTCCAGGAGTTAGTCCATGGTTTAGCAGTGCCAAGGGCAAAGCAGAGCTTAGGGCTGTTGTCCCATTATTTCGGAAAGAATTTTCGATTGCTAAAAATGTAAAATCTGCCTTGATTTTCATTACCGGGTTGGGCCAATATAAAGCTTTTATGAATGGAAATCAGATCAGTGATGATTTTCTTTCACCTGGCTGGACAGACTACAGTAAAACCTGTTTATATAATACATATGATGTCACTGACTATATCCGGCCAGGCGAAAATGCTATAGGAGTGATGGTTGGAAATGGGTTTCACAATATTAATAATGAAAGGTATAAGAAGTTATTAATGACCTACGGCAATCCAAAGATGATTGCGGTTTTAAAGATAACTTATACCGATGGCACTCACGAAAGTATACTTTCGGATGCAAGTTGGAAAACATCACCCTCGCCCATTACATATAGTTGCATTTATAGTGGTGAAGATTATGATGCAACATTGGAACAACCTGGCTGGGATATTCCTTCATTCGATGCTTCTTCCTGGAAAGAGGCATTGCTGGTAAGGCCGCCACATGGCAGGCTGGAAGCAGAAATCACACATCCGGTTAAAGTTAATGAAATTTTCAGGGTGGATACAGTTATGAAATTGGCAGAAGATACCTTTACATTCGACTTTGGACAAAATGCGGCGGGTATTATCCGCGTTAAAGTAAAAGGTAAGAAGGGACAAACCATAACTATACGACCGGGAGAGTTATTATTCGAAAATAACCGGATCAATCAAAAGTCAACCGGAAGCCCGTACTATTGGAAATATACATTAAAAGGGGAAGAAGAGGAGTTTTATCAGCCCTGGTTTACTTTCTATGGGTTTCGTTACGTACAAATAGAAAATGCTGTTCCAACAGGTGAACCGAATAATAATGGCGTTCCCGAGATAATAAATATTCAGCATTTGCATACCTATAATTCAACTCCCCGTGTAGGAGATTTTAAATGTTCCAATGAATTATTCAATAAGGTAAGCAGGTTGATATTATATGCGATTCAAAGCAACACTCAAAGCATGATGATCGATTGTCCTCATCGTGAAAAGTTGGGATGGCTAGAGCAAAGCTATTTAATGGGAGGCTCGGTACATTATAATTTTGATATTTATAACATATACCAAAAAATGATTAAGGACATGGGGTATTCTCAAGAAGACAATGGCCTCATTCCAAGCACTGCTCCTGAATATGTTTATTTTGGGTATGGATTTACGGATTCACCGGAATGGGGTAGCGCAGGCATTATTCTTCCATGGCTGATATATAAATGGTATGGTGATACAAATGTGATGCAGGAAGCTTGGCCCATGATGACCAGGTATATACAATACCTTGGCACAAGAGCTGAAGATCACATACTTTCTTACGGTCTTGGAGATTGGTATGATTTAGGCCCGAATAAGCCCGGTGTTGCTCAACTTACACCTAAAGGTGTAACGGCCACAGCTACCTATTATTATGACGCAATACTAATGTCACGAATGGCCCGCCTGATGAAAAAATCAGAAGAAGCAGACAATTTTATGCAGTTGGCCGAAGAGATTAAAGCAGCTTTTAATGAAAAATATTACGATGCGGACAGGAAAGTCTATGCTACCGGAAGCCAGACCTCCATGGCCATGCCATTGTGCCTGGGATTGGTCCCTGAGCAGGATAGAGAAGCAGTGCTTCATAACATGGTTGATTCCATCCAAAATAACGATAAGGCATTAACTGCCGGCGACATAGGCTTTCATTATCTTGTTGAAGCGCTAACTTTTGGAGGGGAATCTCAATTGTTCTATGAAATGAATAACAGGGATGATGTTCCCGGTTATGGATTTCAAATTAGAAAGGGAGCCACATCACTTACAGAGTCCTGGCAGGCACTTCCGGTGGTTTCCAATAACCATATGATGCTTGGGCATATCATGGAGTGGTTTTATAAAGGACTATGTGGCATTCAACAAGCCGATAGTTCTATTGCATATAAGTACCCAGTAATAAAACCATCATTTGTAGGAGATATTACCAGTGCTAAGGCTAGCTTCATGTCTCCTTATGGTGAAATTGTCAGTAGCTGGGAGAGGAAGTCCGGTTTTACCACCATAAAAGTGGGAATTCCGGTAAATACTAAGGCTATTGTATATCTTCCTACTGAAAATGAAAAAGTAATTACCGAAGGGGGGAAGCTTTTAAATAAGGTCAATGATGTCAAAATTGTTGGGATTGAAGATGGCTATACCCTTGTTGGAGTGGGATCGGGGAATTATGAGTTTAAGGTGGTGGATAACTAAAATCTTTGAAATTTAAAAAACAACTACTCAATAAAACTATTAAAAGCAATGGTTCACGCAAAGGGCGCAAAGAGAAAACATGCTAAGGACGCAAAGGATAATGAATGAAAATGAATTGTCAAATAAAATCATAGGTGCAGCTATTGACCTGCATAAAAATATCGGTCCGGGATTATTAGAATCGGCTTATGAAAATGCTTTAGCTTATGATTTGAGGAAACTTGGGTATGATGTAAAACAGCAAGTTCCAATGCCCTTTGTATATAAAGAAGTTAAACAACAAGTAGGATATAGAGTTGATTTATTAGTCAATAATTTGGTGATACTTGAAATAAAATCGGTTGAATCTTTAGCCCCTGTGAATTTTTCACAATTGTTAACCTATTTAAAGCTTTCAGATATAAAATTGGGCCTTATCATTAACTTTAATTCGAAAATTCTAAAGGATAATATTCACAGAATAGTAAATAATTTATAATCTTTGCGGTCTTTGCGCACAACTTTGCGACTTTGCGTGAACAATTTTTATAATAAATATTATAATGTATAAAAGACAAAATAATACTATGAAAAACTCAAACCAAACCCTTGTTATACTTACTTCAGTTATACTATTTACAACTCCTTTAATAGCACAGGAAACCGAATATATGTACCTGTCCGGTACCGGGAATGACAATACCACAGAGTGGGATTTTTATTGCACACAAGGCAATAAGGCCGGCCGATGGACAAAAATACCCGTACCGTCCTGCTGGGAACTGGAAGGATTCGGTACCTATAATTATGGCCTGGATAAAGACACTGTTAGAGGAAAAGAAACAGGAATGTATAAGTATACATTCAAAGTGCCCTCTAACTGGCAAAACAAAATCATTTGCCTCGTTTTTGAGGGATCTATGACCGACACAGAAGTGAAAATAAATGGTCAGCCTGCAGGGCCAAGGCATCAGGGCGCGTTCTATCGGTTTACATATGATATTACGGATCTATTAAAAGTGGGTAAAACCAACCAGTTGGAAGTAAGTGTAGCCAAACATTCCTCCAATGAGTCCATAAACAAGGCTGAACGGCATGCCGATTACTGGATATTTGGAGGAATATTCAGGCCTGTATACCTTGAAGCCACACCCAAAGAATACATTGAAGGACTAGAGCTAAATGCCCGGGCCGATGGAGAATTTACAGCCAACGTTAAATTAAAAGGGAGTGTAAACAGCGGAAAAGTTACTGCTCAGATTTACACCCTCGATGGCCAAAAAACAGGTGATGCTTTTGAAAAAGCTGTTAAAGCTGGTGATACAAAAATTCAACTGGCTACAAAGGTTAGCAACCCGAAACTTTGGTCTCCTGAATTTCCCAATCTATACACAGTTCAGTTCACACTAACCACATCATCGGGAAGCCATGTTGTAAACGAACGCTTTGGTTTTCGAACTGTTGAGTTACGTGAACGTGATGGTATCTATGTGAATGGAGCAAAGGTCAAATTTAAAGGTATATGTCGCCACAGTTTCTGGCCTTCATCCGGACGTACTGTGAGCAAAGAGCTGAGTATAAAGGATGTGGAACTGATGAAGGAAATGAACATGAATGCAGTACGAAATTCCCATTACCCTCCTGACAAGCATTTTCTGGATGTATGCGACTCCCTGGGCCTGTTTGTGCTGGACGAGCTGGCCGGATGGCACGATGCATACGATACCGAAGTGGGTACCAAGCTGGTACACGAGATGCTTGCCAGCAATATGAACCACCCGTCCATCGTAATGTGGGTAAACGGTAACGAAGGAGGCCATAACCCCGATCTCCTGCCCCTGTATGAAAAACTGGACATACAAAAACGGCCTGTGATACAAGCCTGGGAGACCTTTAAGGGTACAAATACCGAGCATTACATAAATTATGACTATGGGGCCGGTACATGCTTCCATGGCCATGAAGTTGTTTTTCCAACAGAATTCTTGCACGGCCTATACGATGGCGGCCATGGCGCCGGCCTCGACGACTACTGGGAACTTATGTGGCATCTGCCCCTCTCTGCCGGCGGCTTTCTCTGGGACTTATCTGATGAAGGTGTGGTCCGCAAAGATAAAAATGGCATTATAGACACTGACGGCAACCATGGCGCAGATGGCATACTTGGCCCCTACCGTGAAAAGGAGGGTAGTTTCTATACCGTAAAAGAGGTCTGGAGCCCGGTATATTTTGAACCGAAAGAAATAACCCCTGCATTCGACGGAAGACTAAAGATTGAGAACCGATACCACTACACCAATATGAACCAGTGTACATTTAAATGGAAACTAACAAAATATTCCGGTCCCGGCCCGGATAGAAAAGAGACCAACAAAACAGGTGGCATTCCCACACCTTCTATCGAACCCGGCGACTGGGGATACTTAAACCTGACATTACCAGAAGATTGGAAGAACTTCGATGTATTATACGTAACTGCCCTGGATGCATTCGACCATATACTATTTACCTGGAGCTGGCCTGTATCATTGCCCGGGGATGTTGCAGGGCAAGTGGTAATAAAAAACGGGGAAGGTAAAATTCAGACAGAAGAGAAGGACTCCTTATTGATAGTTTCCGTAAATGAAATAACCATTACCTTCAATAAAAACAACGGATTACTGGAGCGGGCCAAGAACAGCAATGGTATTATTCCCCTCGGCAATGGCCCTGTTTTATGTGATGGCAAAGCTGATTTCCAAAAGATGAACTATCGCATGGATGGCGATTCCCTTCTCATTGAAAATGAATACGGGAAAGAAAGTAATTTTAAGTATGTGCAATGGAAAATATTTCCCTCCGGATGGGTTCAACTGGATGTTGCTTACCGGCCGCAGGAATACCTTTCTGATTTTATGGGAATTAACTTCTCCTTTCCCGAAAGTGAGGTAAAAGCAGTGCAATGGTTTGGCGATGGCCCTTATCGTGTATGGAAAAACCGCATGAAAGGAAATTCATTGGGAGTGTGGGATAAAGACTATAACAATACCATTACAGGTGTTAAAGACTTTGTATACCCTGAGTTTAAAGGCTATCATTCAAGGATGTACTGGATGAAACTTATGACAAATGGTCAGCCACTCACAGTAGTATCCAATGACGAAGATATTTTTATGCGCCTGTTTACACCGGAAACTCCGGAGCAATCATTCAACACGGCTCCTCCATTCCCAACAGGCGACTTGTCCTTCCTGCAGGCAATTCCGCCAATAGGCACCAAATCCCAGATACCTGATAATATGGGGCCATCAGGCAGAAAAAACATGTATTTTGACTACTGGAAAGCCCGTGCAAAGTCTATGAGGTTGTTTTTTGACTTTTCGGGAAGCTAATATAGAATACTATTTCTCATTAGTAGAACTATACTACAAAGTAGCAAAATTGAATATTTGTATTACTTTTGGCTTGATCCAAAAGGTAACAAAAAATCAAGGCTTCATATAATTTTTAAACAAAATCTACACAAACTGTTTCCCCACGCATCCCAAGCCGTCCCGATGAAAGGCCATCCACTTTTATTTAGTTCAGCAGACGGGACTCGTGGGATGCTTCCATTGCCTGATAAGAAACAATTTGCTTGTTTTGTAATAAAAATTATATCAGGCCGTTTGCGTGCTTATAAAGGAAGATGCATAATTCTCAAGTAGTGCCATAGGCACGAAAATATGGTAGAAGCCCAAACAATGTCAATAAATATCCATTGCATCTATAATGTTATAATAAAATGCCGAACGATTTATGAAACGGAATTATTGAAATATAATAAGATCGCTAAAATTGTTCTTCTGGTTTACAATATTTTACAGATTTTGTTATATAATAGGAAACCCTGAAAATTGAGACAGCAGTATTTCTAATCCCGAATATTAAGTGGATCAGACAGATTCCTTTGGAATGATATTGTTTTTCATTTCGAAAAGAAGTAATTTTGCATTAACAAATATACTAAACAAACGATTTATGAACTTACAGTATATTTCAGATAATAAAGGTAAAACAACAGGGGTGTTTATTCCGATACAGGAATGGGAAGGGCTTAAAGCAAAATATAAGGGCCTGGAAGAAGAAGAAATCGGAGAACAATCGAAAGAAGAAATTCTGTCAGGGTTAAAGCAAGCTGTAGAAGAACTGAACCTGGTCAAACAGGGCAAATTAAAAGCACGTGACGCTAAAGACCTGTTAAATGAGTTATAGAGTTAAAACCATTCCACATTTTGACAGACAGATTAAACGCCTCACCCGTAAATTTCCATCATTCAGGATAGAACTTTCTGAATTATTTGATTCATTAGAAACTGATCCGATACAAGGAACCTCGTTAGGTAACAACTGCTATAAAATACGTATTGCCGTCAAATCAAAAGGTAAAGGTAAATCAAGCGGAGCAAGGGCAATTACTCATATTGTTGCAGTAAGGGAATATGTATACTTACTGACAGTTTATGATAAATCCGAAAAAGAAGATATTTCAGATAATGAACTACGGGAACTACTTAAAATGATAAAGTAATTTCCATAGTAGTCATTTCAATTACTCTAATAAAGTCAGCGCCAAATCAATGACTTTGTTTTTTGATTTTTCGGGGAGGTAGAGGAAAAGACCGAAGTCGGAAGACGGAAGACCGAAGTCGTGATGTGAAATGTGCGAAAAGACCGAAATCGGAAGACGGAAGACCGAAGTCATGATGTGAGGTGTGTTATGTACGGCGGACAACCACTGCTACTCTCTCCTTCCCTGACTGTGTATTCTAAATTCTATTGATTGTCAGATTATTAAAAAAAATATGCTTATTTTTGTATCATGTCAAAGCAGGATATACAAAATATAAATATTACTTATCTAAGGGATTATAATCCCGAAATGGTAGCATTGTTTGGGTCTTTCATCAGAGATGATTCCAAAATCATCCATGATATTGATATCCTTGTAAGGTTTCATACCAATTTTTCCCTCCTTCAACTCATAAAGATTGAAAATGAACTATCTGATAAATTAGGTATTAAAGTAGATTTAGTCACAGAAGGCGCATTACGAAATAATCGAATTAAAAATAATATTCAAAAAGATCTTAAGGTAATATATGAAGGATGATTTAGCATATATTGAACACATGCTACAATCGACAGATAAAATTTATTCCTATACAAAAGGTATTACGATGGAGGATTTTTAATAAAAATGAATTATTACAGGATGCCGTGATACGGAATGTTGAAATTATAGGTGAAGCAACAAAGAAAATATCAGACAATTTGAAATCCAACTTTTATTCCTAAATTTGTAAAATATACAATAAATTTTGTCATCCATGAAATCACAAAATATACTTATTGCACATCCTTCAAATGAACAGGAAATGAACGTTATCAAAGCTTTTTTTGAAGCTCTTAAAATAAAATTTGAAATTACTAAAGATACTCCATATAACCCTGAGTTCATTGCTAAAATTGAAAAAAGCAGAAAACAGGCAAGTGATGGGAAAACAGTTAAAATAAGCCTTGACGATATATGGAAATAGAATATACCCTGCAAGCCAGGGAAGATTTGGACTTCTGGAAAAAATCCAACAACATTGCTATTTTAAAGAAAATTCGCAAACTTATTGAATCCATCATGCAAAACCCTTATGAAGGCATTGGCAAACCCGAAGCGCTAAAATATAACCTTACCGGATGCTGGTCTCGCAGAATAAACAAAGAACACCATATTGTATATGAAGTGTTTAACGATAAAGTGATCGTACATTCACTTAAAGGACATTACTAGAACATGAAATCCTCACTTATGCTCCGGCATCCTGATCTGCAGGTTGTTGGTTACACCTATGTTCTGAAAGAAGGTAAGGAGACAGAATACAGGATTCTGGAAGCCTTGAAATTAAGACACCGGTTTTTCTAAACCAGAATACAAAGTGGATCAGACAGATTCCTTTGGAATGATATTGTTTTTCATATCCAAAAGAAATAATTTTGGAAGGATCATCAACGAATACAAAATAGAAATTTCAGATTATGATACGGACAGTTATAACACCTGATAAAAACTATCTTACTTTCAATATTCCTGAAAAGTATATTGGTAAGAAAATGGAAGTGATTGCTTTTGCTGTCGATGAGCCTTTGGAAGATGTGATTTATTATAGCACTAAAAGCAGTAAAAGTTTTTCTGCGATAAAATTAAATACCAAAGGGTTTAAATTTAACAGGGAAGAAGCAAATAAACGATAATTGTTTTATTGATACCAATATCCTTGTTTTCTGCTTTACCAATGACGAACCGGCTAAACGGCAAGCAGCTTTAAATATTGTCAACGATCCCAATACATTTATCAGCACCCTGGTCCTGACCGAACTATCGAACACATTGAAAAAAAAGTTTAAACAGGACTGGCAAACCATAGAAAAGGTTATTGCTGAAGTAAGTTCTGATTTTAATATTTATGTAAACAAGCCCGCTACTATTGAAAGGGCCTGCCAAATTGCTGATAAATACCAGTACTCATTTTATGATTCATTGATTATTACTGCAGCCCTTTCAAGTAATTGCATAACGCTTTATACTGAAGATATGCAAGACGGACAGGTCATTGATAACATTCTAACAATTGTTAATCCTTTTAAATAAAAAGACCTTGAATGTTAAAAGGCCTTTCATAATTCTTCTAAAAACTTTATGTTTGACTACTGGAAGGCCCTTGCCAAATCAATGACTTTGTTTTTTGATTTTTCGGGGAGGTAGTTGGATTGGTAGGGGTTGCTGTTATGCCTCCATGGATGCCAATAATCTCTTCAAAATAAAGCAAACAGGTAAGACCATACCTCCTGGTAAACACCGAACCCAAACCGGACTTATGCTCCAACATACTGCGCTTCCAATGTCATTTAGTTAAGGAGATACGACCCCGGCCGGGGTCGTATGTTTATAGAAATACATTCATTTCTATAAACATTTGACTCCTCCGGAGTCATATATTTTTCTTAACTAAATGACATTGCCTGCGCTGCAGGTTGTTGGTAACTCCTATGTAAAGGGTAGTGCGGTTTTTGTTGGAGAGGATGTAGATATAAGCTCTTTTCATTTCATTGTTAACTTGAGGCCATATTATACCTAACAGGGGTGGTCGTGGGTTACTTATCTTTTACCCGTTTTATCTTCATAGGATGCTGGCTGGTGTGAAAGATATCTGCTATAATAATGCATTCGTCTGTAACCTCGTAAATAATTTTATAACTCCATTTTGCAACTGACCTGTAATTTTCAGATTCATCGGCCAGGTATTCTTCCTTTGAGTATTTTTCAGGAAAATCATTCAGACTACCAGCAAGTTTTATGAGTTCTTTTTTTACATAACGTGCAGCACTTACAGAATCTTCTGAAATATAATCATAGATTCCATTAAGGTTATCCCTGGCTTTATTGTCCCAACGTATGGGAAGTCCTTTCTTCCCTACCAATTTTCGATCTCCTTTTCAAGTTCCTCCTGGGTGGTATACTTTCCTGCTTTCACTCGTTTTGAAGCTGCTTTAACCCTGGCTTTAAGATCTTGTTGGGTAATTGGTGAACCATCTATATTAAAACCAACTACAGGTGATTTGTATTCTTTACTCATGGCATGTACCATTTTTAAAAATGTTTCGTCTGCATGGTCAATATAATCATGGAGCTTTTGTTTTATTTGTGCTGTATTCATGATTTTAAATTCCATTGTGCTACTACAAAGGTAACGATTATTTCTGTTATTTTGTTTTAGTTTAACGGATGATATTTATCGATCTCATTTTTAAGAACACCTTCCTCTTTAAATAATATATTCAGCAAAAAATAAGTTGACTCTTAATATAAAATCCTCACTTATATTCCAGTATCCTCCTCTGGATATTGTTGGTGGCTCCTATAAAAAGGGTAGTGCGGTTTTTGTTGTGGAGGATGCAGATGCAGGCGGTTTTCATGGCTGGGTTGGTGCCGTTTGCTTGAGATTCTGAAGCAAGTTCAGGATGACGTTCGTTGTTGTTTGGTTTATCTACTATTTACAACTTCACCAGCTTACGGCTATACACATCATCATCGTTTGTAACAGCTTCAATGAAATATACACCATTGGGAAAGTTGGAGATATTAACCGTTATTTTATTACCCGCGGATTTCTTAATTATTTTAACGGATTCGCCAAGTGCATTGCGGATCTCAAAGTATTTTATTTCTTCTAAAAACTCAGTATTCGTATAAATTGAAAAATTTCCTTTACAAGGATTTGGATACAACTCAAATTCTGTAATTTCATCATCCGCTAAGAAATTATCAGTACTTTGAATCTCATTCTGATAATTCATTAATTTACCTATAAAGATATCAGAACCTCCATTCGAATTCAGGATAATATTATCAAACAACATGCTCTCTCTCATGAAACCTGTAAGAATTATATCGTTGCTTTTGTCTACAATCACATCCATTAAACGATCCTGTAAAGTACTTCCAAAGGACATTGCCCATTGGGTTTTCCCTGATAAATCTATATTTATAATAAACAAGTCCTCCAATCCATTTGATTCCATAGTTGTGTCACCCAGAAATAATTGATCGCTGTACATACCTGAGATTAAACATCCATTAGAACCCAATATGGAAATAGCATTTGCAATATCCTGACCCGGGCCTCCGATGGACTTTAACCAAGCAACCTGACCATCATCTGAGTATTTTACTACAAAAACGTCATCCTTACCTTCCGACATTATTTTTTTATCCCCCATAGAAAGCCATTTATTATAACTGCCAGTAAGATAAATATCATTATCTTTCAAACACATGGTATTTGCTTTAGCTCTTGTACATTCATCGGAATGAGTTACCCATACCAGACTGCCTTCGCTGGTAAGTTTTGCCAGAAACATATCCCTGTCACCACTACTTTCTAATCTTTTATCTTCAAATATTAAATCCTTTTCAAAAAATCCAGCTACATATACGAACTTGTCATTACCGGTTATCTCACTTATCTCAGCATTACCTTTCATCTGCATATGCTTCACCCATTGGATATTTCCATCAGAACTATACTTTGCAATAAAAGCATTTGTTCCAATAGTACTCATTAAATAATTACCCAGCATAAGAGTACCCTGGGAAGTACCTGAAAGGTATATATTATCATTCCCATCAATAAAAATTGAATTGGAAACATCGTACATATGATTACCAATACCTTCCACCCATTCCAAATTCCCATCTTTATCCAGCTTGGCAAAAAAGATATCATAACCACCCGCAGATTTTATAGTAGTATCCATAAAACTAGCTGCTTCAGCAAACCTCCCCACAACATACATATTATCTTTACTATCCACAGCAACGTCATTACCGGATTCGGTGATGGTGATATTTTTGGTAAACATACTGCCAAAATTCTTAACCCATAATAATTTCCCGTTATTACTATACTTTGCTAAAAATATATCCGTATCTCCAAAAGGTTGCAGTACATGTGACCCAAACTTTGCTTTTGACTGAAAATATCCGGTTACAATCAGGTTTCCATAGGAATCCATTGTAATTGCCTGACAACCATCGGCATCAGGACCACCTGCTGAGATTGCCCATTCCGATATCAGCTTTTGAGAATATGACCATTGGCATATACTGAAAAGCAGACTATATAGTATTAAATTACTCTTCTTCATCTGTAGTGGGTTTTTCAATTTGACGAAAATAATTTATAAATGATTTGCCACTCCGGGTAGCTTCAATTTTATACATTCCTCCCGGATATTCGTGTATGGGTATTTTAAATACCGTTTTATCCGCCGCCTTTTCTTTATACATGCTCTTACCCTCTGCATTATATACTGTTATTTGAACTTCATTTGAATTCTCATCTGAGAATTTTATCCATAGGTATATATAGTTTTCGTTATAATACCTTAGTACATATTCTCCGTCTGTAGTAACAACAGCATCATCAGGAGTATCATTTACAGTAAGTTCCTTTATGGTATTATCATCATGTAGTTCTGCTGATGACATTTCAATAAAGAAGGGAGCCGTGCAATCCATGGAAGTTGCAGTAAAACCACTACCCGGTTGGGCGTTAAATCCTGGTTTCAGGGTAACTTCAGCGCTTTCGTAGGTAACTGTTGTTGAGCTTCCCACAATAAAATTATACCCGCCTCCTCCAAGTGAGATTGATCCTGCCTTTATAGTACCATAATCTAATGCCAATAAAGTAGTGTTTGTTTCATCAATGACATCCTCACATGGATTTGGAAATATACCTGGTCGATAATTATAAATATAAATTTCACCATCATCATCTGCTTCAGCATTACGGTAAGGTATGCCATTTATTATATGTGACCCATCCATATCAACTGAAGATCCAAAATGATCATTTGAATATAATCTATAATATGAACTAGAAAGGATAGGAAGTATAAAATCATTACTGTATAATATTTGACCTTGTGATTCATAAGGATAATAATGCCTTGTCCATCCAGCTCCAACACCCCAATCGGGCAGATTTGGAGGACAATCGCCCGTAGTAATATTCATATCGGGCGCACTAACTATAAATTCACTATTCCAGCAAGAAACTTCCTTGCCAAAATCGTCATTAAATAAACCAAGTGTACTCCCATTACAGTAATAATTTGAATTATCACCCTGTTTATAAGTCCAGGTTCCATTTTCCTTTTTATAAACAAAAAAGCCCCCCTCTCTTACGCTGCCACTTTGTGGGTAATGAGATATTATAGCCTCTTCATTTTTAATACATACAGCTCTACCAGAGCCGTTTTGATTATAAGAAGTGAACACTTGCCCCCAATTATTACTACCTCCTTGATTCCTGCTAAAGAAATAACCTTTGCCGGCACCTGGTGAACCCACAATAATATCATCTCTGTCAATTGAAACGGAAAACCCAAACGTTTTATCGGCCCCTGCATCCGATGCAGTCAGTATTTTTGTTTCGTTATGTAAACTAGCAGACTGCCAACCGCCTGCGGGACGTTCAAAAATATATGCCCGACCGGCATTATTGCCATCAATGTCAGAATACGGTGCTCCTATTACTACCGTATTCCCTGAAATGGCTATAGATTGTCCGGCCCTTCCTTTATCTGTTGTATTGGGTGCAAGTTTGGCTATAATACCCCATTCATCTGTTCCTCCTTCATATTTATAAAGCACATAGCCTGCACCCACATTCCCATTGGCACCAACGGCACCAACAACAGCATAATCCCCGTCAATATCCACTGAAGTCCCAAAGTTATCATCATTATTACTTGAAAGCCATCTTACCCGTTTTATCTTCTCCCATTCCCCAATGTCGTTTTTCTTAAAAATGTATGCCGATCCTCTATTATCAGGGAGTAATATTGTATGATTATCTCCGGGTGCCCCTGCAATAGCATAATTCCCATCAACTGCAACGGAATAACCCAAAAAATCACTGTTATTACCATCGACTCCGGCATTAACTGTCTGTATAGGTGCGCCCGCAGCCGACATCTGGTAAAAATAAAATGTTTGATCAGCATTATAATCACAATTGGTACAATGAATATCAACAGAACCTATCCGACCTGCATTAGTTGTATTTTCTTCATAACCAAAATACATTCCTCGTTCCCTTTCAGGCCATGCATCCATTTCAGTATCTTCTATTCTAATCCATGGATCATCAGTTGATAGTATACAATGAGCATCTTCATATCGGCCAGTAGCCTGTAAATATCCTGTTGGATAGGTACGGGGATACCATTCGTTCTTATTACGGATCTCATTATATCCAACTCTCTCATTATACGGAGGAGTAATTACAAAACTTAACATATCATCCCTGAAATTCAGAATTACTTCATCACTACGAAAGAAAGAATAACATTCATTATCATGGGATTTATCATTCCACATATCCATTCGTAAAGTATGAAGTCCAACTCCCAGATCAGTCTCAAAATATATATAAGCCTCTAAGTCCTCTCCTGAAGGTATACCGTCGGTAATTGGTTTTGATGAAATAGGATCAGGATCATCATCTAGATACCATGCTATTTGGTTTGGTATTAATTCCTCAGGTGGCATCCAGGAACAGTTTCCATATGTATAATACGCATTAAATATTGCACTTGATCCAATACATACATCAATAATCTGACCCGACGTGACCTCATCTATACCAGCTTCAATACATTGTACAGGTTCCACAATACTCACACTTGTTATGCTTCTGCCCGTTATACCCCTGTTTGAGACAAACAGATCAACAAAGTAATCACCTGCTTCCAGAAAAGTATATGCATATGCAGGAATGGTAGCACTATATCCCTGTTTTGAACCCAAATACTCACCTGAGGAAGAAGAATATACAACCCAGGTATAAAAGTACGGAGAACCATCACCCCCCGTAACGGTTGCCGAAAAATTAATTTGCTCACCCACCTGGTAGCCGGGACATGAACCTGTACCCATTGCAGAGGTGATAACTGTAAGCTGAGATGAAGAAACAACCAGATCGGCATATCTTTCCTTTGTTATAGTATTTCCTGCGTTATGAGCCGTATAGGTAACCTTTACCGTATAGGTACCAGCAGAATAGTACGAATGAAATTCTTCCGACATGGTAGTTTGACCGGTAACAAGCCCGGTGGATGCCCCGTCTCCAAATTCAAGCGTATAGTCATAGGTTTCTGCATTGTTTACTGCCAGCCAAAAACTCACTTCATAGGTGCCTGAAATCTGGCACATATTGAGGATGAGGGTAGGATCGGTAGCAGGATTATATGAAATTGTTTGACTACATGTTGAAGAATAAAGATAATAATTTGTCAATGATAAAGTTACAGGATTCAAGGAATTATTATTATCAAATTGAATTTGCCTTGGATTCTGTACAAGTGAACTGGAAGGATCACCTCCAGAGAATGTCCATAAATATTCCAAGAACAATCCTTTTGATTTATCATTGAAGTTTACGTAGTAATAATCATCATCAGGAATGATATCATAGTCAAAATTACATTGAATTTCATCTGTTCGTAGTACTTTAATATCCTCAGACCACGTATAATAACCATTTACAGTTAAGCTTACATGATATTCTCCCGGATCATCATATAGATGTTCTGGTTCTGGATTATTTGGATCAGGTGAAGTATTTCCATCACCAAAATTCCAACTACGTGTATATATTTCTTCTGATGGAGTAGAAAGGTCAGTAAAACTTACAAGATTTGGATAGTCTTTGTCCTTCTGTTCATATTTAAATCCTGTAGTTATTACTGTTCTTTGTATTTCAAAACGATGAATCTGATCAGCTCCATCATTTTTTGATGGTGACCAGTTTCCATATGTTGCTCCCGCAGTTAAATCACGTTTTGGAATCTCATATAATCGATAGGACGTTTTTGAATCATTATATGCTTGAATTTCATTATCAGCATAATCCCTTCCTTCGATTGAAATAATTTGAATACCATCCTTTGATCCGTCATTTGGAATCTGAGAGTTTGGAATAGTAAAAGTCCATACTTTATTATCTGCACTAACACTAGTAGGCGATGTCGGATGCCAATCAAGAGGTGATATATCAGTAATATTCACTTCTGTCATTGGCTCGCTTGAATAAATCTTAATTACAACATCAATATATGGACTTGCTGGGGATACAATACTATTATCAGGATCGCCATCAGGACTACTTAAAGTCAGATCAGACACGCCTAAATCCCAGTGTGCTTCATATATTTCTATGTTATTTGATAAAACCTCCACCCTTTCAACAAAAGGTACAAAGTTATCAATTATCATTTCTATTTCTTCCTCTACAGGTGAATTTACTAAATCCTCAGTTGACATTTTTATTGTATATAATCCATCCGAAAACTCCGCTTCGCTATTAAGAGAAGCAGTATTACCATTCCATCCTTCTCCGTCTTTTAAACATGTATTCCAATACTTATCCTCAGGAGTAATTGTAATATTATTATCATCAGAGGTAATATTAGTCAGGTCATAACAATAAAAATATTCAAGGGATACAGTTGCAGGTGATGGTTTGTCGACATCAAATAAAAGATAAAAACTCAAAATTGGGAAACTATTTACCGTATATGCTTCATATACTGTACCACTATTATCAATAGGAAAAACCTGATTGCCATTTTCATCTTCAACACTAAACTCAACAATATATGGACTAGAAGTAATCCCTTGAATCCTTGAAGTATTTGGTGGATTCAAATCCCACGCATCAGGATCTGTTAATGTAACATTTCCAGAAGGATTTGGCTCCTCGTGACCCATATAATCACTAATATCCCTTATTATCTTTACGCAACCGAATAAATCAGGTTGTAAAGTATAATCTTGATAACTATCATAATTATATGGTTGTTTAATAAATAAAGGGCCAAAATGAGGTGGAACTCCTGTACCAGGAGGATCTTCATTACCAATAGGAAAGGCTACTGTTTGATCAAGAGGATTAACCCTGTCAGCTAATGGATTTGTCCCTTCTTGATAAGAAAAATGCACATGATCAAATGTTGTTCCTGCACCACCGGATCCACTTGGTGCAATACATGCAAAAACCTGACCTTGAGTCACTTTTGTTCCTATCACTGGAGTAAAGCCCAAACCATAACTCCCATTCCAAATATCTACCCAATTTGGATCGGTAGTTGGTAATTCTTCACAATGCACATAAACTGCAAAAACTCCATCATTAGCTAAATTATCATTATTAACATCAAGTTCAATATAAATATTTACTGAATTATTTTGTTGGTTAACTTGAGTTATTTCTCCATTTCCAATTGCAATAACATTAGTCCAAGCTGTACCTGCAATATCAATCCCATTATGGAATGAAGCATTTTCATTTGTCCCAAAAGAACCACATACTTCATTTACTGTTGCTGGCCAGTTTTGAGATATACCTTTATTTATTAAAAATAATGAAAGTATAAATATAAATGAAATATTGATTTTTAGTGTTTCCATCCAGATTCCTTTTTAATTTCGTAATTATTAACATTAACAATTAATGTTTCTTTATTCTTTTTATTATCATAACGGAAAAGATGAATCTCTTCTTCATCATCACTAAATTTAGGTTTAATAAAGTATGACTCTCTTGTCCAATCTGTAAATGAATATCTATTAAGTAATTTATTTTGATTGTTAAAAACATATAGTTCAACCGTTTTTGTAGGACCATTATCCGGTACGGAATCAGCAAGAAAAACTAAATAATTGTTCTTGTCCGAAAAACAACCAATAATCGTAATTCCAAACGATCTATTAATTAATTCCAATTCTTCTCCTGTATTTGAATACATTGTTATCTTTGAGATTAAAGCTTCTTGATTTGTTGGTTCATAACCATATAAAACATATCTTCCATCATTAGAAATTATAATATCGCTTAAAGGTTTTACTTTGTAGCTTTGATTTATTTTATCATCTGTGTTATAAATTTCGAGTGTTGTTTCTTTCATCCCAGGATTGGCTAGTTTTAATACCGCCGCTTTCTTTCCATTATTAGAAACATTTACCCTTTCATCCTCTTTTACTTGAATAATGTTCTTTGCTGAACCCGGAAAGCTTAAAATTCTGCTAGCAGCATCATATTTTATTCTATTAGTTGTATCTTGTTGTCCAATCAACACAGATTGAATCATCATTAGCAAAATGATTTGTATATATATTGCCTTCATAATCAATACTTATTTTAATTATTTCTGCTTAATTTCCTTTATCTCCCCCTTCAACCCCTCAATCTCCTTCTGTTGCTCAATAATATAAAGCGTAAGCTCCTCAATTTTTTGGAGGAGTAGCTGGTTTTGCTCGGAAAGGTTTACGCCGTTCTCTTCCATATCTTTGGCAGGCGCTACATCGGGCAGGTGCTTGTTTTCTTTAATAAAGGCTTCTACTTCCTGCAGGGAGCGGAGGTTGTAATCTTCTTCAAAAACAAAGTCGGCGGCAGAGCCGGGTTCCACTTTTACCTTTATTTCTTTGGCTTCGAGGGTTCCGGCGGGTGTAATTACTACGTTGTTTTTTATCCCTACAGCATATTCATCTGATGTGCCTAAATACATATATGTACCTGTACCTGTTGCTTTAAGATAAATACCTGCTTTAGGTCGGTCAGCAGTATGATCCGTCGACCAAAATAGTCCAGGTGTAAAAGTTCCATCTGTATAAGTTGTGGTAATTAGAATTCCGGCATTAGTAAGACTTTGGGTAAAGTTTGTTTGTGTGTTGGAAACATAGGTGTTTTTAACATTTAAGTTGGTTTTTGGGGCATCGGTGCCGATGCCAACTTTACTGTTATAGTAAATACCCCCTGTCACAGTATTCCATACACCTGAATAGGGTTGGCCGTTGGGTTTTTTGATTGTACCTGTTATAATTAAATCACCGTTAATACTTGCGTCGCCATTAAAATATGCTGCCAAACCTTCGGGATCAGTAGCTTCAGTATAAATTCCATAATCATAACCTTTTGCATAAATCCCATATGATTCTCCTGCATCCCATGTGTTTGTTAAAGTAGAAGTAAAATATCCTCCATAATAAAAACCATCAAGATTATCATCTGTTGAGGACATACTAGCCTTTATCCCATAATAAATATTTGCATCATTATCCACACCAGATGTAGCATTAATATTTAAACCTGTAATACCACCATAATTTGTATTCTGTATTTGAATATTAGTTCCTATGCTAGTATTGCTTGTATTGTAAGTCTTACTTATATCCAGACAAGCTGATGGATTTAACACTCCAATCCCCACATTTTCAGAAAAATATGATTTCCCCTGAAAATATCCTGCATAACCATTTGTTGAATTACCACATATAGCTTTCCCATTTAAAGAAAATCCCAAGACTCCAAAATTATCTCCCGTTCCTGCTCCAATACCATAAACACCTCTATAACCACTTCCCAAAACTCCGGTTGGAGCATATCCTTTCCCTATCCCCTCAATAGCCGTATTACCTTCAGCATATACACCATAAGACATCCCATTATCCCCTCCTGTTTCTTTTGGGTCTGCAATAAAGTATCCGCCATAAATATTTTCTGGTCCTTCAGCCGGATCATATGATGTATTTTCAACATGTACTTTAACACCATATAATGGCACATCTTCATACGAAGAAGTAGTAATTACATTTAATCCTATTACAGATCCCGAACCTGTATTGTTTATTTGTATTTTTCCACCCACGATACTACTGCTTGTATTTAAGTTTTCATATAAATGAAAATACGCCGTTGGCTCAATAATACCAATACCAACCTTCCCATCCGTTACATTATAGTAAATATTTGGACTGGAAACACTCCATGGAGAGGTTCCTCCTGATGGGATATCCTGGGTAAACAAATTCCCGTTGGCATC
>JAFGOZ010000047.1 GCA_016926235.1 Bacteroidales bacterium | reverse complement strand
ATCATCGGGACACCAGTCGGCCTGAAAATAAAACCGTGGCAACCTGAGACATCTCCGAATATTTTGGATATAAATGAGGAGTGGGCTAAAATAAAGCCTGTAGTTTCATTCCAGGAATATAAGAAAAAGGAGCGCAGTGTTTTTCCTTCAAATATTGCAAGGGGTCGAGAGTTCTTAATTTGATTAACTACAAGTTGTGAGAGTTAGTACAAAGCACAATACATTTTAAAAAAACCGACTCTAGACACTAACTAATCAGTAAATATTTTGCTACTTTAACTTCCTCAGAATTCCGATGAAGTTAAAATATTATCATTATGACAGCAAAGAGTGAGGTTAGGCAGGTGAACATCGATGAAATTCACCCTAACAGGAAGAAACTAGAGATGTATCAGACCCCAGAGAATTATGACCATATCAAACAGAACATTGAAAGGGAAGGGATTATTGAGCCGCTTATTGTAAATGAGAAAACCCACGAAATTATCTCAGGTAACTTGAGATACCAGGTGGCAAAAGAATTGGGAATTATAATTGTTCCCGTTCTGTATCAAGATATCGACCAAGAAGATATGGATATAAAATCAATCTCCACAAATCAGCAACGGAAAAAATCCTACAGCGAGATTTTGAAGGAAATGAAATTCTTTGAAGAGCACTATAAGATCAAAAAAGGCCAACGTACAGACCTTAATCCCGAATTGAAAAAGCTTAAGGAAGAACGAGATAAATTCTTGAAATCTGTTCCTCGGGATACAAGGGATAAGCTAAAGGGGATAGACAAATTGGCGAGTGATTTATACGGGGCAGAATCAAAAGAATATAAAAATGTCCTTGCTTCTCTAGATAAAAATAAATCAAGTTTAAATGGGCAATATCAGAGCTTGGTTGATAAAACAAGGAGGAAGCACAATGAATCCATAGTACCCAAGAAATACGAGATAAAGAGCAATTGGACAACCATCTACCAAAAGTCCTCGGAGGACATGTCTGAAATCGAGAGTGGCACTATAAACTGCATTATAACCAGCCCTCCATATTTTCAAATGAAAGATTATGGGACTGGAAAGGAACAGATCGGCATGGAGCAATCTGTTGACAAATACCTTGATAATCTAATGGTTATTTTCAGGGAGTGTTATAGGGTACTAAGAGAGGACGGAAGCTGTTTTGTTAATATAAATGACTGTGGTATAGATGGAAAGTATCAGGCTGTTCCACATAAATTCCTTTTAAGAATGCTGGACCTTGGATTTCTGTTTAATGACGAAATTCTGTGGATAAAAAGTAACCCAACCTACACCAGAGGGCCTAGGAGCGTAAGGGGACACGAACCCATCTATCATTTTGTTAAGTCGGAAGATTTCTATTACAATGATGATTGGCTTAAGGACTTAGATGATCCCAACCGACAAGTTTCTTATGGCGCTGGTAAGATTGATCCTAAGGTAATGTCTTACCTGGATTATCGTGACGGGGTACTAAAAACCAATGTTTCAAGCACTGCTGAGATAAGAAAAGAATCAAAAGATAAAAGGGGATTCCACCTGACCCATAGCGCTACCTTCCCCATTGATGTACCATCATTGTGTGCCCTTTTAACAACCAAAGAAGAAGACACCATCCTTGATCCATTTTCTGGGACTGCCGTTGTTGGTGAGTTTGCCAGATATAAAGGCCGCTATTATATAGGCTATGAACTTAATCCTGAATTTGCTTTGGCTTCTGAGGTGCGACTAATAAAAATTCCACCTCCATGGGGTATGTTTGGACAGGAGGATCGAGATAAATTTTTAAAGAAGAATGTTTATCCTGAATGGGAAAAAGAAAAGAGGAATGGCAAGATTGAATATCACCCTCCAAAAGAAATGTTTACTCCTGAACAAAAAGCCCATTGGAAAAAAATAAAACACAAAATACAGAAGCCTAGGCAAGATAAATAAATTATGCTCAATTCATTCGGAATTCTTTTTGCATTCGAGCAGATCGCAATCTTTTCAAATCATTAGCCAGTGATAGTTTTTTGCTCTATCAAGTAGAAATCTTATGGTAATGTAGAAGAGGATAGAAATCCTTTAAAAGTTCTTGCTAATTGCCCACATTATTCGTAACTCGCAAGATAGCTGTAACACTCAATCAACTATGAAGAATCTTACACTTGTTGAGAAATATTGCGAGCTAACTAAGACCAGCTTAAAATTCAGAAGAGATGTAACCAGGGCTGAATGGACAAGTGTATTCAATGCTCTCCGTGAAATTGAAGGGAGTGTGCAATTCTGGATTGGAGACTGTCTGGCATACAGGGAACAGCGATGGGGAATGTATGATGACATGATCGAAGAAACGGGTTATGAAAAGGGCACTCTTAGATACATTAAACTTGTGTCGGAAAAGATTGAAAGTGCGCGGCGCCGCGCGGATTTAACATTTTCACACCATATTGAAGTTGTTAAACTTCCCCCAGCAAAACAGGATGAATATCTTGAGAAGGCAGCAACAAATAAATTGACTGTTAAAGAGTTGAGACGGTTGCTAAGGAGAGATGGTGTTATATACAACTCTGACAACGAATTACCTGAAGGTATTTTTCAATTATTCTATGCCGATCCGCCATGGAAATACGAAACTGAACTTGGTGCTACAGTACCTGATGATTATTATCCCACCATGGACATAGAGGAAATATGCGCTATGCCCATAAAGGAAATGACTGACACCAATGCCGTGTTATTTATGTGGACAACATCGGGATTTCTTGAAAAAAGCTTTGAGGTTGTTCGTGCCTGGGGATTTGATTATAAGACCAGTTTTATTTGGGACAAAGTATTACATAACATTGGTTATTATAGCTCGGTTCGTCACGAGATTCTGTTATTGTGTGTTAAGGGAACCTATCCTATTCAAAATGTGAAACTTTATGATAGCGTATATACCGAGGAAAGAACCGAGCACTCAAAGAAACCTGAATTCTTCTATGAAATGATAGAAGACCTCTATCCAAATTCAAAAAAGATAGAGCTGTTCGCAAGAAATAAGCGAGAGGGCTGGACAAGTTTCGGAAATCAATAAATACCTTTGTGTCATGTTATTATTGCTTCTATTATCGAATTATATTAAGGCAAAAGAGGCCATTAGTTTTGAAGATGGAAATAGATTATATCGAAAGATATATAGTGTTATCAAATCAAAGAAAATTATTAGAGTAGATTTTTCCGAAATTGATTTTGTAACTGCTCCTTTTCTTAATGCTGCATTTGGACAGCTTTACGAGCATTTCACTGAATCTGAAATTAATGATCATCTTATAATTACAAATCTAAATGAAAGTGCAAAACAGCTTTTAGATGATGTCGTTCTAAGGGCAAAAGAGTTTTATTCAAATCCAGGATCTTTTAATGAAATAGCTAATAACATAATTTATGGGGTTTGAAGTCATTGATATCACCAAATATTCTCCAAATAAATCGGACTTATACCTTTTTGACACCTCTGTATGGATGTATTTGTTTTGTCCTTTAGGAGGCTACGATAGAGAGAAGCAAGTTATTTTTTCATCATTCTTGCGAAAAATAAAAAACGTACAGAGCTCAATCTTCATAACTAGTTTAATCCTTTCTGAATTTGCCAATGCCTATTTAAGAATGGACCATAAACTATGGGAGCAAGCGGAAAGGCTTTACCATACTAATTATAAACGAGATTTTGTAGGGACGTATAGGTACAAACGTACTGTTATTACAATAACTTCAACAATTAACACGATTCTAAGTATTTGCATAAAAGAACCAGATGATTTTAATGTTCTTGAAATCAATAAGATATTGAATCATTTTCAGTCAATTGATTTCAATGACAGTTATTATCTCGAATTATCTTCAAAAGGTAACCTCAAAATAGTTTCGGCAGATTATGATTTTATAAAGTATAAAGATCATAGTCAGCAAATAGTTATCATACCCAAAAGAAGATATTGAAAAATCCTGCCTCAAATGATTTTTTTAAATCTTTCTGACCGATTTATCCTTTGATCTTCCCATGTATTTCACCCAAAAATTGGTCATCAAAACCCTTAATCCTCCCCTGTTATTTCACACCCAAAAAACCGTTCGGTTGTTTTGGTTCTAAATTTCCCAAACAATACATTGTTTTCCATGAATAACCTATTACGAAATGAATGATGTTGACTAAAGCCTCTAAATATTAGATTACCCACAATTTATTTTTGACAAATGATAAAAGAATTAGCGGTGATTCTAGATTATTATTAATAAATTAGTATAAATTATAATCACAGAGAAACTTGATCAATAAAGATTAATAAAGGAAAGTACTAATCGGATCAAACTTTGGTCGAAATTAAGCTACTGAACCTTGCGAAAATTAGCAAAAGATTATGAAATATTTTATTAATTTATTTGTAGTCTTTTTTCTAACTATCAAAGTTTTCTCCCAAGAGACTGTAAATATCGATGTTGATAGTTGGTTGTCTGAACATCAAGAAATAAGCGCTAGTATTATTTGGATTAATAGGGGAAATCCAATTTCATATAATGATTGGCCTTCTGCATTAAAAGATGATCTTCAAACAGCATAAACATATATATTTGATAAATAAATTGTCCCGTCCTAATAGACCATTTCATATGAAAACATACTTTAAATTGACAGTTTTAAAGCTCATTATCACTAGTTTTTTAGTTTTTGTATATTCAACCATAGGTAGTTTAGGGCAAGAAACTCTTAGGTTATATGCTGATGCCTATGACGAAAATACGGGATATTGGTCAACAGGCTATGTTAATAGTAACTATCAAAGAGAACCAGGAGATATATATGTTGGCAAACCTACCATAGGATACGCACGGAGAGGTTTTATATATTTCCAAATTCCAGATGATTTTCCAAGAAATGCAATTATTCATAGTATTCAGTTAAGAGTTTTCCCATATAACCCTGCTGGCTCAAATCATAATTTGGAAATACATGATATGAATACTATTAATATTGGACATATACACGGTGATTTAGTATGGCCTGATTGCGGTGATGGAACTATTTATTATGATGGCCCAGCTTTAGCTGGTATTGAAGATGAATGGGTATCAATCACTTTAAATTCAAGTGCTATTTCTGACTTTTTGGACTATAGTATCAGTATATATAATATTTTCAATTTAGGTTTAACGGAAACAGATGATAATTCTAATACACCTCATATCCATGGTTATAGTAATTCTACATACCGGCCCCAATTAGTGGTTACTTACACAGTCCCCTGTACAGTTTCAGTGCCAACAAGCGCGAATATTTCGTCAAGTGCAGGTTCAAGGATTATTCCAGTAACATCCAACGGAGCTTCCTCATGGTCAGCCAGTGAAAGCTGCAGTTGGGTTACCATTTCACCAGCTAGTGGTACTGGTAGTGGAACAGTGACAGCAACATACCAGGAAAATACTTCTATTAATCCAAGGTCCTGTACTATAACATTTTCATGCGGCAGCTCTACTGACACATATACACTTAACCAGGCAGGAGCATCATGTACTGTTTTAGTACCAACAGGCACCACTGTGTCATCAGCTCCTGGGACAACTAGCATTTCTGTAACATCCAACGGAGCTTCCTCATGGTCAGCCAGT
>JAFGOZ010000397.1 GCA_016926235.1 Bacteroidales bacterium | reverse complement strand
TATCAAAAAGAATGTCAAAAGATAGACTTATTGTATAAGATTCAATGCTATGATACAAGCGTGATCGGTCCTTGAAGAATAACCCTCGCAGTTTAAAATACTTTATTAAAAGCTGGATTCACAGGCCATTTCGGTGTGACTCGAGCACAAACACCAATCATATTCCTTGAAAAAGTGATTGATTTTCTTAGATATATCTAATACTATTTTTTGAATGGATATAAAATAGTGTTCGAATTCGGGCTGGAAAATCGAACGTACTTTATACGGTCAGAACGCCTTTATATATAATATACGAATATATTTTTGTTGTTCGGATATCTTTTTAACCGAGTCATTGTCGGACAGCACGAATATAATAGCCATTTTCTAATCAACGTAATGTCCCGCTTGCGGGAGATGACGAAATGTATGGCAATCGGTGTGTAAACAAATGTCTGCAGTGCGTATTGTTTTTTGATGGCTTTTGGGATGACGGTTTCGTATAGATGGTAACGTTTAATAATACCGGTTCGCGGATTTATTGAGCGTTTAGAAGCGGGAAATACGTATTGCCAGCTCCATTCGAAGAGCAGAAAACGTTACAAAAAAATCCCGGATATGCTTGTTAAACGGCCGCGGGTTATAAAGCAGTAAATACTTGAAATAAATTAAATAATAATAAACACCTGACACATTGATTCGAATGCTGAGGAAACGGTGGGTGTTTAATACCTATTTAGGCCAGCGAAAAATAAATGAGTAAACTTAAATCGGAGGATTACGAAACTTGAAAATTACTATAAGAAATGAAGTTGAAAGTGATTATCGGAAGGTAGAAGAACTCACGCGGGAAGCCTTTTGGAATTTATATGTACAGGGATGCAATGAACATTATTTAATTCACAAAATGAGAACGCACCCAGATTTTATTCAGATGCTTGATTTTGTCGCCGTTTTTGAAGACAATATTATTGGAAACATCATGTATACCAATTCATATATCATTGATGGATTAAACAATCGCATTGAAACGATTACTTTTGGTCCTGTAAGTGTTTTGCCTGAATATCAAAAACGTGGTGTTGGATCAGCGTTAATTCGTCACTCCATACAGGTTGCGTATGACAATCATCATAAAGCCATCATCATTGAAGGGCACCCTCACAATTGCTGCAAACATGGCTTTAAAAGTTGTAAAGACTACAACATAGGTGATTCTGAAGGGAAATATCCCTATAGTTTGCTTGTGTTGGAATTAGAGAAAGACTTTTTAGCAGGAACTCATTGGAGTTATTATGCAAGTGATGTGTATTTAATTGATGAAAATGCGGCTGATGAGTACGATAAATTGTTTGAATGGAAGAAAAAAGAGTATAAATACACACAAGAAGAATTCTTCATTGCAAGTAGAGCCTATATCGCATGAGAGATATCGGTTAACATTCTTTTCAGTTTATGCGGAAAGGGAGATCGTGTATGTACGTTAAAGATGGAAGGAAAAAAATATGGCAACAATTGATGAAAGCATTGCAATGGCAATGGATTGTGAGACAACAGAACTTGTAAAATATCTTCCTTATATTTTACAGGATTTTTATGAAATTGGCTCATTAGCAAAATCTATATTGAGAGTAGTAATTGAACAAAATACCAAGGAACATATTGATGTACTAGATCTGGGTTGTGGCAAAGGCGCAGTCTTATGCACAATCGCAGAAAACATTAATTCCCAATGTATTGGAATTGATGCAGTAAAAGAATTCATCGATTATGCCAATGAAAATGTAAAGAAGAAAGGCTTAAAGAATTGTCTTTTTAAAGCAGGTGACATCCGTAATAAAGAACTATTAAGTGGACAATATGATTTCATAATATTAGGATCAATTGGTCCCGTATATGGAAATCATAGAGAAACCATGGAGTTTCTAAAACCATATTTGAAAAATGATGGAATGATAATTCTAGATGATGGTTATACTGAAAATGAAAAAGAGCATAGTATTGTAATTAAGAAAGAATATCTCCTTAGAGAAATTAGTGATTCAGGGATGGAAATAGTGAAGGAATATATTGGAGATGAAACATGTGATGAAAGTGAATTTGAAGAGCAATTAAACAAAATAATGAATAGATGTAACGAACTGATGATACAGTATCCTGAAAAAGCATCAATACTTTCTGATTATATTAAAAAACAAGAAAAAGAATATCATAGCCTACAAGATGATATTACTTGTTCCACGATGGTAATAAGAAGAAAAAGGCCTAACTTTCAATGCACTTGACTGATGGGCAGACTATGAAATCCAGAACATTTGTGCAACAACTTAAAATCTGACAAAGCAGGGACGATCAGTGCGTTGAATGCCCGTCAGCAAGTGATCGTTTCGTTTGCTTTTGAAAGAAGGAATTTACAAGGCACAATGATCTGAAAATAAATTAATGGTTATACTGTCAATCTGATTCTGTATGAATTGCACCATTCCATATTTCATCGTGGATTGTATACTTAATTCCATTCGGCCGTGTCTCGAAGTTATTTAAAGCGACAAGTTATTTTTCAATCCCTTTCCGCGCCTGCACACCCTTCTGATAATAATGCTTGACTTCAACCATTTCCGTCACCAGGTCGGCCATGTCGATG
>JAFGOZ010000004.1 GCA_016926235.1 Bacteroidales bacterium | reverse complement strand
TTTTTTTTTTTTTTTTAGTTTTGATTGTAAAATAAAAACTAACTAAAAACTAATCAAATATGAAACATAAAATCACTTTCTATATTTTACTGTTTCTTATCCTTTGTATGGGTGTGGATGCTCAAGAAATACAAAAACTTCAATACGGCGTAACATTTGCTGGAGGCTATTGTTTTGTGAAAGAAAATAATCAAGGTCCTATATCTGTTTTTGGTAGTATTTATAATCATTATGTATATGAAGGTGGTGCTTATGCCTCATTGAGACCTTTAAGGAGGGTTGGAATACATTCCAGCTTTTTGTTGTCACTCGAACAGTATAAGTATGATTATTCATTTATGGATTTAAGCACTGTGGAAAAAAGTTCGGGGAATAAATACGACAAAGATAATGCTGCAAATTTTTCATGTAAAATACCTGTTGCTCTTAGGTTTTATCCTAAGGGCAACTTCTTTTTTGGAATTGGAGCTTTTATGCAGTTGAATTCTTTTTCTGGATTACAAAATCGAGTCGATTATGGCCCTTTGTTTACTGTTGGATACATGGGAAAGAGGTTTGGAGTTGACGTAACGTTAGATCAAATACCAAGGGAGAATGGAATTTCTTTTGCCAATTTTGAATCGATAGGTAATATGCCTGATCCTTTTCTGTATTTCTCACGTAGGTCAATAAAGCTTAATTTGAATTATAAAATACATGGCAAGAATTAAATACCTTACATGTTGTTTTTTTATGTTGATTGCTATGGGTTCATGTATTAACGATGTTGTGCTGCCAACCAATAGCTCTGCTGTAATGATTTTAAATGGCTTACTCAAAGCAGATATGCCAGTGGATATCACATTTTATCAAACATCGGCCGAAAATAAATATGTTCCCATTTTAAATGCTAATGTTTTATTGTTTGAAGATGGAATATTGGTCGATACTTTGACCAATAATGGTAGTGGGCACTTTAGTTTGCAATACAGAATTAAATGCAACCATCGTTATTTGGTAAAGGTTTTTGAAAATGGTGAACTACTAGTATGGGCAGAAACCTTAGTACCTCAATCCGTTGGGTTTAGCAGAATCTCAAATGGCATTGAACGAAATTCAGGAGCCCGTTATCCATTTTTCCTTGAACTTGCTGCCGACGATACAACTACAGGTTATTATTGGCTTGCAATATCTAGCACAGATAGAAATCCAAATGATGGCAGTTTTAATTGTTATGCAAGTAAGAGTCTTTACTCAAATGCTATTTTTATTGATGATTTTAACCGCAATATTGATCCATTGGCTAGTAAATATCCCTTTGAATACAGTAAGTTTATTCATTTTACAACTGACAAGAATGTGAACGATACAATTGGTTTCGATTTTTTACCAATTAATAGCACAATTAGAATTGCTGATACTGTATTCCTTTATAAAACAGATGTACACTATAGTATGTACCTAAAGTCGCTGTTGAGCAGTTTTGAGAATCCAGGAACAGTTTATGAAAATGGTCCACCACTATATCAGAACTCTGCTTATTTATATAGTAACGTTGTAAATGGTGGAGGCATTTTTGGATCATATGTTGTAGAAATAAAAGGATTTATTTATTGATTATGTGTAAAAAGTCGCTTTTAATGTTGATCGCTTTTATGTTAGCTCTGTCGTCGGGTTTGGTGGCACAGGTAACAATTAGTGGCTTTATCCGCGATGGACGTACAGGAGAAGCCCTTTCTGGAGCATCGGTGTATTCCACCGACACAAAAACAGGAGCAATCACTAATACATACGGATTTTATTCAATAAAACAAGGTAAGGGTAGCATAGTTCTCAATTTCAGTTTTGTTGGCTATGATAAAATTACAGAATTGGTGAGCGTCAATTCTGATACAATAATTAATATCAATCTTGCTGCAAATAATTTAATTGGCGAAATAAACGTATCTAGAAAGCATTCTCAAATATCATTAAATGGAAGTGAAATTGGAACTATAAGGATTAAAGCAGCAGAAGTCAGTCGCTTGCCAGCTGTTCTTGGAGAATCAGATGTACTTAAAAGTATTCAGTTGCTTCCAGGTGTTAGCGCAGGTTCAACAGGCAGTGCAGGTTTTTCAGTAAGGGGTTATAGCCCGGACCAAACGCTGGTGTTACTCGATGAAGTTCCTGTTTATAATGTAAATCACATGTTTGGTTATTTTTCGGTTTTTAACACCGATGCTATTAGTCATGTTGAGCTTATGAAAGGCCCGGTACCGGTTCAATTTGGTGGTAGGGTTGGTTCAGTACTCAATGTGTTGATGCGTGAAGGGAATAACCAATATCAGGAGGGGAGTATTTCTGTATCAACAATGGCATTAAAATATACCATTGAGGGACCTATCGCCAAAGGCAAGTCTTCCTATATCTTATCGGCTCGGAAAACATTATTCGATTTGCCATTCCGTTTGATTTATTATTTGGCGGAAAATGATCAGCAACTTCTCTATAGTTTTTATGATATTAATGCAAAGGTAAATCTCAAGCTTTCTCAAAATGATCGGATATATGCCAGCTTTTACACTGGACGTGACCGATATTTCATGCGTTCTGAAGATAGCTTCAACAAAGGGAATAATCTGTTTTATCAATATTACTGGGGAAACTATACCGCAACAAGCCGTTGGAACCATATATTCTCAAATGAATTGTTCTCGAACCTGATAATTTATTATAGCCATTATAGTTACCATAACAATTTGGAATATTCTGAGAATGCTGAAAAAAAAGAAATTAATGCATTATCATCATTAAACGATCTAAGTATAAAATACGATTTTGATTTTTTTCCGTGGAATAATCATGTAGTCAAATTTGGAGTGAAAGCTTCTTATCTTGTTTTTAGCCCTGAGTTAACAATACCAGATTCAGCCTTAACTAAACAGTCACTTCTGCGAATCCCATCGTTGATAACCGATGCATACTTATCGGATGAAATTTCGTTTGGCGAGCATTTTAATTTGTATTGTGGGTTGCGTACATCATTGCTCGTATCAGATAGCTTAATAAGGCCAGCAGTGCTACCTTCGTTATCATTAACCTATCGTCTCAGCACCGGAATAACGGTGAAGGTAGGCTCTTCGAAAACAATTCAACATATTCAACAACTAAGCAATCCTTCATTGAATCTGCCAACCAGTATGTGGATCGTCTCAAACCGAAAACTTAATTCTGCAACTGGCTATCAGGCTTCTATTGGGTTATACATACAACCCAACAACAAATCCGAGTATTCATGCGAAACCTATATAAATCAAACGCATAATGTAATTGATTATTTACCTGGAACTTCAACAAGCAAATTGACAAGTGAAAATTGGGATAAGAATGTAATTCAAGGAATGGGTCGAAGTTATGGAATAGAATTCTTTGCAAAACACAATTTGAATAATATTAGTTTCCAGATTAGTTATTCTTATTCCCGTGCGATGCGTATGTATAATGAAATTGCCAACCGGAAGTATTTTCCTTTTACGTATGACAGACCACATAACTTGGCTCTCGCTTATGTTTATCGTTTCAATAAAGGTCAAGGGAAAAAATTTGCAAAAAGCCTCTCAATGAGTTTTCAATTTATGAGTGGGAACATGATGTCGTTAGCCAATTATTCTAATGATGTTGTTCTACCATACGAAATCAGAAGTAGTTTAGGTTTGGATCCGGAAGTTAAATTTGTTCCATATCCGAACAATATTCGTTTAAAACCACAACATCATCTTGATGTCTCATATCATCTAGATCATGAAGGCACTCACCAAAGTTCATGGATTTTTAGTATCTATAACGTTTACAATCAAATGAATGCCAGCTTTTATTATGTAGAAGACGAAAAAGTTAGAAGTGCCACCCTTTTCCCTATAATTCCTTCTGTCACATGGCAGTATAAATTCTAAATTGTTTTCATGCCACAATTTTTATTTTAGTTATTTGGCATATCTTGTCTTTGTAACTGCATACTCTTTTTAATTTAATGTGCAGTTATAATGCTAATTGTAAAAATCTGATAATTGTCTATGTTAAAAAAATGATAAATGTCAATTTTTAGGTTCCAAGCCGTTTAAAGTACTGTCGTATTAATGTTAATATTGCAACATTTTT
>JAFGOZ010000396.1 GCA_016926235.1 Bacteroidales bacterium | reverse complement strand
CGAAAATTATGTTTTTCGATGCCCTTGAAAATCGAAGATTTTCAAGGGTTTTATTAACAATTTAAACTTGTCAAAGTAGAATTAATAATTTAAAAATAAAAAATGAAGAGTTACAAAAAAGAACTATGGTTTGATATACAGGCACGCAGAGAACTAATCAATATTACACATATTGTACAACAATGTGTTGCAGAAAGTGGAATAAAAGAAGGATTATGTCTTGTCAATGCGATGCATATCACTTCGAGTGTTTTTATAAATGATGACGAATCTGGCTTGCATCATGACTTTGAAGTTTGGCTTGAGAAACTGGCTCCTGAAAAACCATATTCACAATACAAACATAATGGATATGAAGACAATGCTGATGCGCATCTAAAACGAACTATCATGGGGCGTGAAGTAGTGGTTGCCATAACCGAGGGTAAACTGGATTTTGGTCCCTGGGAACAGATTTTTTACGGCGAGTTTGATGGGAAAAGACGAAAAAGAGCGCTCGTGAAGATAATCGGCGAATAATTAGTTTTTGCAGATTGTCGCAGAAAAAAATCAATTATAATGAACTTCCACATTTTTTATAACTTCGCCAACTTAATTAAACCTACTTGCATATGAATCAAATTAAGAATACTGCTGGTAACAATATTGTACACTTTAAGCAGTGGAGTAACAAGAACTATGGGGTGTTTAACAGCCTGAAAAGGCAGATTAAGATTTGTGCGCTCGTAGTTAGTTATTCAATTCTGAATTTATCGAATGATGCTCATGCACAAACTGATACTTTAGCTAGCCCAAAAACCTATGATCTTGAGGAGGTGGATATCTTTTCAACTACTCCGCAACAGCAACTGGAGCAATATGGTAAAAGTTATATTACAGTTATTTCAAGTAGTGATATAATTTCTGCACCGGCAAGTTCGTTAGATGAAATTATTAAATATTCTCCTTGCTTAGAGGCACAATCCCGTAACCTATTTGGTGTTCAATCCGATTTTTCAATAAGAGGCTCTACTTTTAACCAGGTACTTGTTTTGGTTGATGGTATACCTGTAAATGATCCTCTGACAGGGCATTTCTCCGGTAATATTCCAGTGCCTAGCAGCGAGATTGACAGGGTTGAGATCATAAGGGGGCCATGGGCTTCAAAATACGGGCCCAGCGCCATGGGTGGGGTAATAAATATTGTAACAAAAACCTTTACTTCTTTTGACACCCCGGATTTTTCTTCAAGCGGAAGTTTTTTAGGTGGGGAGCATAAATTATTCAGTACAGATGCCGGTTTTGTAATTAGGGATAATAATCTTAGCATAAGTGGGGGTGTTATGCGAAATAGTTCGGATGGAGAAGAATTGCCATCGGGTGTCGCAAACTATTTTAAAATAAGTAAATATTCGTTATCATCGGCTTATCAAATTAGTTCAGATTGGAAAATTGCTAACAGAATAGCATGGGAAAGATCGTCATTTGGAGCGCAATATTTTTATACATATAGTCTGGCAGATACTGCTGAAGAAAAGCTTGCCAGGGTATGGGACCATCTGCAAATAAAGCATATCGGGGAAAAATCATCCACATTTCTTTCGGTAGCATTTTCTCAGGGGAGGGATAGTTTTTCCTTTTACCCGGGACTTATTCCCAATGCTCACAGGACAAGAATATTTCAATCCACGATATCACATTCATATAATTTTACTAAAAACTTGAAATTAACATTCGGTCTGCAGTGCGATCAACGAAGTATAACAAGTACAGATAGAGGAGATCATTCAGACTACCATCTGGGCTGTTATGCCAATTCTCTTTTTCAACCGTTATCCGGACTTTCTATGATGGCCGGATTCAGAGCTGATTTTGATGATAACTTTGGATTTGAAATGCTGCCTCAAATGTCTGTGGAATATGTCCGCAACAGGTTTGTATATAGGGCATCCACGGGAAGATCCATTAGGGCAGGGGATTATACAGAGAGATATACAGGATATAAACTGCAAGTAATTTCTCCGGGAAGAAATGTTGGTAATCCAGCATTAAAAGCTGAATCATCATGGGGGCATGAAATGGGCTTGGACTTTAATCCGGTGATCGGAGTGCTTATTTCCGGTACTGGATTTTTAAGATATTCAAAAAACCTTATCGATTATGTTCTTACTCCTGAATCAGAAATACCAAATAATTACAATCTTGATTCCGGGGGAGTTTACTTGTATGCAAAAAATATTTCGAGCATAACAAATTCAGGTTGTGAGTTTGAAATACAAATAGATAAGAAGATTTTCAAATCATCAAATATACTATTTACCGGAGGCTATGTGTTTGTTTCCTCCACAAATGCTGATAGTGTAATATCAAAATATATTTCAGGACATGCCAAACACCTGTTTAATGGAACTGTCAAATATTATAACAGGTATTTCATGATTTCATTGAGTAGTCTCATCAAAGAAAGGGATACTGATTTTTTTGAAGCTATTGGTATAAAACATGATAAGGTAATCCAGGTATGGAATACTCGTTTGGATGTTAATCTGTATCAAAATATGGTATTTGCTAATATACAAGTAAAAAACATTTTTGATAAAACATATTACGAAGTATTAGGGGCGAAAATGCCCGGTAGATGGATTTTAGGCGGGGTTGTGTGGAAATTTTAGTATTTCGGTTACAGACATCTGTTTATAGATCGAGCTCAAGATGTACTTTATATTTTCTATCCACAATTTCAATGTTCAACGTATGTTTACCCGCATATAGCAAATCGAGTCTGCGGCGTATATTTTGAAGTCCTATTCCACCATTCACAGCAATATCCTCCTTGCATTCTTCTTTATTAAAGTTCATTACTTCAAAAAGAAGCTTTTTACCCTCAAATTGTATCTTAATAATTATTCCGGGTGATGGTGCTTTTTTGTCACAATGTTTATAAGCATTTTCAACAAAAGGAACAAGCAGCATTGGGGCAATTTCTTTTCCAGCTAGATCTCCCTCTACCTGAAATGTAATAAAGCTCTTTTCCTTTATTCTAAGTTGGAGTAATTCTATAAAACTTTCCAGATACTTAACTTCTTTATCAAGTGGGACCTTGTCTGAATTGGTTTCATAAAGCATATAACGCATGATTTCAGAAAGTTTCATCATTGCAGCAGGAGCATTATCAGATTTTTTTAAAACTAAAGAATATATGTTATTGAGTGTGTTAAAAAGAAAATGCGGATTGATCTGATATCTCAGGAGTGCCAATTCACTGCTTTGGTTTTGGTTAATAAGTTCGGTTTGTTTTTGTTTTTCCGTCACCCATTTAATAGTAAATCTGGCTAAGTAAGCAAGTCCTGTATAAAGAAATGTGGTAGTGTAGGATTGGGCCAGGAAGAAATCTTTAAACTTCAACCGTTTCCACTTAATATCCATGTGATCATGAAGATATGAAAACAAATTATACTGAAGCAATGGATAGAAAATTAAAAATAATAAAGTTAAAGTAAGAAGGATGAGTATCTTGTTGCGGTCATAAAGTTGTGGTATAAGCAAGGAGAAAAAAAGGTAGAAATTAACAACAGTAAAAAGTGTATTGAATAAAAAAATAATAAACCGGTCATGCTCAAAATCCTGACGATTACTGAACATAAGCAGAAATGCAGGCATTATCATAATAAACCATGCACCTACATGTACAAGCGGATAATATTTTCCTTTGGTCAAATTCATTACAACTTCAAATCAACTACAAGTTTAAATAATAACCTGTTTAAAAAAAAGTTTACATATAACAAATCGATGTGTTTGTATTTTTCATCTGTCATTCACTCATTTTAAACGGGGAAATCATTTTACAGAACAAATTACCTGTTTTGTCTTTTATTTATGACAAGTAATAGATTTAATTTTTAGATGTGCCAATTGTTTAGGAAATTTAGTGAAATTTTTAGGAGTATGATGATAAGAAATTTGAAAGGAATATTTACCATTCTAATGGTAATGATTGTAGTGGCTGGATTTTCTCAAATCCCTGAATTTGAAAAAAACGGGGTGATAAAGGGACATGTGAAAATTAAATCAGGTGAGCCTGTTGAATATGCAACAATAACTATATATTCAAAGAGGGATTCTTCTTTGGTATCAGGTGCAATTGCAGGTTCAGACGGGGCATTTCAAATTACAGAACTTGGTTTTGGCAGGTATTATGCAGAAGTAAGTTTTGTTGGTTTTGATAAGACTGTAATTCATGACATAATATTAAAACCGCCAGATAATACAGTAGATCTGGGTGAAATTACAATTACTCCGACAGCTCAGGTGCTTGGCGAAGTAGAAATAGTTTCTGATAAACCTCAGGTGGAATATAAAATTGATAAGAAGGTTATTAATGTGTCATCAGATATAACCGCTGCAGGAGGAACTGCAGTTGATGTACTCGAAAATGTACCTTCAGTCCAAACCGATATTGAAGGGAATATTACATTGCGGGGAAGTTCAAATTTCACAGTTTATATTGACGGCCGTCCCAGTATATTGCAGGGGAGTGACGCTTTACAACAAATACCTGCAAGTGCGATTGAGAGTATTGAGATAATAACGAATCCGTCTGCAAAATATGAAGCTGAGGGTACCGGAGGTATTATCAATGTTATTATGAAAAAAAGAAGAGGGGAAGGAATAAATGGCATTATCAATACTTCTGTTGGATCTAATAATAAATACAGTGCCGATGTATTATTAAATTACAGAGCCGAGAAATTCAATGTTTATGGAGGATTGAATTATAGTAAACGAGGTTTTGAAATGAATGCCACGAGCAAAGAGAAAATATGGAGGACTACAGGTTATGATTCAATTAATGACATTTCAATTGCAGATACCAATTATAAAAATACAGACAGAAACATGAATCATGAGAGAAATGGTGTGGGTTTCAAATTAGGTTTTGATTATTACTTAAATGATAAAAATACAATTTCCTTGTCTGGTTCGTATGACATCAGAAATGGGAACAGGGTAGGAGATAGCTATGAAGATCAAACTTTTCAGGGTGTTTCAACAAACTATTATACGCATAGTTTTAGCGAAAGAAGATCCAATAGTTATGAAATAAATGCTGATTATAAAAGCAAGTTTAATGATAAAGGCCACGAATTTTCCTCTTCATTTAGTATGGAAGGAGAGACAGGGGGGCATGATGAAGGACTTATACGCTATTTAAATGGAAAGAATGGGCTAATGGATTTGAGCTATAATAACGGCGACGATAATCCGGAATATGAATTGCGTTTTAAGGCAGATTATGTCAATCCGTATAGCGAACATGGCAAGGTAGAAGGGGGTATACAATTTGACGCAGATCAGGCGCATTATGATACGTATTTTCAGGATTTAGATCCTGATCTGGGCTGGCAGAATATTGATTCACTCAACCAAATCCTTGATATTGACAGGTTTATTTATAGTGGTTATGGTTTATATTCCAACAGGCTTTTCTGGAGTATTGATTACCAGCTTGGTTTAAGACTGGAATATACTGACAGGATGGTAAAGGCTGATAATAAGGAATATCCAATTCAAAGATTAGACTTCTTTCCCAGTGCTCATATTTCAAAGCAATTTAATGAAAAAAATCAGCTGATGATCGGATATACACGCCGGATTGACAGGCCCCGCGAATGGGATTTAAGTCCTCTTAGAAGATATTTTGATGCAGAGAATGTAAGGATTGGAAATCCGGAACTCGAACCTCAATATACGGATATGTATGAAATTAACTACCAGTATACCTTTAATAAGTCGTTTATCGCTTTTGAAGTTTTTCAACGGCATGATCAAAATATGATAGAACGTACCCGCCAGTCCATAGGTGATAACCTTACACTTCATACCAGTGTTAATGTTGGGGAAAGGTATTCAACAGGTATGGAATTAATGTCGAATGTTGTAGTTAAGAAATTACTTGTCATTAATGGTAGTTTTTCAATCTATAACGATAAGGTTATAAGTCCATTAAGAAATGAAACACTTGATGATGAACAATTCTCCTGGAGGGCAAGGTTAAATACTACACTGAATACTCCATGGAAAGGGAGGTTACAGGTTGATGGCTTTTACAATGCATCAAGCATAACTGCACAGGGTGAACGGGATGGATTTTTTGTTATGAATATGGGCTATCGCCAGGATTTCTTTAACAGAAAACTTACTGCTACTCTTCAGGCAAGAGATATATTGCAAAGTATGAATTTTTCAAGTATTTCATATCTTGAAGACAGGGTTGTAGATGACCACTTTGAAAGGGAGTCTCCAATTATAACCTTGACACTCAGCTACAAAATAAATAACTATAAATCACGCGACAGGAACGGACAGGGTATGGACGGAGGTAATGATTTTAATGGTGGTGGTGACGATATGTTTTAACATTATAGGTTTCAATATAATGATGTTAATCCAGCTAAAAGTAGCATGTTTTTTGCATGCTGCTTTTTTTTATCTAATGATAAAGTACGATCTTTTCAGTTTGCGTCCTGTTTTCTAACCTTAAGCTTACAAAGTAAATGCCATCCGGCAATGTTTCAATATTCAGTACAAATCTGCTTTGGTCATTAGTTCCACTCTTTCTTAAGGTACCTGTCATATCAAATATCTTATATTCAATTTCCATATTGATTGTAACTGATTTCTCAATATTAATTTTTCCTGTTGTTAGTTTTGGAAATACCTTGCATGTCCCTGTTGATTTTTCAGTTTTTAAAGAAGGACATTCATTTTCAGTTAATGGGGTTGCATGGTAAAATAACGTCCATTCATTGGTTGCATGGCATCTGCCATAACTTGCATTATCGCTCAAAGGAGGAAATGTGACAGAGTCAATCACAGTAGAACTATCGGATTCATAGAGTCCCAGGAACTCGCCATTTGAAGCGGATAATTTAAAATTAGTATGAAAAGATCCTTCGTACTCTTCGTCATCACACCAAAGCAGGAAGTAATCTCCCGGAGTAAGTATTGTTGAAGTGTCACCGGTTGGAATTGTCCATATATCCACATTATCCTTCAATACCAGTCCTCCTATGTCGATGGCATGATCAGAAGAATTCTTTAATTCAAGCCAATCATCATAATCACCTACATTATCTGCCAGGGTTGAAACATTGGAAGCCTGAATTTCATTTATAATGATTTGTGCTTTTACATGCAGGAATGCAAATAGCAGAAATAGGAAAAAAACTTTTTTCATCACTTAGTTATTTATTCCTAAGATACTTTACAATTTATTTTCCCCTATAAAAGTTGTGTGAAAAAGCAATTATTTGATTCTTCCTGAGCAAAACTAAATTCAATAAATACCAATCACTTCCTATGCTAAATATTTATAATTTAGCTTGAATACGGTTACCCCCCGTAAGGATAGTCTTTTCGTGTTACACAATATGAACCTTCAGTGTGATTTGAAAGATCAATGTCAATAATTAGTCGGTCTTCGGGTTCAATATAAGGTTCCTTCATCTTAATCCGATAGATTTTTTCATCCACCTCTTCAAGCAGCATATCCAGATCGTATAGGCATTCACAATCACACATATTGGATTCCTCAGTCTCATTTATCAGAATTGTATCGCCCTTCATAGCAAATTCACAGGATATTTCAACCGGACAGCAGTTAAATGCAGCATTTACATGAGTGATGGATAGTTTTTTATTTGTTTTATCATATATATAGTTTACACAACATAAGGTATCGGGCGTATTACCGGTAAGTTGAGTTGATTTTTTTGTCATACAATCTGAGCTGTTGATTAATGTTCCATGAATTGTCCCGGATTCATTTTCTTCATTTGATCCGTAGTCGCAACTCCATAAAAATGTAGCAATAAGTAAAGCCAGTAGTATTGAGTTTATAGTTTTCATATTCATTATATTTAGGCGAAAAACAGGAATTGTTTATAGTCTGGATATGGATGTTATCTATATTATTAAAGATTCACCATATGGATAGAATTTACGGGTCAGGCAATATTCATCCTGTTGGATATTTGTCAGGTCTATTTCGAAAATCATCGGGGTACTATCATAAACATATGGTTCGATAATCTTTATAATATATTTTTTACTCAGAATGCCTTCGATTTGCATATCCAAATCATATAAACAATTGCAATGACATCCGGGCATTTCTTCAGATTCTTCCACTATAATTGTATCCCCACCTAATGAAAAATTGCACGATAATTCACCAGGACAGCAGTTAAAGGCTGCGTTATAATGAGTAAATATAAGCTTTTGGTTTTTTTTATCATATGTATATTTAATACAGCTTAAGGTATCCGGAGTATCTTCATGAGTGTGAGCTGATTTATTATACTTGCAATCAGAAGTATTTATTAATTCACCGGAAATTTCACCCTGAACAGGGGTTTCGTCATTTTCGTTAGTGCAACTGTTTATTGTTGTTATCAATAAAATGGCGGAAAGTGATAAAAGGATTGTTTTCATAGTATTACATTTAAAAATTACTTTTTGTGTTTAATACAAGATGGATAAAAATGTAATAGGGTTGCGTAATTGGTTTTAAGTGATCAATAATTTAAAAGGCAGTTCTAAAATTCTATGATTTTAGGCACATCAACTGCTACTTTAACGCACAATTTCATGTCGTTTTCACCAAATTTCCCTCTATAGTATTTTTTATCATTATTTATCTCTATAACAGTTTTGTATAGTTGTCTATAATCGGCCATAGATACCTTTTCTGCCGTATCGAATCCGGATTCAAATAAGAGACGGGCAAAAATAGGCCCAACCCATTTAATCCTTGACAGGTCAGTAAGTTTGGCCAGATCATAAAGTATTTTATTATCAATATTCAGTTCGGTAGCCAGCTCGGTCCTGTTGGATTTCGTTCGTATTCTTTCAAATAGATGCAAAGTATGTTTTATTCCTGCCCTTTCCAGTTTAGCTGCCACATCGATGTTAATGCCTGGAAAATCTCTTATATTATTAGGATTTGGATGATAGCTGTTTACCTCTCTACGCAAAATGTTTAAGAAATCCTCTACAATAGTTGATTTTTGTGCAAAAGCTTTTACTTTCTCTTTAGTTTTTAAAACGGTTTGCAACTCGAGCATATTTGTAATACCGTTTTTTTCTATTATGGAAAATCTCTCATCTAATTTTTCCCGAAGTATCTTTTGGCTTGGGAGCAGATCCGCTTCTTTAATTTTTTCTTTAAAAGCGGAAATACTTATTTTACTTAAGTCGATATAGTAACACATGAAGACAAGGTATAAATTACTCCAAAAATAAAACAAAAAAGCCCAAAAACATACGCTTTTGGGCTTACAAAATTAAGTATAATTTTTATTGTTCAAGTTTGGTCTTCCCGAGTGTGGCAAGCATACCTCCATCAACGTAAACCACGATGCCGGTTACAAAATTTGATGCATTTGATGCAAGATAAATAGCAGTACCCTGCAATTCATCAGGTTCGCCCCAACGATTTGCCGGTGTGCGGGTCATAATCAGCTCATTGAATGGATGACCATCCACACGGATTGGTTCAGTTTGAGAAGTTGCAAAATATCCCGGGCCAATACCATTTACCTGGATGTTATATTTTGCCCATTCATTTGCCATGCTCTTGGTTAACATTTTTAAACCACCTTTGGCAGCGGCATAAGCAGAAACACTATGACGAGCCACTTCACTCATCATTGAGCACATGTTAATGATTTTACCTCCTGATTTTCTTTCAACCATGCTTTTAGCCACCCTCTTGCCCATAATGAACGGACCTGTAAGATCTATTTTAATTACCTGGTCAAAATCTTCAACGGACATTTCAAGAATAGGTATCCTTTTAATGATTCCTGCATTGTTTACCAGGATGTCAATAGGGCCCACTTCTTTTTCTATTTTTGTTATTCCTTCATCAACACCTTTTTCGTTGGTTACATCAAATACATAGGTAGCTACTTCAATCCCTTTACTGGCGTATTCCTTTTTGGCGCTTTCAAGTTTATCGATAAAAATATCGTTGATAACAATTTTAGCCCCGGCATTTGCTAATCCTGTGGCAATAGCCATACCTAAACCATGTGTACCACCGGTTACCAGTGCTACTTTCCCTTTTAAATCAAATAATTGTAAAGACATATTTAATAATTTATTGAATTGTTGATTTTGTATTGTGAATTTTTCTATCTCAGATCTGTTGGTGCGCATACATCCATGTCGCCATAATCCAGGTTCTCGCCTGCCATACCCCAGATAAAGATATAATTGCTTGTACCGGATGCACTATGTAGTGACCAGTTTGGAGATAGAACAGCTTCTTCATTATGCATCCAGATGTGGCGAGTTTCTTGTGGTTGGCCCATGTAGTGGCATACAGCCTGACCTTCAGGTACATTAAAGTAGAAATAGGCTTCCATACGCCTGCTATGTGTATGAGCAGGCATGGTATTCCATACACTTCCCGGCTGGAGTTCGGTCATCCCCATTTGGAGCTGACATGTCTCTACAACACTGTTTACCAAAAGTTTATTAATTCTTCGTGCATTTGAGGTTTCAAGTGCTCCCAGGTCAACTATTTCTGCATCTGCAAGTGTAACCCGTTTGCTTGGATATTCCTTATGTGCAGGAGCCGAATTAATATAAAAATGTGCAGGTTTTTTACCATCATTGCTCTCAAAAATTATTTCTTTTGTTCCCCTTCCAAGGTACAAAGCTTCTTTAAAATCAAGTTCATAAATAGTGCCATCTGCTTTAACAGTGCCTTTTCCTCCAACATTTATTATCCCCATTTCTCTTCTCTTCAGAAAAAATTCAGATTTTAAAGGGTCTATTGCTTCAAGTTTTAATGCTTTTTTTACGGGTACTGCTCCACCTACAATGTATCGGTCATAATGTGAATAAGTAAGATTTATGCTATCCTCTTCCATAATGTTTTGAACCAGAAAGTTGTCCCTTATCTTTTGTGTATCGTATGATTTAAAATCATCAGGGTGAACAGCATACCGTTCTTCATATTTTACTGCCATATCAATTGATTTTTGGTTTATAATATTTTCAGAACCACAAAATTAATGAATTCTGATTAAAATCGGGCTTACTTTTCGAATTAAAAGTAATAAGTGTTTTCAATACTTATTGCTCTAAGCACTTAAAACTTTAAGTACTCATAACTTCATTATAATAATGTAAGAACCATAAAATATTATATATTTGCACTCGAACCAAATCAACAATACAATTTAACAAAATGGGACAAAAGGTAGTAACATTCGGAGAGATTATGTTAAGGCTTGCTACTCCTGCATTTCAGAGATTTGAGCAAGCAACAAGTTTTGAAGCAAGCTTTGGTGGTGGCGAGGCAAACGTTGCTGTTTCACTGGCTAACTATGGGATTAAAACAGACTTCGTAACCCGTCTTCCAAAGAATGATATAGGAAGATCGGCTATAATGGATTTACGTAAGTACGGTGTTGGAACTGACCATATCGTTCTTGGAGGAGACAGAGTTGGTATTTATTTTCTTGAAACTGGTGCTGTAAGCCGTGCAAGTAAAGTTGTTTATGATCGAGCATGGTCATCTGTTTCTCAGATAGAAAAAGGTATGGTAAACTGGGATAAAGTATTTGAAGGTGCCACCTGGTTTCACTGGACTGGAATTACACCAGCTATTTCACAGGGTGCTGCAGATGTATGCCTGGAAGCTGTAAAAGCGGCCAATGAGAGAGGTATAACTATTTCAACGGACCTGAACTTCCGTAAAAAATTATGGAATTATGGAAAATCCGCAGGCGATGTTATGGAAGAGCTTGTAAAATATTGTGATGTAATTCTTGGAAATGAAGAAGATGCAGCTATGGTTTTTGGCATACATCCAAAAGGAATTGATGTAACAAAGGGACATGTGGAAGCTGAAGCCTATGAATCAGTATGCCAGCAACTTATGGAGAAATTTCCAAAGGCTAAAAAGGTAATTATCACCTTAAGAGGATCAATAAGTGCTAACCATAATTCATGGTCAGGTGTTCTTTATAACGGAAAAACATTATTTCAGGCCCCTGAATATCAAATTACTCATATAGTTGACCGAGTTGGTGGTGGAGATTCTTTTATGGGTGGTTTAATATATGGTTTGCTTACTTATGAAAATGATGATCAAAAGGCACTGAACTTTGCAGTGGCTGCATCATGCCTCAAGCATACAATTCATGGTGATTATAATCGTGTTACCGTTGATGAGGTTGAGAAACTTATGGGCGGTGATGCTTCAGGAAGGGTATCAAGATAATTGTATCCAAATAATATTTTAACAATGCTATTAAATCAAATCTCAAATAAATGGGTTGGATAATCATTATACCAAAATCAAAAAATCGATAAATCAAAAAATAAGAATATGGCACGCTTTTCAAGAATAGAGGTTGCATTAAAAATGAAAGAAACAGGAATTGTTCCTGTATTCTATAATCCTGATATAGATATCTGCAAAAAAGTGCTCAAGGCATGTTATGAAGGAGGGGTAAGAGTATTTGAATTTACAAACCGGGGAGACTTTGCTCATGAAGTTTTTGCCGAATTAGTAAAATTTGCTGCAAAGGAATTACCCGACATGATAATGGGAGTTGGTTCTGTAATTGACCCTGGAACAACTTCTCTATATATTCAATTGGGAGCAAATTTCATTGTTTCTCCACTTCTTAATGAAGATATGGCTAAGGTATGCAACCGCCGCAAGGTATCCTGGAGTCCGGGATGTGGTTCGGTATCCGAAATATCTAAAGCTGAGGAGCTTGGAGCAGAAGTAGTAAAAATATTTCCGGGATCACAGGTTGGTGGCCCGAAATTTGTGGCAGCAGTGAAAGGTCCCATGCCATGGTCTAATATTATGCCAACAGGCGGAGTAGATACCTCTGAAGATAATCTTACAGCCTGGTTTAATGCTGGAGCCTATTGTGTGGGTATGGGATCGCAATTAGTAACTAAAGACATAATTATGGATGGTAATTATGATAAGCTTAGGGAAGACGTTGCAAAAGCAATAGCCCTGGTAAAAAAAATCAGAAAGTAAAACAAATAAATCCAAACCAATTATAAACTAAAACAATTACTATGGAAAATGTAAAAACAAAGGTAGGAAGCTACAGGTACAGGATACTGGCCATGTTGGTTTATGCTACCACTATTAACTATTTTGACAGGAGTATAATTGGCGTTATGGCTCCTACTCTTCAAGATTTATTTAACTGGAGTAATAATGATTATGCCAATATCATGATTGCGTTTAAAGCTGCTTATGCTATTGGTATGTTAACTATGGGCAGCATTATAGACCGGTTAGGTACGAGAAAGGGATATACCATGGCTATAGGTATATGGAGTATCTTTGGTATGCTTCATGCAACTGTAAGAGCTTCATTCAGTGTTATTGGTTTTATGGGTGCTCGCTTTGGATTAGGTTTTGGTGAATCCGGACACTTTCCGGCAGCTCAAAAAACTGTTGCTGAATGGTTTCCGAAAAAAGATCGTGCTTTTGCAACAGGAATATATAATGCAGCTACTAGTATTGGTGCTATTGCAGCGCCATTTATTGTAGGAGCTATTGTTGGGCTTGATGGGAAAAACTGGCAAATTCCTTTCTTGATTACGGGAGGAATGAGTTCTATTTGGGTGTTTTTGTGGTTGAGAACGTATAGAAAACCTGAGGAACATCCAAAACTATCAAAAGCTGAACTTGAATATATTGAGAGTGACTCTGTTGTTGAAAGCAAGGAAAAAATAGCATGGAAAAAAGTGCTTCCAAAGCGTCAGACCTGGGCATTTGCTACAGCTAAAATCACAGATGCAGTTTGGTGGTTTTACTTGTTTTGGGGAGCTAAATTCTTAGCAGCAACATTTGATGTGGATATAAAGAACATAGGAGTGCCATTTTTAATAATGTATCTATTGGCTGACTTTGGAAGTGTTTTTGGTGGTTGGATATCCGGAGCCTTTATGAGAAAAGGCTGGTCTCTTAATAAAGCTCGTAAAATGACATTACTGATGTGTGCAATAATCATTTTACCTGTATGTTATGTTGCTATTACTGACAATAAATGGATTGCAGTAGTATTAATTGGTTTAGGTGCGGCTGGTCATCAGGCATGGTCTGCAAATTTATTTACTCTCGTTTCTGATGTATTTCCTAAAAAAGCGGTTGGTTCTGTTACAGGTATAGGAGGAATGGTCGGTGCCGTAGCAGGTATTATCGGAGATAAAGCTCTTGGTAAAGTGCTTGATGCTTCGGGTAATATTGGTTATTTCTGGGCTTTTCTGGTAGCTGGCTCATGCTATTTAATATTCCTGGGAATAGTTCATTTATTAATGCCAAAGATGACGCCATTGGATGAGAATTTACAATTGGTACAAGAATAATATCAATTAGAATATATAGAAAAAGGCTGTCCCAAAAAGACAGCCTTTTTTTATTTATAGAAGAATGTATTGAAGGTTATTTCAAGTATTTGCCAAGCAAACTCAGCAATTTTTCCCGGGAAATGGGTTTTGCTATAAAATCGTCACACCCTGCTTTTGCACTTCGCTCTTTATCTTCGGGCATAGCGTTTGCAGTTTGCGCAATAATAGGTAAATCCTTACGAAATTTTTTAATTCCTTTGGTAGCTTCATAACCATCAATATCAGGAAGCCTTATATCCATCAATACTAGGTCAATATCTTTATTGTTTATGCAAATATCAATAGCTTCCATACCGGTTTCAGTGGTGATAATCTCTGCTTTTGTTCTTGACAGTGTTTCTGATAGCAGGTCAGTGCTTACTTCATCATCATCAACAATTAAAATAAGTTTATCAGGCCAGTTATATTTTGACTTAATTCCTGGTGATTTAGGCTTCAATGATTTACCAACTCGTTTATATGGTATTGTGAAATAAAAACAAGCACCTTTTCCAATCTGTGATTCAACCCAGATTTTACCATGTAACAATTCTGACAGTCCTTTTGCGATTGAAAGACCCAAACCGGTGCCACCATAAAGTTGTGTTGTATTATCGGTTGCCTGACTAAATTGGTCAAATATTAGCGTATGGTGCTCAGAATCTATCCCTATTCCTGTATCTTTTACATAAAATTGCAGTTCATTATTTTTAAGGTTATAACCAAATTCAATGCGTCCTTTTTCAGTAAATTTCAAGGCATTGCTGAGCAGATTTGTTAGAATTTGTTCAAGCCGGGAGCCATCTGTTTCAATAATAGAATCTTCATTTGCTAAAGTGGTTTCTAATATTAGTTCAATTTTCTTTTCACTTTGTTTAACTTCATTATTATAGAAATCGTATAGATTGTCCAACATTTTATTGACATCAATCTCACTGAATATGATTTTTATCTGACCCACTTCTATCTTTGAAATGTCAAGCAGGTCATTAATAATCTGAAGGAGTTGGTTGCCTTTTTTCCAAATAATTTCAGCATATCTTTCTCTCTGTTTTTCATCTTTGTTGGGTGCCAGAAGCAATTCGGCAAATCCCATAATCCCATTCATAGGAGTCCTTATTTCATGGCTCATATTTGCTAGGAAAACAGATTTTAACCTGTCGCTTTTTTCTGCGCGTTCTTTTGCTTCAATCAGGTCACGCTCAGTTTGCTTTTGCCGTGTAACATCTCTTGCTATTGCGAAAGTAATGCCTTCTTTTATAAGGGGTTGGGATACCCAGTCAAGCCATACATAGTTTCCATCTTTACATCTATATCTATTTTCAAAGTTAATTACTACTTCTCCTTTATTTAGTTTTTCGGCTACTACTTTTTGAGTTGATTCAACATCCTCAGGATGTATAAACTCATAAAAAGGTTGACTGATCAATTCTTTTTCATTATAACCCAGTACTTTCGTAAAAGCTGGATTTGTTTTAAGAAAATATCCTTCAAGGCTCGCAATACAAATTAGGTCTGCAGAAAGGTTGAAAATCCGGTTAAGGTCTTCAATTGCTTTTTTCTTTTCAGTTATGTCTTCGCCAATACTGGATGATCCTGTCACTTTCCCTTCAGTATTTCTGAGCATTGTATTATTCCAGCCAATTAGCCTCCTTTCTCCCCATTTTGTAATAATTTCATTTTCAAAATAAGGTTCAAACTTTCCATTTGGTACTTTTTCATTAAATAGCTCGTTTAGTTTTGTCTCTTTTGGAATGAAATATTCAAACCAGTTTTTACCTAATACCTCTTCCTTTTTCCAGTGAGAAAGGTTAAGTAAATAGTCATTGATGAATGTAATATTTCCATTCAGATCGAGCATTACCGCAGCCATTTTAATGTTCTCAAGCATTTCGGTAAAGCGACGGTTTGATTCTTTTAATCCCATTTCGCTAATTACCCGTGGTGTTATATCATTCATGGCTGTCAGCAGGAACTCTCTGTCATAAAGTTTAATAATTGATGCTGAAAAAATTCCATAACTGATTTCTCCGTTTTTTTTGCGTATTCTAACATCCAAATCATCAGCATATCTATTTTTTTTAACCAATTCAACAATTTCTTTCCTTTGAATTTTGTCCGCAAATAAATTTATGCTTAATGATGATTTCCCTAAAATCTCATTTCTTTGGTAACCGGTAATACGTTCAAAACTTTTATTAATTTCAATAAATGTTCCGGTTTCTATTTCAGAAATGGCCATCGCATGGGAAGTTGTATGGAATGCTTTATTAAATTTCTCTTCGGATAGAAGTAATTCCGAAATGTCTTTGGAGACACTGTAAAGAGCATCTTTCCCATTCCATTTACCTTGAGTAATCCGTGATTCAACAGGAAGGATCTTTCCACCTTTTGTTTTTAATGGTATTTGATTTGAGAATTCTTTTCCTTTAAGGATTTTGGCTAGCTGTTTTTGTTGTTCTTTTTCAATCAGATAATGTATATCGTAGATGGACAGTAACAACGTCTCATCTTTAGTATACCCCAAACGATCAAGAACTGTTTGGTTTACGCTTATAATTTGACCTTTTTTGTTGTATATAATTAAAAATTCATCAATCGTATTGAATAGGTTTCTGAAATTCTCTTCGCTTTGAAGTAATGCAGTTTCCGTTTTTTTTCTTTGCGTAATATCCTGAATTGTGCCTACCATACTAATAACCTGTCCATTCTCATCAAAGAGCAAATGTCCCAAACCATGAATCCATTTTGTGGCTTTTGTTTTGTAATGAATAATCTTATATTCTTTATTAAAAGGATTATGGTTCTTTAATACATGGTTCAATAGATGATCTGACATTTCTTCTTTAAAATCAGGATGAATAAGTTTTAGCCAACCCTCCATATTCTTTTGAAATGATTCATCGATTCCAAAAATATCATCTAAAACCATTGAGCTGGACCAGGTATCGGCAACTACATTAAAACTATAATTTCCAATTCGGGCTACTTCCTGGGCTTCTAAAAGTTTTGCTTCACTTTCCTGCAGTATTTGCATTGCTTTTAGTTTTTCAGTGATGTTCTCAAAACTCACTCCCACATGATTATTAGGCATAGGGAATGCCTTAACCGAGAATGCCCCGGTTATTACCCTGTCGTCTCCATAGTAAACATCTTCAATATCTCTTTTTTGTTGTGTTCTTACGACTTCGGCATATATTTGAGGTATTCCTTTTTCTCTTAATACGGGAAAGTTTTCATCCAGGGTTTTCCCAATAACATCCTTAACAGCTACTCCGGTTAATATTTCAGATGCAGGATTTGCATTTACCATCATTAACGTACGGTCATCATTTAAATCTTGAAGCTGGTATATATGCAAACCGGTATGCATATTATTAAAAATATCAGAGGCCTGCTTTAATTGCTCTTCCCATTTTTTTCGATCTGAGATATCTTTTAAAATAGTAATTAAACTTTTCACTCCTTCCACTGTAATAATTCTGGAGGATACCAGGAAAGGTGCTGTTGAACCATCTTTGTGTCTGAAGATTCCTTCAAGATTATCTACTTTACCATCTTTATCAAGCATTGAGATGAATTTCTTCCTGTCATCAGGTTTATCCCAATAATTAATATCTAATGTGGATTTTCCAATGACATCATTTCTTTTGTAACCTGAGGTTATGCAAAACTGATCGTTAACATTTATTATCTTCCCGTCTTTGTAATTTGTTATTAAAATACTATCAGGTCCTGACATAAATGCCTGGGAGAACTTCTCTTCGCTTTCCTTTATGCGTTTTTCTGATGTTTTTCTCTCGGTAATGTCCAATGCTGAAAAAGTAACTCCTTTTTCAAGGTTGGTCGGATCAAAGGGGCAAGAGCTTAAAAGGATATCTTTAATTATTCCATTTCTGGATCTCCATTGGGTTTCTACAGTTCCCCATCCCTGTTTGGCTATTTGTTCGTACTTTTCTTTGCCTACCCATTCGTATTCTTCCTGTGTGGGATAGAGTATCCGCGCACTTTTGTCAATTAATTCTTCTTTTGAATATCCTGTAATTAACGTAATTTGTTCATTTACATAGACAAATTTACGGTTTACAACGACTCCTATTCCTACAGGTGCAGCTTTAAATATGCTTTTAAGATAGGCTTCCTGTTCTGAGATTTTTTCTAAGTATTCGTGAAGTCTTGAAGAGCTCTCGGTGAGTTCTTCTGTTAAGGCTTCCAATTCTTCATTTTTTTGTTTTATTTCTTCTTTTTCTTTTTGCTTGAGTGTATAATCATGAATGAAGTAGATAAAATTACTTCTATTCGTTTGATAGTTTAGTTTTTCAATTAATACCCAAATCGGGAGAGATTTCTTTTTATTGTCTATAGCATTTAATAAACCCTCCCATTTACCTTTTGTACTTACCCTTTTAAGTATCCCGTTATGAAGAATGTCTATGGATTCTTTCGAAAGAATATCAAAAATTTTGATTGGTTTTTTACTTATTTCGGGTATTACAAATAGTTTTGCAAAACTATAATTGTAATACTCAATCTGCCCTTTTTCATCACATATGCAAACGATTTCTTTCGAATTTTCTATTATTTGTTTGAAGATTGAACAATCGTTAAAAAGATATGGGTCTGTGTGTAATAACTTCGACTCAAGGTCATTTACTTTCTTTTCCAATTCTTCGTAGCTTGGCCTCTTCTTCATCTATATTTTGAATTGTATTCGATAATATAAGTTACAAAAAATTACAGATAAACACTACTTTTTTCCCTTTTTTTAACTTCATCTTAACTTGTAGTATTCTATGTTTGAAATTTTTAATTTAAAATATTTATTGGTATATTT
>JAFGOZ010000395.1 GCA_016926235.1 Bacteroidales bacterium | reverse complement strand
ATGATGTTTCAAAGCGGTACATTCTTCACTTTTAGGTGTCTGAGGGGTACTGAAATTATATGGATATTCAGATTTAAGGGAACGTTTTAGCCAAACATAAAAATAATCAGATATGTCTGCATAAGCGATAGCATCAAAATATGGTGGGTCGGTGATTACTGCATCAAGCGATTTTAGGGGGAATTGTGCTAAGTTCCCAGATGCTGTATTCACGCAAATTGAAGAAAAAGGATTAATTGATTCTGATTCAATATAACGTTGAATCCAATTCAATTGACTTAATAAACTCCCTGTTGAGTTACCTAATGGATTTGATTCTGCATAATCTAAATTCATAGGAATGGCTTGCCTCCCAAATAAATGTGCAATTAGTTCCATATTAGATATCCAAACACAATGCCGAGTGTTGTAATCAGCAAATCGGTCAATTAGGATAGCCAGATAGGTTTTTAGCGCTTTCTTATATTCGATATCCCTTTTGTACTGTTCGAATAATGAATCATCATTTATCAGTTTTATTAACTCAAGAATAGAATATAATTGCCTTTTTGATAACAAACTACTCCAAGTATCTATTCCCCATGTAAATGTATCCCCCCCTGCTGAGTTCCTTTGCATTTTCTCGAATGGAATTTCATATGGGTCAGGGGTTAAATTAAAAGCATCAAAGTCAACCTTTGAAGGAAGGCGATAGATTTTCCCTTCTTTATTTTCATATATTACAGCCAAGAGTCGTTCTTTTGTTTGACCAGCAACAAATTGCGATTTTATCACATTAACATCAGTGACATTTTTACAGCAAGGACAAGTTAAGTTACCTCTGTTTACCCATGGATTTTCATGGCATAATCCATTTTTAATTTCAAATTCAATTTTATTGCCTTTAATCTGAGGCTGAAGGAAAATACTATTATTATCTTTATTAACGAGATAAAATTGTCTTAAAAGAGGAACTTCTGCTTTACATGAGGGGTTCTTACATTTTGCCACTCTTGCCCAAATATTTGCAACTAAACTCTCATTTCTTTCACCGTCTGGATAAAGATAACTGAACAGTTGCTTTGCTTTTAAAATTAGTATATTGGACAAGATTCCTATGTCAAAAGAAAGGCGGTTATTTATACGTACAGCCACCACCTCTCCATTATTCAGTATCTTATTTTCAGGTAACACATTCCTAAATTCTGATTCTCCATATAGATTAATAAATTCTGATTTACTATATGTAATTGGTTTGCCAAATTTTTGCGGAAATTCTACACTCCCTTTTTGAACAATATGTGCCACTGGATTTAAATCATTGCCAAAACTTCTACATCCTAATCGGGACGATTCTAATGGTATTGCACCGCCACCTGCAAAAGGGTCAAATACCTTTGGCATTTTGTCTAAAAATGAATTTATAGCATCCTGAAGTTTTTTCTCCTTGAATTTGATGCTTTCAGATTTGATATGTCTATTCTCAAGGTTATATAAACTATTTTCAGCGTCTTTAATAGCCTTAAAATACTCTTCAAACTCAGCAAGCATCTTATTAGCGTCAACTCCATTTGCAGAATTATGAGCGACCCATATCAATTTCCGTGCTTTATTTAATACCTCTTCATTATTTCGGTTATCCCATTTAATCAAACTCGAATCACTTAATGCGTCTTTGGAATCTGTTTTTCGTCCCTGTTTTTCATTCAGAATATATCTTTCAGAAAATTTTCCAATAAACATCAATAGCCTATTTCTTAGATTATCTTCCATTTTATCAATAGCAGCAGTATATGGAATATCATCATAAGGTTTATAAGAGTCACTAATATTGTTGGATTTACCTAAAAGAATTTTGACAGCATCTCGAAATGCTTGAGGGCAATTTTTATCCAATGGGTCAGGCACTAAACTGGCAAAAACCACTGCACGGCAAACAGATAATGGTCTTCTTGCCCACCAAAGATGCAATGTTGATATATGCCCATGTCTTATTGATTTATCACGTACACTTTCTGCCGATATCTCTTTAATCGGCATTGCGACTTCAATTAGTTTCTTGCAATTCTGCATTTTGTTATGCTTTTATTATCAGGTAATCAAATTTTTGTAAAATGAGTTCTTTTCTCGCTTCAATAAATGCTTCAAAATTATCAACCTTCCATAAGTTCTTGTCTTTTGGTATTAAATGAAGTTCGAGATACTCTTCTGATTTGTTAGCAAACCAAATTTCAGGGATTATAGCAGTTTTTCCACCACCACCATTTTCTTCAGCAGTAAGCAGCATCAAATTACCAATCTGGTCACGGTCTTGCCACTTGTATTTCATGATATTTAATCTTCCTGTTTCAGGATTAGGTTCTTTTATCCTTTTTAACACAGACTGAGGGAAAATGTGGTCAACTGCAGGATAATTGTTTTGCAATGACGGCTGATAGTTAAATCCATACCATAGGTTGAAGAATAAATGCAGTTCTTTTTTCCAATAATTCAATCCTAAAATTGTTTCTTTGGATACTTCAAGGCTACGATTTACCTCACGTATCGAACCAAAAATATTGCTTAAAATAAAGTCTTGGTCTTCATTCATCTGCTTTACAATTTTATCCAGCAGATTATCAGGTGTCCCACCAAATGAGCCTGTCAATGATGTTCGTATTAGATATTTATCATATTCTTTTAGATTCTTTGCCCACTTATCCTGATAATGGAATGAGAAATAAATCAAAGGAATCAAACTTAAATATGATGGTATTGTTTTATCCGTTTTTAGGAATGTGTTTCCATAAACGAAGTCCTTTACTTTTTTGAGTGATTTAATGATATCTTCCCACTGGTCTAAAATTCCTTGTCTAACTGTCTCATCTCTTAACTTATCGACATTATAACGTGCTCCCTGATTTAGTAAAACCAAGCATGTTTTAATAATAAAATCACGATTGAATTTGTAACCTGTCCTATTTAACTCATCCAGTAAATCAGACATGTTTTCATCTGCTTCTTCCCAACTGTTTATAAGTAGAGAGAACATTAAATCTGATTTATTAAGTGTAGTCCCACCTGAATTTGCTCTGATAAAAATCTCAACGATATCATCATCAGTATATGATTCAGGGCGGTCAACACTATCAATAATCTGATATGCGATGTTCTCTTGAATGCAGAAAACATTGCGTATTAATTCAATATTTTCTTCCAATCGGTCATCTTGGTCAGTAGGCAGGGTTAGATTAGCGGATTGAAGCAAATCTTTTTTAATATCTCTGTTCTTTTTATCTGAAGTCACAATTTGTTTGAACTTAATCCATGGGAAAATAGAATTATCCATAAAAGAGAATTCGTATCTCACATCTTCGGGGGACTTTAAATCTCCACTCAGGATATTGAAATGTAACTCTTTACCATTATAACTACCATTTAATCCAATTAGTAAACTCTGTATTCGTTGTTGACCATCTAAAACAAGCATTTTTGCATTTCCGTTCTCTGGAACGTAAAAATCCATTATTCTAATCGAATCTTTCCAGTTGTCAATAAATTTCCGATGCTTAATATCACTTTTTGTTTTCCAGATTAAGAAACTACCAATAGGATATTCTCTTAAAATTGAATCATATAATCTTGCTATTTGTTCTTCACTCCAGACAAAATGTCTTTGGATATTTGGCAACCAAAAGCCGCCAAGGAAATCTTTATTATTTATGTAACCGACAAACTTTCGGATTGTTTCTGTTTGATTTGTCATATTTTATTTGATTTTTGACTTCCATTCTTCCAATGGAAGATAATATTGAACACCTTTTGTTTTCAATTCAAACTTCAGTCTCACAGCAGGATTCTGAATACAATGCAATTCTGGTGTGCTTTTACAATTCATCACCATATACAACCAAGCAGCATCTCCTAATTGAGCCAAGCGATTCATTTCATTTTCTGATAGCATTACACCGCCTTCTGCACTGCGTCCTTTTACTTCAATGTACCGCTTAAATTCTTCTGGACTGGTTGAGCGAATATCATAACCTTCATTATTCTTTGATACATCCTCAGGTATCCAACTTTGTTCAATTTCGTATTTCATGGATACGTCCATTGCAATTGCTTCCACTTCATCATCCCTGCTCATACCATACTCTTCTTGATATTCCACCTGAGTAAGTGGAACAATATAGGCACAACCCAATACCTCTGGTGCTTTAGGTGATAACTGAGTCATTAATTCAAGATTCGCTAATCGGATTTCTTTCTTCTTAATAAGTTCGTTGATACGTTCTTGCTTCTTCAATATCTTTTCCTGTGCTTTAAAGTCACCGAGTAATACTTTCCCTTGAAGTTCCTGAATTTGGATTTGAATATCCATTATTACTCTTGTAAATGCAGTATCAAGATATTCCTTTCTTCTCTCACTGTCTTCAATGACATGTGTCTTTGTTTCTTCAAATTGGTCAAGAGTAATATTGTTAAAACTCCATTCAATCACACTTTCATTACTAATTACTTCTGGCGGCACTATTGGCTTCGCATACATTGCTGGTGGATGCAAATCAATAAACTTGGCTGGAGATGTTACTTGAAATTCACCATCGGTTGTTTTTTGTATTAACATCAATCGTTCATCTGCAATACTGTCAATGTTTTTGTTGGGACGGTTATCCGTAATTTGAGACTTGACAAAAAAGGCGAAACAATCTTTTTTATCCACGGGAGATACAAGGACTGTCCCTTTTAACATGTCTTCTCGATACTGATTCCTGATAACCTTGATTAAACTATCGAACAGCGGGTTGCTCGGATTTATATAATGGACTTTACCCAAGTCACCAATATTCAGATACTCTAAGAATAGTTGCTTGTCGAAACAGAATTGTATTTGCCTTATGGTGTCAGAAAATATATTGTAATCATTTCTAAGCGTCAGAGCCAAAGAATCAGGCAATTTATCTATTCTGTAAATGGATTGTCTGATTTCCGTGAATTCACCACCAATATGTTTAAATGCTTTCTCAAAAAACAGTCTAATGTAGATTGGTTGCAACCGTTTTTCATCAGAATGCTCTTTTAAAATTCTTGCATCTTTATAATCAACAGTGCTATGTGCCAGTTTTTCTTTCTGTTCAGTTATTTTTTCTTTAAATTTTGCTTGTAATTGTTCATCGTCTTGGGAAAGAAAATCATCCAATTTTGTCTGCTTCCCTGCAAAAACAGAATTCATCACCTCTTCCAGACTGACTTCTTCCAAAACATCTTGAATAACATCGTATACTCTATCGTCACCAAGACCATCACGAATAATATCCAATTTCCTTAGCAACATCTCTAAAACCTTCCCTTCCCGTGTATTACTTGCAACCATGTTAAAGACAAGAACATCTTTCTTTTGACCATAACGGTGAATACGTCCCATACGCTGCTCCAGACGGTTTGGATTCCAAGGAATATCCCAGTTAATCAGTAAGCGACAAAACTGAAGATTTATGCCTTCACCAGCAGCATCAGTTGCGATAAGAATCTGGGTTTCTGGAGTAGCAAAACTCCACTGCGCTGCCCGCCTTTCATCAACTGATTTGCCACCATGAATTGTGGTTACCTTATATCCACCACTTTTTGAAAGTCTTTCTTCAAGATAAATGAGTGTGTCCCGATGCTCTGTAAAAATTACCAGTTTCTCTCCATCTATTACTTTTTCAGACACCAGCAATTTTTGGAGTTCCTTGAATTTCTGTTCTTCTTGGTTTTTCTTATAAAGGCTATCAGCCATTTCAAACAGATGTTTTACCTCACGTGCCTCTTCTTGAATCTCCTGCAAACTTTTGGCAGTGGTGAATAACTTAAATTTTCTTGGGTCTGATAAAATGTCTTCCAATGCATCTCTTTCCTCATCTCCCAATTCATCATAGTCATCCATGCTATCGATATCAAACTCTTCCAGTTTGTGACGCTGCGACCATAAATTTGGATTTTTATTTACCTCATCTACAATACCCTGAAGTGCATTCCATCTTCTGTAAAGAGTATTTTTGATTGCATAGATTGAACTAACAAGCCTTCGCTGCATCACTGTTAATGCCAATGAAACATGTATGTTATTTGTCTCTGAGGCTTCCTCTTTTTGCTTAGATAGGTATTTTGTGACTGCATCATATAACTCTTTCTCTTCAGGTGTCAGTTGATATGAAACTGTCTGAGTAAATCTATTCTTAAATAGTGGTTTGCCCTGCCAGTCTTTCATATCTTCTTTCAGACGTCTAATAAAGAATTTATTTATGCCATTTCTTTCAAGTTCTTTTATTCGTGATGAAGCGATTTCATCCGTAGCGAAAATATCTTCATCAAGTAATTGAAGTAGTTTTTTAAAGGTATCTGTCCTTCCTCTATGTGGAGTGGCTGTCAATAAAAGAAGATGCTCACATTGCTCTGAAAGTAACTGTGCTGCTTGATATCTTTTCGATTTGTAAACTTTTCTGCCATAATCATAAGCAGAGAGTTTATGCGCTTCATCAATGACAATTAAGTCCCAATGCGAATTCGCAATAACATTTAGAATATCTTCTCTACAGATGAAATCAATGGACGTGATAATTCTTGGAGCAGTATGAAAAATGTTTGGGTCGGATGAAAACAAACTTCTGTTAACAAGGGTAAATTGAAGATTGAACTTCGCCAACATTTCATCTTCCTGCCATTGTTTGGTGAGACCCCCGGGAGTGACTACTAATATCCTTTCCAAAAGACCCCGCATCATTAATTCCTTTAAGATAAGTCCAGTCATGATTGTTTTTCCTGCACCAGTATCATCAGCAAGTAAGAAGCGGATTTTAGGCAATGGCAGTAAATACTTGTATACTGCTTCAACCTGATGGGGAAGAGGGTCAACAATACTACAGTTAACGGCAAAGAGAGGGTCGAATTGATATGCAGAGTTTATTCTTTCGGCTTCAGCGAACAAAGCAAACTTGACTGGGTCGCCTTTGAAATTAAATGAACCTTCCTCAGTTAAAACCTCAAGTAGGTCATATTCACTCAAAGAAACAACTTTGGTATTTGCACGATTAGTGTTGACTCCAGTAAATGATAACGATACCATAGAACCAAGTGGTTGGACTTTGTTTATTACCACAGGTTCTGAAGGGATAAGATTCTTAATGATTTGTCCTTGCTTGACCATACTATGCATTTATTTGTTTTAATGTTTCCAATAATGCTTCCTTCAAAAATGGCTGGTCATTAAAATCATGCAAAATTTTTTCAGTAATGAATTTTATTTGCAGGTCTTTGTATTCAAGTCCCAGAGCATCAGCCAGTCCTTCAATCATAGATACTGTTATTTGCCGCTCTCCAAGTTCAATTTTTGAGAGAGTACTGGTATCGATATCAAGTCGGTGTGCTACCTTCCTTTGTGGGATGTTTTTTTCTTCCCGAACCTGTTTTAAGTACTTACCAAATGACGCACTTTTCATTATGACGATATTGATTAGACAATATAGTCAAATATACCAAATGATTATTGAAGAAAGAAATATCTATTTACTACTTTTAAGAATATTTCTTTAACTGAGTAACCATTACCTTATTACATTCAAACAATGAGAGAAGAAAAGTATATCAATGACAAATTCACAATAGATGAACTAATCAGACGTAGTTGGAATCTACGTAAGGCAGACACCTTCACCAAGTTCATTGATTTTATTGCAAAATTCGACCACTATTCCCGCTTCAACACAATGCTGGTATATATTCAGAATGAAGAAGTAACCTTTTTTGGTGGGACCTCATACTGGAGAAAGAATTTTAATCGCACCATCAAGAAGGATGCAAAACCATACATTATTCTTGCTCCGAAATCACCTGTTATGTTGGTATATGATGTGATGGATACTGAAGGAGAGGATAACCCGATTGACTTTTTGAACAGGATGCTTGGAGAGAAATTATTTGAGGTTAAAGGTCACCTTAACCCTCAGATTTATCACGGTGCTATCTATATGGCAAAAACGTGGGGCATTCCAGTAATTCAAAAGCCTTTGTCATATTTCAAAGCAGGATTTGTAACCACTGCATTGGCAGGACGTTTGGAGATTTGTTTAAAAGAAGGTGCAACGGTGGAAGAGAATTTTACAGTACTGTTACATGAATTGGCACATATTCTCTGTGGTCATACTGGTCACATGGAACTCCGTAAAACAAATCCAGATAAAAGATTAGTTCTCCCAGAAAGGGGAAAATTAACCAGAAGCAATGAAGAACTTGAAGCAGAGACAGTTAGTTATCTAATTAGCACAAAATTGGGACTAATTCCAAAATCTGCGGAATATTTGTCTGGATACATAACTGGCATTGATGACTTGTTGCAGTTTAGTTATGAGACTGTAATAAAGGTGGCGGATAAAATCGACAATATGTTTCTCCAGCCAACTAATAAGATTTTAAAACCGACTCCGAATTCGCTTTTTTAAGAAAACATATATAGTCCCGTTATTTCAGTTCCCTAATCGCATAAAACCCTCGCATGAGTCCCAAAACTTGCATTCCATTATTGATTGAAAATTCCCTGTACTCCGAACAAGAGCCGATGCGAGATGAAATACTGGAACTTCTCGACAGTGAAAAACCAACGCTATTACAGCGTAAGAAAATTGGCGATAGGATACTGAGGAAAATTATCGGGTTTGTCGAAACTTTCATCAATGGGATAGCAGGGTAAAAAGCAATTCCAACAGCCTAAGTGATGCTATCATAATTTGGATTCTTTCTCCATTTATTTATAATAGTTTTTACCGATACCTCAAGCAATTCACTAATCTTCTGAAGTTGCGATTTCTTTGACACACTATTTCCCGCACACCAATTGCAGACGGTCACTTCGGAAACCCATATTTTGCTCGCAAGCCAATTCTGCTTTAAGCCTTTGGACTTCAGCAGTTCTTTAAGAAGCATCGGTTTAATAAAAGTTAAAATTATGGGTTTATGAATTTAAGTTAAATAATTGGTAATAGAACTTAGGTGAGAAAACTGAAAAGCAGGATAGTTTGTGAATCAACCTGCTTTTACTGTTTTTTATGTTAAACGGGAGCAGCCATTCAATTTAAATCATAATAATTTTGGGATTTATAACCACATCAATTTTAATTGCACGTTATTATTTAAATGTGTTATTAACGTATTCTTTCAAATCATAATAAGTTTCCCATGACTCATCTATGTCTCTTTTGAGCCACATTTTCCACAGAAAGAGTAACTCCATGATATTATTATATGATACTTTGCTAATCGAATTAATAATTAGAGCCTCTATTGCTCTGAAGTCTCTTTCAGCCGTTTCGTGACGGTTAACATAGTATCTTAACTCCCCAATACTTTCAAGCAAGCAGTATAATTGGTCATGATAGTAATCTTCATCTTGAGTATCATATTTTGGTGAATAAATACCCTCATTAATTTCGTCACCATTTTCAATAGCATAAGCCTCTTCATCATTAAGTTCTAATAATTTTATTTTCATTATTTTCATTATTAAATATTATTTATTTTTTGCTTCAGGTCTTACCTTTTGCTGTTCTCTTTACGTTTTATCCCACTATCTCACTATAATTCAATCGCCACGACTGCGTGTCATCACCAATCAATGATACAATCCTGCTATTTCTGCTAATGCAATAACAAGAAGCACGGTTTTTACCCTTCCTTACTAACTCAAATCCACGTTCCGCCATTATTTTGCCAAAAGTTGGCACGTTAATGCGCTTGACATATTCTGGAAATTTGCGAATTAATCCAGTAACACCATCCAGATTTGTAAGGTAAAATGCATCGCCAACTGTTTCTGGCAGTTGAATATATTCTTCCATTATCAAGTCCACATCTGATTTTTGGACATAATCATCATATAACTTGATAAGAGAAGTCCTATCCGTGTGCTGAAATGAATATTGAAAGCCATTTGCATATAGGTGGTATGCTTCTATAAACAAATCTGTATAATCAATTGCTGATAATCTTTCAAAGTAGATTTTTTCGATTTCAACGGGTATAATCCTTCTATTTTGCTGTTCCCTGACAACCGCAAGGTTATTACCACTGCCAGCAAATGAGCACCTACGTTTGATGGTTGATATCCTTCTATCATACTTTCTGCGGGTAGTAATTTCCTTGGTGCTTAACACCGTTTTAAATGTTTTGTCGGCTTCATATGTCCTGCCATCCATTTCATCATCCACAATTAGCATCGCTTGAGACATCAGAACTTTAAAATCATCATCAAAACTCAAAGAGTGCTCTTTGCGATAGGAATGCAATTCTTTTGGCAGAACATAATTTCGCAAAAGTGTTGTCTTGCCGATTCCCTGCTGAACAGAAATTAGGGTAAGAAAGAACTCGTTAGGGTATTCTCCATCGAGTGCCTGTGCAATCATCCCGACATACCATTTTTTCAGATATTTAAGCACAGTGGCTTTATCAATTGATTTATTCCTGAGTACCATACAATCCAGCCACTTCTCGAAAGTGCCTACAGGATGTCTGTGTTTGTTTGCTTCAATGAACTCCAATATCGGATTAATAGTCTGGATATAGTTTGATTTAATAACCTCTTCAAACCTTTGACGGGACACTTCCTTATCGAAATGCTTCTTCAGGTTGATAAAAATCGTGTTATATAACCTTTCATCAATAATATATCCACCAAATGTTAAGTCCTGAACGAAACTGTCATAATGTATACCAATTCCGTTAAGATATTTGGCGATATCATCTGATGTTACCTTATCAGGTTTGGATTGTACGTCAAACCCAAAAGATGGTAATAATCTGAGTGTCGATTTATAATCATTCTTGCCTTCCAGAACCTGAAGCACCTGAAAATGATTGTAAGGTTTCTCAGGTTTAAATCCTGTTGACGTAGAAAAGCAAAAGAAAGTCTTGCTTTCTTTAAAATAATAACCCGAATAGGGTGCTGAAGAACCGTCTCTAAGCAGATAAACCTTCTCATCATCCTCCTTCACCACCGTCCAGTTATGCTTGATAAATAAATCAATAATCGAGTATTTATTATTGAAATCATTTATAGCGGGTTCTGTGTAAGTAAACTGTTTACCGTTCTTTGATTTATCATCAGTAACTCTCGGAAAATACCTTGTCAGGCTTCTGGCTAATTCCAGAAGCAGATTACGTTCTTCGGAGGTGATAATAGGAATATTAATATCAAGAGTCTGAAGGTTGAATATACCCTGCAATATCTTATTGTTGCCTTTGCTCGTGCAGAAGTACCCACCTTCTCCACGGGTTTCAATAATTACTTCACCGCTTATATCCAGAGCAAGTTTTTGATTACCGTCAATTATTGCCTCTGGACACCTGTAGATAAGGTGGAAACCATTATTGGGGGTTGTTTGGATGATTAATCTTTTTAGAAGTTCATCAGGGATAATGGCAGAGAACTCTTTCATGATGGTTCTCTTCGGGTCATTCTTGACATCTACATCGATGCATTGAAGATTACCGCTAACCTTGCCAGTAATTATTCCGACAGTACCTTGATTTATAAAGTGTGAGTGCCAGAGTGAAATAGGAGCAATTTTGCTCTGGTACTTCCCCCATTTATCGAAGGGAATTTTTGCTGAGGATACTGGTATTATTGACAGTCCAAATTCATCGCTGTCATTTTGAGGCGTTACATTATTATTAATGTTACCTATTCCGTCTGAATTGACATTATGATTCTCTTCCCAGTCTGAATTAACGTTTTCGTTAAAGTCCCATTCTATTTCCATTTAAGTTTGACATTAAATCGCTGTTATTTTTTTCAAGCAGTTTCTTCATCAGGTACTGCTTTGTCCAAGTGGCTGTTCTAACGTAGTCCTTCTTGGCTTTCTCCTGAAGGAGTTCATAAAAGTCCTTCTCAAGAGAGAGATTCATCTTTACATTTTGTGGTTTTCTAATCTTTTTCATTTTACAAGATTTTAAATACATTTTATTTTTTGAGGGAGCAATTTGCTCCCTTCTGTAACTAAATACTCAAAAAAAAAGCAAAAGCCATTTTTAAATGCAATTTCCCCCGAAATAGTGTTCTTTTTTTGTTTTTTCAGGGGGGGGTAGACAGGGTGACAAGATAAAACCTACTTTTTGAAGACTTTTTGAGACAGTGACAGTGGAATTTAGTGCCACTGAAATT
>JAFGOZ010000394.1 GCA_016926235.1 Bacteroidales bacterium | reverse complement strand
CCATAAAGAACTCCTTCCTTATAACATATTTTTCGCTCATCATAACATATTTGAGCGGTGAGACATATGTCAGGAAGGGGTATCCTTGTGATAGGGGGGTGCAAGATACCATATCTTATATATAGTCACGCGGACACTGAATCCGAATGACCTGAAATTTCGTGATATTATAAACCTTTGAAATTGCTTTACTTATGGCCTTTCAGGATTAAGTTATTGAAAGGTATGTCTCTATTTTGCCACCATTATGCTTATATTCGTGCCTTCTTTTTAACTTGATTCAAACCCCTGAAATTACGATATATTATACTATTATGAGAAAGGTTTGGACATATAAAAGAAAAGGTATAAATGGCTGGTGGGTGGGCTGGTATGAAAGCGGCATACGCAAAGCCAAAGCTCTACCAACAAAAAAATTAGCTGAACATTATCGCCAGATTAAATACACTCAATTAAATTCCGATGTATTTACAGGTATTGTTACAGTAGATTGGCAACAGATGCGAGATGAATACGAGCACATCAAAAGAGTCAATGGTGTTAAGGAAGAATCGATTTATGAGGCGGCTTTAACGTTCAGACACTTTGAACGGTTGATTGGGAAATGTAACTCGAAGCAGATCACACAAAACGCTATTGAAAAGTTTATACTCGAAAGAAGTAAGGAAGTAAAACGTCCCACCCTCAATAAAGACATCAGAAACATGGTGACATTTGTCAATTGGTGCCGCGAGAATAGATATCTTAATAGTGATATAAAGATCAAGCGGTTGAAGGAAGATGAACGGCCCGTGAAATCCCTAAATAGCATACAAATAAAGAAACTGCTATCAGCTTCGTCACCATACAAAACAATGAGGTTGAGAATCCTGCTGGCTTTGGGAACAGGACTAAGACGTGGTGATATCGAGTCTCTGAAGATATCTGATATTGATACCGAAAATAATAATATTACGACAATTAGTAAAAAGACGAGAAAGAGTATGGGATCACGTCCTGTCCCGCTTTTAATCATTGAAGAGCTTAATAAATATATCTCCAATTATGAGAATGGTCAGGAAAAAATCTTTACTGATAATTTCAGCCAGAAAAAATGGGATAAGATACGTGCAAAAGCTGGCTTAGGGGATTTGAAGTTCCATGACTTACGGCGCTCGTTTTGCTCCATTCTTGCCCAGAATGGTGTATCAACAGCCGTTACACAAAGGTTATTAGAACACTCATCACCGACTTTGACAAACAAGGTTTATACAAATGTAGATCCCGTTTTAAGAAATGCAGTAGAAATTTTACCTGTTAGGGATTGGGTATAATCACCCATCTTCCTTAGTTCAATTTACACTATATGGTAAAAGTGTTAATTAAATCCATCATACCAGAATAGTCTAATTTGGTTTTCCAGATTCAGGAAAATTTTTGAAAAATATAGTGAAGACTTTCGACGTATTTGCTTAAAAAACGATTTTACTCCTAACTGCGGAAGTGGATTAGTATATATAAATGTTTACCTATCTTGACATAGACAGCCTGCTTTGGTATCATATTAGCATATGAAAAGTCTTTGATTTTTCTTTTATTTATGATTTGGGGGATAGGAGAGTTAAAATGTTAGATTTACGAATCTCAACAGTTATTCGATCAATTCCTGTTCTAATCTTAATCCTGTTTCTCAGTATATCTACTCAAGCTCAATACTCAGGTGGTACAGGAGAACCAAACAATCCCTACCAAATCGCTGAACCTAATGATTGGGTAGAGTTAATGCATACTTCCAAAGACTGGGATGAGTGTTTTATTTTAATGGGTGATATTGATGTAAACGGAATATATCTGATGGGAATTGGTACATTTACGGGTATCTTTGATGGTAATGACTGTGTAATTTATAATGTTGTTAAGTATGGAAGTCTTTTCGGGGCTGTAGGCATTAATGGACAAGTTAAAAACTTAGTATTAGAGAATATTCAAATTACTGGTTATGAAAATGTCGGTGGATTGGTAGAAAGAAATTATGGAACTATTTCTAATTGCTTCACAACAGGTACGGTCAGTGGTGCTTATGACTATTTTGGCGGACTGGTAGGAATAAATTATGGTAATATTACTGATAGCAAAAGTACTTGTACAGTAAGCGGCGATTGGTATATCGGTGGATTAGTGGGGAACAATGAAGGTAATGTCACAAATTGCTCCAGTAGCGGTACAGTCAGTGGTGATGATTACTATGTCGGCGGATTAGTAGGGAGAAATACTGGTGCTGTTATCAATTGCAACAGCACCAGTACGGTTAGCGGTGGTAAAGGGTGTCAATATATTGGTGGATTAGTAGGAAGTAATTTTGATGGTGGAACTATTTCTAACTGCTTCAGCACCGGTACAGTTAGCGGTGATATAGTAAAATACTATTCAAGTGACTATATCGGTGGACTAGTGGGAACCAATGGGGGTAATATAACCAATTGCTACAGCAATGCTAGCGTCACTGGAAATCGTCATTTGGGTGGATTGATAGGAAGAAACAATGGAACTATTACCAATTGCTATAGTACTGGTAAAGTCATTGGAGATTATTATATCGGTGGACTAGTAGGAGATGGTGAAGGATATGTACTTAATTGTATCTGGGATACAGAGAATTCTGAGCAGTATGAAAGCGATGGTGGAATAGGATTGGATACATCAGACATGATGAATCCTCTAACACTTGGCTTAAATGGCTTTTGCAATGATCCTAACTGGGTACTGGATACTGGTAATGACTATCCAAGATTGGCATGGCAAGGTACACCCGGAGATGTTATACCAGAACCTGATATGGATTGGATACTGGGAGATGGAAAACCAGAAACTCCTTATGAAATTGATTCAGCAGAAAAGTTGATTATGATTAGTAAAGCTAGCGTTCTGTGGGATAGAAGTTTTGTTTTGGATGACGATGTTGATTTAGATCCTAATGTTAAAGGTTGTAAGATTTTCAAAAGTCCGGT
>JAFGOZ010000393.1 GCA_016926235.1 Bacteroidales bacterium | reverse complement strand
CGTGAATCTAATATAGAAACCCAATTTTTATAGAGAGGCACAACATGAATCACCGGGCTGCCCCGGATCGGATCAGAATCTGGAAACCCGACCAAAATATCGTCGGGAAAATATCTCGATTAATAGCACAAGAACTGTGGATAAGAAAGTACAACCTGTCTTTCTGTTCTGTCCGGTTCACAAACCTGAGTTTGTCGTCAATTCTATAAAATCAAGGACTAATGGTTGTTTTACACGGACGAATGGTTGAAAAACAAGAATGCGGGGTTGAAATACAAGATAGGATGGATCGGATGAGGGGCTTTTTGATAAACTGTGCTAGGTTTGAGAGCCAAAAATACCAGGCAGATGGCAAAATGAATTGCTTCATATTATCAGAGAGGAAAATTAGACAATGAAAAATTATACAAGTTGCTTATCAACAAATTAGAACATAAATGAGGATGAAAGAATATGAGTTTTATAACAAGCGGTTTTACTTGACCTTTGGACAAGAATGAGTCTTAAGTTGTCGTCAGTCTTTCAAATTTAACTTATTAAAATTAATGAAGGAGGATGAGCGATGAAAAAAGGATTACTTTTTTTTGTGATGATTTTATTTATCTTCTCATTTGTCATAGAAGCTCAGGATTTCTCCATCATAGTTGATGGAGAAAAGGATGCCTTTTACGAAACATTAACAGGTCCGGATAATGGTTATTTGCAAATTAGATTCTATGCTTGGAATGACAATGGTGTTCCGGATAATGATAATGATCTATCTGCGAAAGTCTGGACTGCCTGGGATGACAGTTGCTTTTATATTTATGAAGAGGTAAAGGATGATATTATCTCCATGACCAGCACGAACATCTGGCAAAATGACTGTATCGAACTCAAGTTCGATCCACAGGCAACCGATAGTATTACCAATTCTATTGTCGGTTTACAGATGACAGTCTATGATACCACCGGCGGTCAAGCAGGTGCCGCTGATTTCCCTGGTAAATTCTTCCGGAAAACATTGACTAACGGATACGTCCTTGAAGCTGCTATTCCATGGAAAAGCACAGCTTATGTTAATATTAGCGACGCAACTAGAAATGAAACTGTAGATGTTGGCGTTGGGAATGTATTTGGCTTTGCGGTTCAGAACCATGACAACGACAATACTATTGGTAGACGAGATGCTACTGTGCAGTGGGCTGCTGTTCTCTTGGATGCTGTATGGAATAGGCCTAAATATCTAGGAACGGTTAAATTTCTTGATGAGAATAAAATACAATTTATTCCAACGAATAATATGACCGGCGTTACCAATATCATTCCTTATGATGGATCAGATTATGATAGACCGTCGCCTGTAGAGGCTAAATTCACAGCTTCACCAAGATTGGGAATAGTACCGTTGTCTGTGCAATTTACAAATTATTCTTTTGGTATAATTGACAATTATTTATGGGATTTTGGTGATGGAAGTACCAGTATTGTTATGAATCCACTGCACACTTATCAAAATGAAGGTGTATATACAGTGTCATTAACGGTATCACGTACAGATATCTACGATAACCTAACTAATTATGATTATATCACGGTTATTCCAAAACCGGATACGCTAAAGGTTCCTAAAATCTCCTACGCTCCTATAATTGATGGAAAAATCGATCTAATCTGGGAAATAATTCCGAATACCCACATGGAAAGATATATATTGGAAGAACCTGATGACTCGCTTGATTTATCCGGTAGCTTTCGTTTAGCGTGGGATAATGACAATTTATATATATTTGTATCCATTGTAGATGATTTGATAAGATTTTATAGTGAGATATCATATGGATACGATGGAATAGAACTTTTCTTTGATGGAGATAACAGCAAAACAGGTATATATGATGGTATTAACGATATTTATCTTATGATTAATTATAATTCCAACACATACGAAGATATAAATATCTCCTATGGAAGTGGATCCAGCTGGGGATTTAATGCTTCAGGAATTGATTTTGCGAAAGTGAATACGGAACATGGTTGGAATCTTGAGATTTCTATTCCATTACAAGATCTGAAGATAAACGCAGAAAACAACCACTTATTCGGTTTTGATATACAATACAATGATAATGATACCGGCTGGCGCGACCATATATTGAAATGGTGGACATACAGTGATTATACCAATTATTATCCTGCTCTTATGGGTACTGCTCGGTTATCTAGCGGTATTATCTTAGGAATCCCGTTTATTTATACCTTTCCAAATGACACTCTTTTAATTCCTATCAATGCTCAAATACCCTCGGATATGGTAATAAGTTCAGCAGAAATCACTATTACCGGCTACCATAATTCGCTTGACTTTATTGATATAGTAACTGTTACTGATACGGCTACAAGCTTAATAGGTATTGCTGATTGGTCTTATGAAATAAACGAAACGGATACTGCACTATACCTCGCAATGTACGGTTCTAATGATATTTCCGGTGAAGGCACTCTGTGTTGGCTCAAATACGCTGTTCCCAATACAGCAACCACAGGATTTATACCCATTACATTAAAAGATGCTGTTTTTAATACCGGTGAAATTCCATTTGACCTTTCTTCAGGCGGCGTAACAATTGACTTCTACTTTGGCGATGTTGATTTAAACGAAAAAATTCAAGCCTATGATGCCTCTCAAATCCTGAAATATCTGGTGGATTATATAGATTTAAACAGAACCCAATTATTTAATGCAGAGGTAAGCGGTAATGATACCTTGACTGCCTATGATGCCTCGCTGATTGCCCAGTATATTGTACATTTAATTGATATGTTTCCCGTTGATACCGGTTCGTTTTCTGCATTTGCATCCGGAAGTATTGCTATGAGTGATGGCAATATAAATCCAGGGGATATTGTCGAAATACCGTTAGTACTGAGCAACGGGAGTAATATCCTTTCATTTGAGGGTTCGATAACATTCAATCCAGAGCACTTGACTTTTAATAATCTGACCTGGTCAAAATTAGTTGATGGTTTTACTATTGAAACCAATGCAGATTCGGGGGAAATAAAATTTGCCGGTGCCGGATCGGCTTCAGATGGTGGCGAAGGTATTTTTACTACGTTAAAATTTATAGCGAATGAGAATTTCAGTGAAACTGAAACGGCTGTAATTCTTAAGACACTTCGCTGGAATGAAGAACCGGTTATGAAAGATGTTGCTGCGGCGACATTATCCAAATTGGTTGCGATTGATAACGAATACTCCGCCATACCTGAAGAATTTGCTCTGGATCAAAACTATCCGAATCCATTTAATCCGACAACCACCATCGAATATGCAATTCCTAAAAAATCCGATGTAAATATTACAGTCTATAATCTTACCGGCCAGGTTGTAGATATTCTAGTAAATCGAGCAATGGAACCAGGATACTATACAATTCAATGGGACGCTTCTAATGTCGTCTCGGGAATATATATTTTCAGGATCATGGCAGATGGTTTTTCTGATGTGAAGAAATGTGTAATACTAAAATAGTATCAATTGACTATAAAAGTATATTGACTTCTTATCAGGATAGATTTATCGGTTACGTACTTTTAGATTAAAACAAGCCATTTTTAAAAAGTTCTATCAGGTTTTCAAACCTGACGATTCAAACCTTCAGAAGGTTTCAATAGAAATTTCACTCAGGTCGTTATCTCTTGACTCAACCTTCAGAAGGTTGATCAGGCTACGGATCTCAGTCCCGTAACCAGAACAATGCCCCAACCAAAATCGCCACCTGGGCAAGAATAACAATAGAAATCGCAGTCACTAATCCAAACACCGGAATCAAAATTCCCGAGGTCAGGTAAACTCCCAAACACGATCCGACAATGTCCCAGGCATAGATCGAACCGGCGGCACTGGCAGATTCAGTACCACTGTAATTTTTGACCAAATGACTCAACAATGGAAAAATCAGCCCTTCAAGCAAACCAACCACGCAAAGCAAGCCGAAATATAACACCTGAATCGTTAAAAGTGTCGAATTGGTTAAAAGCAGGAGTGCAAGAATACTAATGACAATCACCATTCCCAATACAATTTCTGCAAATTG
>JAFGOZ010000392.1 GCA_016926235.1 Bacteroidales bacterium | reverse complement strand
CTAAAGTGCCTAAAGTTTGAAGTGACTAAAGTGCCTAAAGTTAGAAGTGCTTAAAATGTCTAAAGTTAGAAGTGCCTAAAGTGTCTAAAGTTTGAAGAGCCTAAAGTAAAGGACATTCAGGAATCTGTTAACCCCGGTTTTACTTGTAAAACCATAGAATTTTAATCAACTATACTTCTGATTTTTTGCGAAGTATAAAAATTAAATTTAAATTTCGAATACCTTGCGGTTCTGGATACTTATCTTTTGGGCCACACAATAAGGTGACCAGGATAATAAACCAATAGTATTTACATATTAATTGCAATTGTACCTGAAAATAGACACAACTAAAGCAGTATTCACATATTGTTTAACTATTTAATAGGAATATATTTATAAACAAATTCAGTATTAATAATAATCATTATTTGATGCCATGAAGGCTTTTATAAAAATCCTGATTTTATTGATGATTTATGTACTGTTTTTAAGTACAACTATAGCACAAGAAACTAAAATAATTAACGATTCCATTTTTTCAAATGTATTAAATGAGAAGCGCCAAATAAAGATTCTTGTTCCTGAAGAAAACGAGTCATGCTGTGATACAAAATATGATGTTGTTTATATCATTGACGGAGAAACTCACTTTGAAGATTTTTCATTCCTATATAGTTTTGCCAGGCATGAAAAATTAGTTCCGCCTCTTCTTTTGGTTTCGATACCGAATATATATATAAACCGGAGAAACATGCGTGACCGGGATTTTTTACCTGAGAAAACTATCGACAATAAAATAGCGGGCGGGGCAGATAATTTCATTGCGTTCTTAAAAAATGAGCTCATTCCTTATATCGATAAGAACATGCCTGCAAGTGGAAATAACAGTTTGTTTGGGCATTCTTTGGGTGGATTATTTGTAATGTACGTTCTGCTCAAGGATCCCGCAATGTTTTCAAATTACTATTGTTCCGATCCGGCATTCCCCTGGAATAACAATCGCATATTAACAATGACCACAGAAGTATTTAAAAACACTGCCGAGCTTAACAATACTTTATGGATAACAGGTACGGAAGCAACCTATAGGAATGTTGGTATAGGGAAAATGGATTCAATTTTGAAAGAATTAACTCCTGAAGGGCTTCTTCACAAAGTTTCGGTTTATCCGGATGAAACTCACATGTCTGTTCGCTTAAAAGGTATTTACGATGGGTTGAAGTATTCCTATAACGGTTACAATTCTAAGAAAGAAGTCGAATTTCATCCCATGAATGGTTCTCTTCTTAATGGAAAGCCTGCTCAAATATTTCTAAATGGAAACTTTCCGAATGTATATTATACTACTGATGGCACAGAGCCGGATACAACATCAAAACGAGCACCTCAAATGATCGAAATTACAGGACCCGCCCGGCTTACATTAAAATGGATTGGCGATAACAAAAAATATATTACAAAAACTCAGGGTAATTTTGAGTTATGTGAAGTTTGGCCGGCTCTCAAAAATGCGAAAGATATTCAAAAAGGCGGTTTACGATTTTCATATTACGAGGGTAAATGGAAGGAATTACCCGATTTCACCAAATTAAAAGCTGTTAAAACCGGTATTGCCGACAGTTCTTTTATATTTCGGAATCTTCCTTCTGAGTCAAACTTTGGATGTGTATTTGAAGGATTTTTAAAAATAGATGAAGAAGGCTATTATCTATTTGCTCTTAGTTCCAGCGATGGCTCAAAATTTTTTATTAATGACCTGGAAATTATTAATAACGATGGATTGCATGGAAATGAATGGTATAAGTCATATGTTGTACCCTTACAAGAGGGTTTTTATCCCGTACGTTTTGAATATTTTCAGGCAGAAGGTAATCGTCAGTTTAATTTTGTTTATCTTAAACCTAATCAGCACGAAACAGTAAACTTAAATTTTAATATGATGTATTTCAAAAAGTCTGTGAAATAAACTTTTTGAATAAATTTTAAAACATTTTACAGGATAATATTTTTGCAAATACATATTTATATCAGAAGCAGGTTGTTAGCAAACACTACATAATAAATTGGAGATATAACAAACAGCCTTGTTTTACAAGTTGTGTTCAGAAGTAATAGTAATTTACCTATATTAGACACATAATGCAATATGAAAAAATTATTATGAAATCTGGTTGGCTTTAAGTGAATGAGAAATCACAACATACTGTAAATTAATAAATCAGGCATAAATGAAATTTAAAGTAAACATAAAAAAGAAGAAGTTCTTTTCATTCATTTTTCTTATAGCAGGCTTTTTAATGGTTGTATCTTTTTCAGGTACAAAAAAAATCAACATCTGGATGATAGGCGATTCAACCATGGCAACAAAAAGTGAACTTCGTTTTCCGGAATCAGGTTGGGGTGAGGCATTACAGGAATTTGTAACAGAAAATACCACAGTACATAATCATGCGGTTAATGGAAGAAGTACAAAAAGTTATATAGACGAAGGACGATGGAATAAAATATATGACAGTATTCAGGCTGGAGATTATGTTGTTATTCAGTTTGGGCATAACGACGAAAAACCCGATACGACAAGACATACCGATCCTTTTACAGGTTTTAAGGCAAATATCAGGAAATTTATTGAAGACACCCGTTCAAAAGGGGCGTACCCGATTGTGTGCTCATCCATTGTCCGCCGCCATTTCGATTCCCAGGGTAACCTCAAAGATACTCACGGAGATTATATTGTGGCCGCCAAAGAAATAGCCAAAGAAACCCAAACGCCATACATCGATATGGAATCACTCACCCGGCAATTGGTTACAGAAATGGGACCCGAAAAATCGAAAACAATCTATAATTTTTGTAAACCAGGCGAATACCCGAATTTTGAAAAAGGGAAACTGGATTCCACTCACCTAAATGTTTATGGCGCTAAAGTAGTAGCAAAATTATTTATCGATGAAGTCAAATTTAAGCGGTTGAGCTTGTCGGAAATGTTTAGGTAAGCGCTTTGGACAGGAAAATCGGCTGCATAATAATTCATGATAAAAAAATTTTAAATCATGGAGAACATTCAATCAACCCCTCAACTGCTCCAATTATAGATTCAGCGTAACTTGTGGCAATTTGTTTCAGCAAGTTTAATCGCCCGATTACCCAATTATGAGTATTGTTATAAAAAATGTTGACCGGGAGATAAAAAGAATAATGGTGTTATACATCTTCTATTCAGTAGTATTAGCAAATGGCCTTTATTATATACATAAATCAATACTAACGACTAGTTACATAAACTAGTTGTGGTGTTTTTATTCCAACACTCCGACAATAATTTGACAATTTGAAACAAAATAGTTATCTTTGGCGTTAGTAATGTAAAATGATAGTATGATTGTTTCATTTGGATCAAAGGATACAGAAAAAATTTGGAATGGAGAGCGTGTCAAAAAGATACCGAATGAGATACAACAGATTGGACGGAGAAAATTAAGAATGATAAATAACTCACAAAATTGGTCTGATTTAAGAATACCTCCATCCAATAGACTTGAAAAATTAAAAAGTTCCGATTTTTATAGTATTAGGATAAATGATCAATGGAGAATTGTATTTCAGTGGATTGACAATAACGCTCACGATGTTGAGATAATGGATTATCATTAAAAACGGAGGATTAAAAATGGATAGATTAGCAAACATTCACCCAGGAGAGATTTTATTGGAGGAGTTTTTACAACCTCTTGAAATAACTGCGTATAGACTCTCAAAAGACACAGATATCCCTCAGACTCGTATTTCACAAATAATCAAAGGAAAACGGAGGATTACTGCTGATACAGCATTAAGATTTAGTTCATATTTTGGTAATTCAGCAAAATTTTGGCTTGGATTACAGGATGATTATGATATCGAGGAAGAGAGAAAAGATAAAAAAGATATATTATTAAAAATAAAGATAAAAGCGCCACAACAGCAAATATAGTGCAACGGGGCGACCGTTTCGTATAAGCATTTTGTTTCCGTATTAACTTTTGTATCGGTGGATAAAGACTCGTTTCAAAATCCCCTCAACTGCCGCAAATTTTAGCTTCATCATAACTTGTGGCAATTTATTTCAACAAGTTTATTCACTTGCTTTAAAAATACGGTACAGGCAAAACCAACAGCAGAAACTATAAATCAGAGAGACTATAATTTTTAGAGTTAAAAACGAATAAAAATTATCAAGTTATTCCGATTAATATTGGAATAATCCCGATCGTTTCGCATCGGGATCTAACGTATTTTAACTTGCCTGACGATAGTCAGTTTACCCGCCATACCAATACAGCCAATAACAATAGAACATTAATAACTATACTCCTGATTTCTTGCGAAGTATAAAAATTAATTTTAAACTTCGAGTAACTCCCGTTCCAATTGCTATCTGAATTGGATACTTTAGTTAGCAGGCAACTTTTAAAAAATGGTATTCGGGAGAAAAAAAGAACAATTGTGCTTTTTAAATATAAACGACAATTGTTTTTATACTTATGTTAGAGTGCATTCCTTAAGATAAACAGATGATAAAAAGAATCTTAGCAGTCTCAATCTTTCTATTCATCACTTCATCTGCTAAAAGTGATGTAATATTCTTTCCTTATCAGTATTCTTTGATTAACTATTCACTTGAATTCGTATACAGCTATGAACTAGCAAAAAAAGAGAAGATCAGTACTGTTTTTTGGGGAGGAGCAGGTACTGTCGGGTCCTTTTTCTATCTAGATAAACCGGTTACTGGTTTAGAAGTTGCAGTTGAGAGAAGAAGGTACTTTAAACCTGATCTGTACAAGAACTTTTTTATTAGTGGCTACATTGGAGTTGCATATATGACCGATTTTAAAGGTACCAAGGATCTTGGATTAGTACCCGGATTCAAGTTTAACTACAAAGCTCAATTATCAAAGAATTTAGTCATGGAACCCTACATAGGCCTTTCTGTACCAATTACAATGGACATGAACTACCAAGATTTCTATGTCCCCTTCCCCATGGCAACGATTGGAATAAGATTAGGAATAACAACTTTAAAGACATGAAGAAATGAAAACGCACTCTAACATGCGGTCATATTTAATGCCGCTACACCTACTTGTAAGACATAGAAGATTTGAAAAAGATAAGACTATATAATTAAACAAAGACTCGTTCAGGAAACTTTAGTTATCAGGCAAAATATAAAAAATGTTAACCGGTAGATAAAAAAAACAATGGTATTTTAAATGCCTTATTCAGTATTATTAGCAAATTGCTTTTATTCTATAAATAAAGTAGTATTGACAAATTGTTATAGCAACTAGTTAGCGCTAATGCACATAGCACCTCGATTCTTCATCTGAAATTAAAAATATTATGGAGGTGAGAATTTAAATAAAGTTATAAAAGCAAAATGAATTAACCCATAAAAATACTAGGGATGTTTTGAAAAAAATATAATTAATTCAACATCCAAGGTAAAGGGAGGTACTCCTATTTGATACAAACATAAATGAATTTAGTCAATTGGTTTGATTAACTTTTAGTAACGAGATAGTCTTTATATAACACCTTAAGATATGATCAACACTTTGGTTGAGTTAATCAAAAATATATTGACATTGGCTTCACAGTACCATAATTTTGCTGGTGAAATTAACATCCGACTTTTTTTCCATGTACGTTGCGTATTCAATATTAAAATTGCTTGGGTATAGCAACTCCCATCATTCTCTATTGTGAGTTGTGTTAACCTGAATGTTAAAGGGAAAACTTGCTTTTTTCAAATCCTTTTCATTTTAAAAATTTAAATACTGCAAAATGAAAACTCGTTTAGTTTATATGTTTAACATTATATTAGTCATTTTTACTATTACTATTGGATTTAATTCCTGTGAGAAAGAGGAAAAAACCGAATTACCTTCATCAGGTTATGAAGTTACGTTTGCAATCGACGTCCAAAATCTAAAAAGCACGTTTACGGTAAAAAACGCTTTGGACTGTTATAATCTGGATGAAGCAGACAAAGTAATCCTAACGATTCAAAATAGTGATGGAAGCTCAACAAAATATACATCTTCTGAGTTGAAAATTCAGATAATGAATGGCTATTACTACACACAAAAAGTAGTACTAAAAACCGGCGATTATAAATTGACTGAGTTTTTAATACTAAATGCTTCAGGCAGTACAATATTTGCTTCACCTATTGCAGGATCGCAGGAAGCACAAAATGTTGCCCATCCAATACCCATTTCTTTCTCTGTTATAAAAAACGTTACCACACCTGTAAGTGTTGAAGTTTTAAGCACTAAAGATAAGAAACCGGAAGATTTTGGATTAACTCAATTTCCGATTATTGAAGTAAAAACCTTTAGTTTTCTAATAGGGGTGGCCGACTATGAGAGTGACCAACTGCTTTCGGCTAAACTTACAGTCAGTAATGGATCTTATTCCTACGTTCAAAACCTAAATAACATAGCAAATAATGTTATTACTATAAAGGACAACATCAGTAATTACACTGTGACAGTAGAAAAACCCGGATATGATACCTTTACCTACACATTTCTAATTGATTCATTAAAGTACTATTCAAATACTATGGGAAATTTGCCTTTATTTATTGAAATCCAAAAGTTAATTACTGACATGGATGGTAATGTATACCATTCACTACGAATTGGATCACAGGTGTGGATGGTTGAAAACCTGAAAACCACAAAATATAATGATGGAACCGACATCCCTTTAGTAACCGATTCTGCTGACTGGACCAATTTAGCCATTCCCGGCTATTGCTGGAATAATAATGACGAATATACTTTTAAGAATCCATACGGAGCTCTTTACAACTGGTATACTGTTGAAACTGATAAATTGTGTCCTATAGGATGGCATGTGCCTAACATAACGGATTGGACAGAACTGGTAATTTACCTGGAAAACAATGGGTATAATTATGATGGCACAATTGATACTGATTACGAATGGAATACAAATAATAGAATAGCCAAATCATTGGCTTCTAAAACCGGCTGGAATCCTTCATCAGAAATAGGAGCAGTAGGCAATATTGATTATCCGGAATATCGTAATAAAAGTGGTTTTAACGCATTCCCGTCAGGTGCACGTAGTTTCCGTGGTTATTTCTTCCCAATTGGGAAAACATGTGATTGGTGGTCGGCAACTGAGAAATTTGATTCCTCCGGACAGTGTCATAGTTTAGCCTCAGATTATAGAGCTTTATCCAAAGCCAGCACTCTTAAAAGGGCAGGGCTTTCTATACGTTGCGTAAAGGATTAGGAATACTTTCCATGTGCAAAATAACATGATCCATAGAGCTTAATAATATATCTCAACTGCCACAAGTTTAGTCCCGATTTATTGGGACTAAACTTGTGGCAATTTTATTTCAGCAAGTTTATTCACTTGCTTTAAAAATATATTACAGGCAAAACCAAAAGCAGAAACTATAAAACAGCGGTTAACCCGCCCTGCAAATACAACCAATAACAATAGAACATTAATAACTATACTTCTGATTTCTTGCCTGGTATAAAATTTAGTTTTAAATTTCGAATACCTCCCGGTGTTGGATACTTTAGTTAGTGGGCAACCAATAATATGGTGACCGGGAGAAAAAAACAATGCTGTTTTATTTGTTCGATTAAGCAGTAGTGGCAAATTACCTTTATTATAAAGCAGTGTTTACAAATTTATATATAAACTGGTTGGCAACTATTATATAAAAATCAAAGCTATAATTAAAAGAGAATATTAAATTTTAAAATCATGAAGAAGATTTTTTTCTTATTTGTTTTCCTGAATATTTTTTTCAGTTCCTATTCTCAGTTAACAGGAAAATATACTGATCCAAGAGACGGTAGAATTTATAAAATAATAAAAATAGGAGATCAATGGATAATGGCTGAAAATTTGGCTTATAAACCAGGTTCCGGAAATTATTGGTTATATAATGATGATACAAATAATTTTTCAAAGTATGGTTACCTATATGATTGGGAAACAGCACAAAATATTGCTCCGGAAGGATGGCATTTGCCCTCTGTTGAAGAATGGAATGAATTGCATAGGTTTTTAGGAGCCTATAAAAAAGTTATTAATGAAGCTGATAATGAGTATGTTTTCTTAAAAATGATAGAAGGAGGTAGCAGTGGTTTTAATGCAATTCTAGGCGGATCCTATATTTATTCATTAGGAAAAAAAAGATATGAAGCTCTTGGAAGAGGAACTTGCTTTTGGAGTAGTACTAAAGATTACAGAGGAACCATTGCTTTTATAATGAGTCTGTGTAAGGAAGTTTATTTTCATTTAGAAAGTGGTGCCGGTACTATTGCCCAACCAAAAAATAATGGTTACTATGTCAGACTTTTTCTTGATGACAAATCAGTAAAATCCTTAATATCAGTAGATACTAAAGACAAAAGTGAAAATAATATTGAAGAATTCAATACAATAACCATTGGCACACAGGTTTGGATGAAAGAAAATCTTAGTAGTACACATTACAGTAATGGAGATCCAATAAAAATGATTTCCGATAAATCAGAATGGAAATCTATAAATAATGGAGCTTACTGTTGGTACAACAACGATTCATCTTTTAGAAACACTTATGGAGCTATATACAATTGGTATGTTGTTAATGACCCTCGCAATTTGTGCCCCACAGGTTGGCATATACCCAGTGATGATGAATGGTCGGTGTTAATTGATTATTTAGGAGGATTAGAGGTTGCGGGTAATAAATTAGTTGATGCTGGATCACATTGGATGTGTCCTGATCAAATAGCAGAAAATAATTATGGTTTTTCAGCTCTTCCTGGTGGCTTTCGCGATAAAAATGGAGTTTTTAGCTATATTGGATATACTGGTCATTGGTGGAGTAATTCACAGGATAATGATAAGTCTGCATGGTACTACGCAATATCTGTACATTTAAAAAACATGACCCGGTTTAATAATGATAAATCGGCAGGTAAGAGTGTGCGATGTTTAAAGAATAATTAAAATAGTTGTGAACAGTTACAGGGTGTAAAACCGCAATAAAACATGCTTTACTAAGGTGCTAAATTTAAAATTTATGCCATGAATACAACTGCCATGTTTGTTGAAATATTAATAATAGGTTTACAATCTATTATTTGGTTTGGATTACTTATTATTACACTTTTTGGAGAAAATTGGCTTATTTTATTAAGAGATTTTTCTGAAGGTTATGAAAGTATAATTGTAATATTAATCATCGGATTTTGCTATACAATGGGAATTATAATTGATAGAATTGCCGATTTCATTTTTGAATTATATAAACCACAAACCTTATTGATTAAATTCAAAATCATAAATAAATGGATAGATAAAGCCCATTCTAAAAAAAGAATTATTAAATCATTAAAAGATATAGGGTCATATTATGTTATGTATATACGTAGTAGGATCAGAATATTACGATCAACTATTATTAATTTGACATTAATTATTTTTATATCAATAGTTTATTTCATTCAAAATGAATTTATTTTTAATATCAGAATCTCTCTAAAATATTTGATCCGCTTTAATGCCTTGCTTTTGATAATAATTCTAATTTTGATTTTTGTACTTGGTTTATTGCAATTGACTGAAGAAAAAAGATTAGATCAAGTATATAAAAATTAAACTTTACATAACACCGGTTACTATGTAAAACAAAGCCTCTGAGTTGTCAAAATACAGCATTTCTTCGGTTGCTCATCTACAATATTGTTAAATGAACGTTCCCCCAACTGCCACAAGTTTAGTCCCGATTTATCGGGATAACTTGTAGCAAATTTTTTCAGCAATTTTGTTACTTGTTTTAAAAGTACGTTATGACTTCTATTAGCCCCCCTCTGGCGTGCTCCCGATAATTATCGGGATGTAATGCGTGCCAATATTATTATTCCGGTTTTTTTGTTAAAATCCCCACAGCTACCGCAATTTTAGTCCCGATTTAACGGGATAACTTGTGGCAATCTATTTCAACAAGTTTATTCACTTGTTTTAAAAATAAGTTACAAGTAAAACCAACAGCAGAAACCATAAACCAGTTTTTACCCATCCTACCCACCATACAAATACAATAAAAATTAACAACTAAACTTCTGATTTTTTGCGAAGTATAAAAATTAATTTTAAATTTCGAATAACCTCCCGTTCCGATTGCTATCGGAACAGGAAACTTTTGTTAGCAGGCAACATATAAAAAATGGTAACCGGGAAATAAAAAGAACAATGGTGTTATGCATGTTCTGTTCTGTAGTATAGATAAATTGTTATATAAACTAGTTACCGCCAAGTGTAAAAAGACAGAAACAACGGACAATTTACTATCAAAAGGCAAATAAATAAAAACAATAAAATGAACAGCCAACGCACAAAACAGCACATTTGCAAATCGCACAATCCAACACACGACCAAAATTTGCAAAAGAGCTGTTTTCTTGCCGACACACTCACAATATAGAAATAAAGAATTTACTATGGCAACTGAAGAAACTCGAATAGAAAACTGGCAAAATAATCATATCTTAAAATTACGAGATTTTAAGGAGCCGACAGTTATTGATACACCTGACAATAACGAATTAAGAAATGTTGTAGAACCTTGGTTGACTGCTTTATTTCAAAGTGAACATCTTACTCTTTTAACGGGTGCTGGAATTTCCTCGGCTGTTCATTTTTTAGCAACGGGTAATTCAGGTGCTGGCATGGGTCATATGGAATTATCCTCTTATATTAATGAGATAAAAACTTCGTCGGAAGAATCTGCAAAAAGGTCAGGTCGAGGAGAGGCAAATATTGAGGATGAAATAAGAACTTTAAATGAGTTAATAAGAGGCTTAGAAATAGTAGCTTCTACAGGTGCAAAACCCACTATAGTAGAAAAAATAGAATCTTTAAAAATAGATTTGGAAACAGGGATTACAAAATTTGCTAATGCTGTCCTTGTGTCAGAAAGAAATATAGTAGCCTCTGAAAAAGAAGAACCTGCAGAATATCTGATGAATTTTCTACTAAGCTTTGCTAGTAGAATTGCCACTCGAGAACGCTTAAATATCTTTACAACTAACTATGATAGAATCATTGAATTTGGCTCTGAATTAGCTGGTCTCCATTTAATTGATAGATTTGTTGGCAATATTTCTCCCATTTTTCGTTCGTCAAGATTGAATATTGATATACATTATAATCCTCCCGGTATCCGTGGGGAACCTAGATATTTAGAGGGAGTAATTAATTTTACTAAACTTCACGGTTCAATAGACTGGATAGAAAAAAATAATACTGTCAGACGTTTTTCATTACCTTATGGTGCTGAAAATATCAAAACATATAGCCAAGATGGAAGTTTAATGATTTATCCAAACCCATCTAAAGATAGGGAAACAGCAGAGTATCCATATGTTGAACTATTCAGAGATTTTGCAAGTTCAGTAATAAGGCCAAATTCTACAATTGTTACTTATGGGTATAGTTTTGGCGATGATCATATTAATCGTGTTTTATTAGATTTGTTAACTATACCTTCAACACACCTCGTAATAATTGCTTTTAATGATATTGGAAATAGAATTAAAAATTTCTATGCAAGAGCGAAACGTCCAGTCCAAATATCAATAATGCTTGGTAATCATTTCGGTGATTTAAAAACATTAGTTGATTATTATTTACCAAAACCTGCAATTGATAGAACTACCTATAGAATGGTCGATTTATTAAAAGCACGTGGAACAGTATCTTCTTTGTCTAATCAAAATAAAGACGAAGATAATGAGTAGGACACCAATAGAGAATCAAGCTTCATTAAGAGTTGGCGTTGTTGAATTTGTTTCACCAGACGAAATAAAAGTACAACTCGACATTGATGCGCCAGATGGAATATCTGCAAATGCTGGAGTGCCAAGAGAATTCCCCCGAATTAATAGTTATGTTCTTGTTCCAAACGAGGGGGGTAGCATTGTGTGTCAAGTTGAATGGATTGCAGTTGAACGTTCTCCATTCCCTAAAAGAAAAGGATATCAAGATTATGGATTAATTGACTTGCCTTACCCGATTAGGAAAATGAAACTTGCGCCTTTAGGAATCTTAAAGTCATCAGTAGAAGGCTATTTCAAATTTCAAAGAGGAGTACATTCTTTTCCAAGTATTGGTTCACCTGTTTTAATCCCAACGGATGTACAATTAAAATCAATAATTGAATCAGGAGAAAATCGAAGGGTTTACATTGGGAATAGCCCCTTAGCTGCAAATGCAGAAGTTACAATAGACCCTGACAGGTTGTTTGGTAGGCATTTAGCTGTTTTAGGTAATACAGGAAGTGGTAAATCTTGTACTGTTGCTGGTCTTATTCATTGGTCATTAGAAGCAACAAAACGAGATAACAATGCAAATGCAAGATTTATCATTCTTGACCCCAATGGTGAATATTCAAAAACATTCGGAGAAAATGCAAAAGTGTTCAGAGTAGGCGATAATATTAATAAATTGGAAGTTCCATTATGGATGTGGAATAGTTCCGAGTGGAGTACTTTTACTCAGGCAAGTACAAGAGCGCAACTTCCTCTTTTAAAAAGAGCTTTGCGTGCAATGCGAAACGAAGAACTAGAATTTGAGACTGATCCAAATTTACAAGCAAAGAAATTTGTTGGTATCGTTCTCCAATCATTGATTTCAAGTGAAAACAAAGGAGAACCTTACCTTGGACAATTTCCAACAAACAAAAATTTTATTGAAAAGCTTGAAAGATGGAATATTTCATTAGGTGGATTTGATATTGATAACGAGGATTTACAGCAACTTATAGAAGATATTAGTTCTTTGATATCAAGTCATAAAATACCTTGGAATAATGGTAGAGGTTTCGACTATCCTGTTTTTATTAATCAAGAAATTAGTGACTTAATTAATCAAATACGAAGTGCATTCATATCACTTGGTGGTGATGAAAAGGAGTTATTCCCGAAAAACGAAGATATTCCAATTCCTTTTAAAGGAGATGTCTTTCTTAATTATATTGAGGCTTTATCTCAAGAAACAGGGAACGAACAATACCTTGAGTTTTTGATTGCTAGAATTAGAACAATGCTAGCTGATTCGAGGATGGATTCTATAATAGGAGATAAAATTGAAATAGAATTAGATAAATGGTTGGAGAAATATTTAGGTGAAAATAATAAAACATCTATAACCATAATTGATTTATCATTAGTCCCATCTGAAATAATTCACGTAATTACATCTGTTATAGCCAGAATAGTTCTTGAAGCATTGCAAAGGTATCGGAAGTTGAACGAGAAAACTCTCCCTTCGGTTTTGATTATGGAAGAAGCACACTCTTTTATAACAAAATATAGTGAGAATATTGAGGGCAATACATCTTCAATTTGCACAAAGGTATTCGAGAAAATTGCTCGGGAAGGAAGGAAATTTGGTTTGGGGCTAGTTTTATCCTCACAAAGACCATCTGAGTTATCCCCAACGGTTCTTTCTCAATGCAATAGTTTTATTTTACATCGAATAAGCAATGATCGAGATCAAGAACTTGTTAGTAAATTACTGCCTGATAATTTTAGAGGTCTTTTAAAAGAGTTACCTTCATTACCTTCTCAATGAGCCATTTTATTAGGTTGGGCATCTGAATTACCAATATTAGTTAAAATTAGAGATTTAAGCAAAGAGAAAAGACCTCAGTCGGATGACCCTGATTTTTGGGATGTTTGGACTGGCAAAGATATTGACGGAAAAGGTGTCATTAGAACAGTTGATTGGAAAAAAATTGCTGATGATTGGCAAGAAAAAACTTGACAGCCAACGCTTCGTAGGCAAGCACATTGTCTAGTCGCACACGCTAACGCACAACCAAAACCAGCCAAAGAGCTTGCTTGCCCAACACACAGTAAGACAGTAATAATTAATAAAGCACGAAACGCTAACAATGTAAAAAAATAGTAGCCGAGATAGTAGTAAATTCAAGGGTTATAGCCCGCTTCAATGTTCTTGTATTTTGATAGGAATGAAGCCCGCAATTCGGATACTATTCTTATAATAACCGCTTGTATGCAAGTGTAAAAAACCAAACAGCAGACAGATAAGAGACAGATTGAAAATTGAGATTAGATAATTTTTAGCTCTTTGATAATTCGGTGCAAACTTTTTGGGAACCGAGTTTGCGAGCTCACCGAAGGTAATTTATTTTGTTTTTTTCTTACCTCCATAAAAAGAAGTAAGAAAGCTATTCCACGTTGCAGCACATTTCCAAGCCCCTACAATCCAATGCTCGAAACCAAAGGCTTGTAAAAGAGCTGCAATTTTCAACGCACTTAATTATTAGTTATATTTGAAAATAAACTTTTAAAATGAGATTCTTAAGATATCCTGGAGGAAAAACGAAACTGCTTTCTTTTTTGGTAAATCATATACCAAAGAGCGAAGACATTAAAGGAACATATATTGAGCCCTTTGTTGGTGGTGGCTCAATTTTTTTTCATTTAAACCCAAATAATGCATTAATTTCTGATTTGAATTCAGAACTTATCACACTTTACAAAGGAATAAAACTATATCCCCATAAGGTATGGGAAACATATGAATCATTTCCGGCTGGTAAAATATCTTACTATAAAATTAGAGATACAAGCACACAAAAAACACCTCTATACTACAGAGCAGCGCGAACGCTTTATTTGAACCGAACTTGTTTCAAAGGAATGTGGAGACACAATAATAATGGAGATTTTAATGTTGGATACGGAGGTGAAGAGAGAAGATGGGTAATAACCCATCAAAACATTATTGAACTTTCAAGAATTTTTCGCAATACAAAAATTCTGAACAAAGATTTTGAGGAAATTATTTTACAAGCATCTAAAAATGATTTTATTTTTCTTGACCCTCCTTATAAACCTGGTGAAAAGGATTTACATGAGCTACATTACAATAATGGAAAATTTCTTTATAAAGAACAAGTTCGTCTATCTGAAACCTTAAAAAATTTACCAAAATCGAAACAAATACATTGGGCAATGACAAACTCTTCCCATAAAGATATTTTGAAATTGTACTCTGAATTCAATATTAGGAAAATTCCTTTTGGTACTAGTGATAGACCTGGAATTCAAACAAAAAATTCAAATGAAGTTTTAATTACAAATTATTAAGCGATGAAACAATTTTTAGAAACCGCAGCAAATCAAAATCATCCTTTACGTGTTTTATCAGATTTTCTTAACAATGAAGACAGTATAGAAAAAGCAAAGCGATACAATGAGAGTAGGTTTGTTGGTTATGCTTTAGAAATTAGCTATGATGAAATTACAATTATCACTTGTGACCCTTTCAAAGTTAATGTTGGTGGTATTCCAAGAAACTCATTGTTAATAATGGTGCCAGATTCATTTGAACAAAATGGTGCAATAATACCCCCACATTTTACATTGCTTCGTGTTTTAGATTCTGCCCCAACACCACTAACAAAAGAAGTTCAACAAACATATTTTGAGCTTCAAAAAAAATCTATGCCTGAATTAGATATTTTTACTCAAAGCGAATTACAATGGGGTGCATTAAAAACAAAGGTTCTAGGAATGTTTTACCCTCACCCAACAATAACAGATACGATTGAGTTTTCAGGTGACCTTAATAATTATGTTAGTGCTCATAAATACAGAAT
>JAFGOZ010000391.1 GCA_016926235.1 Bacteroidales bacterium | reverse complement strand
CTTCCGGCAATGATGAAGCGTAATTATGACAAAGGCCTTGCAACAGGAGCAATTTGTGCCGGAGGCACTTTGGGAATTTTGATTCCTCCCAGCATTATGCTCATTATTTATGGGCCGGTAGCCTGGATTTCAGTAGGAAAACTATTTATGGCTGCTTTTATGCCCGGATTTCTCTTATCTGCGTTATATATGTTGTATATTGCAATTCGTGCTTACCTGCAGCCTTCAGTCGCTCCTTCTACTGTAGATGAAGGAAATATAATAACATTTGGTCAGAAAACAAGGTTGCTCGTTTTGGCCATGGGACCAACCGTATTACTTATTTTGTCAGTGATGGGAGCGATATATTTTGGATTGGCATCTCCAACAGAGGCTGCTGCAGTTGGAGCAGCTGTATCGACACTTTTAACCATCTTGTATGGTCGTTTTAGTTGGAAAGTATTAAAAAATGTTTCAATTGATAGCATCAAATTAACCGGAATGGTTCTTTTAATTGCCGGCTGTTCTACAGCTTTTGTCAGTGTTTTCTTAAGTGCTGGGGGTGGTGATGTTGTAGAGAATTTTATCTTATCTATACCCGGTGGGCGTTGGGGAGCTTTTGCTTTAGTAATGGTCGTCTGCTTTATTTTAGGAATGTTTATAGATTGGATTGGCATTATATTTGTTATGGTTCCCATACTTGCTCCTATTGTTCCTCGATTAGGATTTGATCCTCTATGGTTTGCTATGATGATTATTGTTAATTTACAGATGTCATTTTTAACACCGCCTTTTGCTTATTCGATATTCTTTCTGAAAGGTGCAGCAGCCCCTGAATTAGGAATTAACACCAGTGATATTATCCGTGGTGTTATTCCTTTCATTGTTCTCATTGCTATTGGTCTTATCTTAATGATTGCCTTTCCGCAGATTATTCTTTGGCTGCCCAGTACCATGTAAAAATGAATAGGTTTAAGAAAAATTTAAGTTTATTATGACAGGAGTATTTAATGAATATGGAGGTTATTAAAACAAATAAAGCGCCGGCAGCTTTTGGTCCTTTTTGCCAAGCTGTTAAATTAAAGGGATTTATATTCACCTCTGGTATTTTACCTTTAGATCCCTTAACTGGTAAAAAAGTGGAGGGAGGCATTGAAGAAGAAACTAAACAGACTCTGGAAAATATAAAGCAAATCTTAAAAGCATCAAACTCTTCTTTGCAAAATGTGGTAAGGGTGACTATATTTCTTGTTGATATGAATGACTTTGAAAAAGTGAATTCAATTTACAGTCAATATTTTTCAGAACCTTATCCTGCTCGGGCAGCTATAGGTGTGAATGCGCTTGCCAAGGATGCCAGGATTGAAATTCAAGCTATTGCAGTCTGTCCGGAATAGTATTTATTTGAATTCTAATAAAAATTAGGGATAGGGAATTTCATTAAATTACTTTAGAAGGCAACATATTTATATTCAGAGGTATGATTCTGAAAGAATTAGAAATTGTAATAACAACGCATATTAAAACGATTGAGATGTAAGTAGCCATTTTTATTTGATAGTTCTGTTCAGTAGAAATGGCTAAACTATTTTATATTTTATTAAGTTTGAAATACAAATTACACAATTTGAATAATAGGAGATGAATAATGAATGTTTTATGTATCGGAGATGCTATGATACCCGGAAAGAATATTGCCGAAGCAGCTGAAGAGTTACAGATTAAATCAATCAATATAGAACATAGTGATTGGGAAACAGATTGGGATAAATTACAGGATCGCAGATTAGTTATTGAAAAACAGGGACCGTCTGCTGAAAAAGTTGTTTCACAGATAGCAAATGCCAATAAAGATATTGAAATATTGTTAGTTCTATTTTGCCCTGTATCGAGAGAAGCCATTGAAACATTGCCTGAACTTAAACTAATTGGTGCCTCAAGGGCAGGATTGGAGAATATTGATGTTAATTATGCCACAAAAAAGGGAATAGTAGTTCATAACATAAAAGGTCGTAATGCTCAGGCGGTTTCCGATTATACGATTGGTTTAATTCTGTCAGAAGCGCGTAATATTGCTCGCAGTCATTCTGCTGTCAAAAATGGTTTCTGGCGAAAAAATTTTACCAATTCTGACATGATACCTGAGTTGAAGGGAAAGACAGTTGGATTCATTGGTTTTGGTTACATTGGTCAACTGGTCGCTCAAAAATTGAGTGGCTTTCAAGTCAACATTCTTGTATTTGACCCCTATGTTGAAGAGGAAGCCATCCGAAAATATAAGGCGAAAAGAGTGAGTCTGGAAAATTTATTAAAAGATTCGGATTTTGTTTCCTTACATGCCCGTTTGGGTCAAGAAAACAAAGATATGCTTAGAGAGAAAGAACTTTCATGGATGAAAAGATCAGCTTATCTTATCAATACGGCACGCGCCGGTCTAATTCAAGAAGATGCCCTATTTGAATCATTAAAGGATAAAAAAATTGCCGGTGCTGCCTTAGATGTATTCTGGCAGGAGCCAATTGTCGAAAATAGCCGCTGGTTAACGCTTGACAATGTTACCCTGACTTCTCATATTGCCGGAACAACAACAGAAGCGCTGACAAAATCGCCCTTTCTCCTGGTTCAAGATATCAATCG
>JAFGOZ010000046.1 GCA_016926235.1 Bacteroidales bacterium | reverse complement strand
TGCATTGGAGTTTATCCGATAATGATCAAACAGGGTAGTGGACATATTATAAATGTAAGTTCATTTGCAGGTCTTATGCCCGGTGGACTTATGTCAAGTTACAGTACTTCCAAATATGCTGCCGTTGGATTTACTCTGAACCTGCGGTCAGAAGCAAGGCAATATGGAATACGGGTTTCTTCCCTTTGCCCGGGATACCTTGAAACACCAATGCATGAATCAGCATTGATTGTTACTGATTATTATAAGAAGCATGATGAAAAATACCTGAAAAAAAAACATAGTTATCCGACCCCGGAAGACTGTATTAATCACATGATGCGAAAGGTTTTAAAAAACAAGTGTATTATAGTATCTCCCCGCAAACAGATTCCATTTTGGTGGTTAAATCGTCTTTTACCGGCTTTGGGGCCGTGGATCTGGTATAAAGTAATTCAAAGAATAAAGAAGAAGAATATGTAAATCTCACATTATGTTAATGCCGAACCGGTGGGTATCATTAATAAGGCTTAAAGGATGAAGTGATTTTGAGATCAGTGACTGATTAATTTGAACAAGAAATACTCAAGCAAAACAAGTTATAAGAAACGATTATGAAAAACTCAGCAAAACAAATCAAAATTTTTACTATTCTTTTAATAATTGTTGAATTCTTCAATGGATTAAGCGGACTTGCCGGTGGATATGGTCTTATTGCCGACCCATCCGCTGCAAGTTTAGGTATGGAAATATCCTGGTTGGAGGGCACTCCATTCAAAAATTACTTGTTACCCGGAATCGTTCTTTTCACTTTCAATGGTCTGGGTAATACAATTGCTGCTATCCTTTCTCTAATGAAGAATAAATACATGAATGAATTAGCTGGGTTTTTCGGTATAGGCATGATGATCTGGGTAGCGAGCCAAGTTTTATGGATAGGATACAAAAACTTTCTGCAACCTTTGTATTTTTCAACAGGATTGGTACAAGCCTTACTTGGAATTATCATATGGAACAAAATGAGATCTAAGGTCAAATGATCGAGTTAATGCACAGGTAAAGAAACACATAAAAAACCAAAATATTTGAAAAAATGCTAAGAACAATTTTATCTATTGTGATCATCTTACATGGCTTAATTCATATCTGGTATTTACTTTTGTTATCAAAGATCGTCAAGTACATTCCTGAGATGGGATGGTCTGGAGAGTCATGGATAGTATCAGGATCTTCTGAGATTATTTGGATCAGGTACATCGGGGTTATTCTATATTCTATCACTTGTTTTTTATTTGTAAGTTCAGGTATATGCTTGATTTTGAAAAGTAGCATGACAACATCTCTTCTTAATATTTCGGCAATTATGTCATCCATGTTAATAATCTTCTTCTTTGATGGCCGTTTTGATATGCTCATTCAAAAGGGATTGGTCGGTTTGATTATCAATATAATTATTATATTCCTGGTGAATGTACATATAGGGAAAGTCATTTGAAGTTTGTCTTGATGATTTGGGAAGTGAACAAGCTAAATAAGACCATATTATTTAGTCCAAAAATAAATGAAGAAAACAATCTCTTTTACAGTATGAATCAGTTCAATAATCATAGTTAGTTGTACCATGGTGAAAATTACTCTAAGCGAAAAAAGGAATCCAAAACCACAGGTAATTAAAATTGGAGAGAACATTAAAATAACGACATGGGGTGCAATAAAAGTAAATAGATCTCACTTTTTCCCTTCGAGTTTTCAGGTAAAATCAGATGAAAAAATCATTTTTATTGACCCTGTTGAAGTAGATCCTTCTGAAAAAGCTGATTATATATTAATAACCCATTCTCACCCAGACCATTTTTCTCTCAAGGATATTAAAAGGCTGCTAAAATCCGGTACAGAAATTATTTGTTCAAAATCAGTCACTAAAAAATTAGAAGATTTTAATAATCAAGTTCTAATTATGACAGCTGGTGATATATTAAAACTTGAAGGTATGAATTTGGAAGCTACAGCAGCATATAATACGAAATCAGTTTTTCTTTGGATTAAAGCACATCCCAAATCAAAAGAAAATATTGGGTATATTTTAACCCTATCCGATGGATTAAGAATTTACCATGCTGGAGATACAGATTATATACCTGAAATGAATGAAATAAAAAATATACAATTAGCTTTCATACCCGTTGGAGGTGATAATTTGACTATGAATGAGGATGAAGCTGCAATGGTTGCTAATCAAATTAAGCCTGAGAAGGTTGTGCCAATCCATTATGAGATTAAGAATAGCGAAGTATTAAAAAGATTCAGGTCATTAGTTGATAAATCAATACAAGTGATTGAAATTGAATGAATAGTCAGGGTAATACTTAAATAAGGGATAAATTATGAAAAAGAGTTTTCAAATAAATACTATCGGGAGTGTCAAACTTATCAATAATAAGCATATTATTGAATTGAACACTAAATATTTACCGGGATTAACTCAGGTTGAAGGATTTAGTCATCTTCAGATTGTTTGGTGGGCACATTTGACTGATGAACCACGAAACAGGGAAAATTTAACTGCAAATGATCTATTTAAGAATGCCCCTGGTAAACTCGGCATATTTGGTACTCGTGCACCGGCCAGACCTAATCCTATTATGATAAGTACAATAAAAGTAGATAAAATTGATATGGGAAAAGGGATTATTTATACGCCTTTTATTGATGCAGAATCCGGTACTCCTGTACTTGATATTAAACCCTATTTCCCAATGGAAAGAGTAAAAAAATGTACGGTGTCAGAATGGTTCAGGCACTGGCCAGAATGGGCTGAGGATGCAATGAGTTTCAATTGGCAAGACGAAATAAATTATGGATAACATACACAACCCTCATTAATCAATGATGAAAATGTTATTGATCTGGATACTTTTTTTTTGTCAGGATAAACTTAAATTTGGGGCTTTTTTCTAATTCCGATCATGTGGTAATTTATTTTGCCTTGGCTGATGATTCTTGGCCTGACCTGAAATGACTAATCAAAATTATAAACATATGAAAGAAATTAATAATAATAAAATATATCGTCTCGGTATTACAGGGGCCATACTAATAATGCTTGGTACGATATTCCCTTCTTTATTCGCTATCTTTCTACAGCCAAAACAACCAGCCTGGGAGAGTGCACAAGTTTTCGTTAAGCATTACCATGAATTGCAAAGCCTTCCTATTTATTTCGGATTTTTTTTGATTGGGGGTAGTCTCATACTTCTTGCAACGATATTTTTATTATCAAAAGCTAAATTGTATCCTTTATTGGGTTTAATTTTTGGTATTGTTGGTGCAGCTGTCGTGAGTTTGAATTACATTATTCAAACTACATTCATCCCAGCCGTCGTTACTGAATACACAGAATCACACGCAGTGATTATTGAAGCTTTTGCGATGGGAAATCCCACATCTTTTGCCTGGGCGGCTGAAATGTGGGGGTATGGATTCATTGGACTTGCCACATGGTTTGCAGCATCATTCTTTGGGAATAAAGGGATTGAGAAAACTGCAAAAGTCCTTTTTATATTGAATGGAATATTAAGTATTGCCGGTGCATTATATACCGCTTTTAACCTGGGGTGGGTTTTGACTGTGCCCGGCTATGTTAGTTTTGGACTATGGAATTTGTTATATTTTATATTAGCAATAATTTCTATAGTAGTATTTTCAAGAAGAATAAAGGATGAAGCAGCTAAATCATAAAAATCCTGATCCTTTACAGTACTGACACCAATAGCCAAGTATTCTGGAAAGGTTTAATATGGTTGTAGAGTCCAATCTGCAGTAGCCTGAATACATTCAACTGGTTATAATACCATTACAATATTTGTATGCACATAAAGAAATTAACATCGGTTTCTTGGGATCAATCGTATCCGTCAAAAGGAGATCAGGGTTACAAGTTTTTGCAATCAGCAGTTATATAGATCTTTTTTGGAGGATTGAAATGGGATTATGGAGCAAAATATAGCAAAATTTTGTGGCAGATTTTGGCGGATTTTGTGGCAGAAAAGACAAAACCTCTTGATAATCAAGAGGTTTTGAGGGTGTAGGGGCGGTGCGGACGGGACTCGAACCCGCGACCCTCGGCGTGACAGGCCGATATTCTAACCAACTGAACTAC
>JAFGOZ010000045.1 GCA_016926235.1 Bacteroidales bacterium | reverse complement strand
TCGTGATAAATCCTGCACCAATTATACCAAATTGTGCCGCCAAAGTCTTGCTTTTATTGACTTTGCTGTTTATTCAGCAGGCACTACTTAATCCCTTATAAGCAGTCTATCTTATATTAACAATCCACGATTTACCCCGACAGAATGATTGGCATCATGGCGTACTATTACGATTAATGATTTCATTTTTAAGACTGGCAATGCGAACAGGTAGCGAATAAAGATACTCGATTACAACCGAAACAAAACTAATCACTTGTTCTGTTTGGTGCTCCGAAAATATCTGTTTATCGCCATGTGCGGCTGTATTGCCTAATTGACGAATAATCCAACAAGCATCATTTAGACCAGCTGGCAATATTCCACTAATCACTAATGATTCGATTTTTTGTTCGAGAGTTTTACCTGATGCCTTTTTATCTTTGCATACAATTTCCAATACTCGACGTAAAGAAAGCAAACAAATGGAACGGTCTATCCCTTTGGTTTTCACAGCAGCATCAAACTCTCTTTGAATCTCAAACGGAATACCCGCTCCATTTAATGGTGGCGTGGGAAATATAGTTCTAATCTCAGGGAATGATTCTGGGTCAATATCATATTGGTATTCCCGTATTATAATCGGGTAATTACAGACAGGACACTCGAAAAGGAAATAATTCGTATGCTCAATTAGTTCAGAAATATCATTTTCATCATCCGCTTGACCATCAATTACTTCAGTTTGTATGGAGCTTTTGAATTTTAAGATACCTGTATTCCCGCAATTATAGCAGGTATGCACCTGCTCCCTTATTGATATTTCATTGCTCATAATTCCTAATACCTCATTTCTTAGAATCTATTTATAGAAATATCTAAATCATGCGAATGTTTTTCTATAAAGCTGGCAGTATTCTTGTTAACGGATTTTCTGCTAAAAATATTATAAGTTTATTCCATGTCCTCAAACTGCTTTTGTATCTCAACTTTGGCTGCTTCAGTATAAAAAGTCTGAGCTGCTGAGGATTTGTTTCGAGGATTCAATCTTCTTGTTGCGGCAAACTTACTGTTTTCTTTTATGTTCTTCATTATTGCATTGAACCGTCTGCCTTGTTGAAAGCCGGATATGTTACTTTTACACCATGCAACAATGTTTTTATATGTATTAGGGTATATTACCAAAAAGGCCGTGTCATCCAGCTTTACAGCTTGAGCGTTAGGTTCGTTAGATAGTCGAACCGATTTAACCATTGAAACCGGCAAGCCATCGGACTCTTTGGATGCAATTTTCATTAACAACTCACTATTTTCGGGTTTTTTGATTGTTTGCAGATATACACTAAAACCTAAAACTATTGAATCTTCTACACCAGCATCTTTCAGAGAACTTATTGTATTGACAATACTGTCGATAAAATGCTTTGCTTCAGCAGATGAAGTATAAGCAGGGGATGTCTTGGCAAGAAACTCTTCGGGATTGAACGGTAATTTGTATCCAATTGGTAAAATGAACAGGTTTCCATCTGTAATAATGTCCTTATTGAAATATGTTCGAAGGAAATCGGCAAAGTTCAATGCACCTCGCGATACAAGTGCGAAAATACACGGTTGTAAATCTTCGCAATAATAATGTGCCACACTATTTCTATAATCTTCGATAGCAAGTAGGTTTTTTTCCACTGCAATAAATATTTTCGGGTTTTGTCCATTGATATGCTCACCCACGTAACTAAGTGCCTTGTCAAATGAGATGGTTTGTTTGCTTTTTTCAAGAATACGTCTTTTCCCGCGTAGATACTTTTTGATGTATGCCTTTAATATCAGTTCCCACGCATTAAGCAGGAGTAAGGTGACGGTCTCATAACGATAAGCTATATTAGGTTTATTATGAATCTCTACAGCAGCAAAGTATGCTGATATTGCATTTTTAACAAGATTGTATTGAACCATTTTTCGCTTAGCTATTGGAACCACCTCCAGCATTCAATTGCATGAAAACCTATAATCAGTAAATATATAAAAATTATAACTTAAGGTGAATTTGCTTTAATAATTCTGATTTTATAATATAACTCAATAATCTTGCTAATTACTATCTATAAATCAATTTCTGGCCTTATGGTGCATTTTTGTAAATTATATCACACTCCAACAATTACATGCAATAACTGGGTTAATAGTCCAAAAACGTTTTTATTTCTATGCTATATAAACACAGGAATAATTCTTTAGGTATAGAAATTATTATTGCACAAATATGGGACAACAAACATTTCTTTTTACTGAGTGGACCCGCACAGGAGATTCCAAGATATTTCCATTTTTAATGTTATTGTGCCAAGATTATAAAACAGTTTGATTCTTGAATTAGTATTTATTAGGGAATGAAGCGCTATGTCTTCAAAAAAAACGTTCAATCCATATAGGGAACTTGTTGCGGGTATCACGCCAACTGAATTTGAAAAATATTGTTTAGATGTCTTGGCTGGATACGCTGAAAAAGAACAATTGACGAATTTCGAAATTATGCACAATACAAAGCAGAAAGCGGCAGATGGTCTATATCAAATTGATATATTTGCTAAATTCATTGCTATGGGTGCAGAATATAGAACTATCATTGAGTGTAAGATGCATTCAAATTCAATAAAGAGAGAGATTGTTGTTGTGCTTGCAGATAAAGTTAAAAGTTTAGGAGCACATAAAGGAATACTGATTTCAACATCCGGTTTTCAACGTGGTGCCTATGATTATGCAAAAGAACACGGAATAGCACTTTGGCAAATCATGGATAGAGAGGTATTGCATATTTTGAATGCAGCTACGCCGGAAACTAAAGAGCAAGAACGTCGATTGTTTTTAATGGTGGAGTTGCAGCGCCGGATGCCGAAATACTATGCAATGGCTTATACAGACTACGATTTTCCATCTGAACGGATTTTTCCTACGGATAAAGCTGTAGAAAAAATACGGGAACAATTTAAAAAAGACTATAAACTTCAATAATCACATGTATTAGCGCTTACAGTACTATAGTTGATAAGTCCAATAACGGTCATTTTTGCTTATTCGTAAAATCAAGCTGAATAAGTCACATTCATATGTGTTGACAAAACATTGTGAAAATTGCAAAATATATAATTCTACTTTACAAATATATGCAAATGATTTGTTTTTCGTATACCAAATCATAGTTGAACTATAGCCGCACCTAATGTATCAATAGAGTGTAGCTAAATGAAACAATCGAAAACTATTCCGGTCAGGTTTTGAATCTGCTATTGACATATTTCTTTATTAGTTTTGATATTTATGCCAAGCTGTGCGTCACGTTCAATAACGACCGTATTTGCGACATTATTATATAGCCTTGTAAACACATTAATAATACAGATATATCAATATCTAAACTCATATCATTATCATATTGTCATAATTACCCTTTTATGATATAATCCGTTTCAGGAGGCGATACTATGAAAATCGGGTATGCACGTGTAAGCACATTGGAACAATCACTTGATCGTCAACTGGATAATCTAAAAGCCCAAGGCTGTGAACGTATCTATCAGGAGAAGATCACAGGCACAAAAACACAACGCCCCGAGTTAAAAAGGATGATTGAAAGTTTACGCGCTGGTGATACTTTGGTTATCGAGAGTTTCAGTCGTTTGAGCAGAAGCACAAAAGACCTACTTGAAATGGTTGATCGTTTACAATCTATGAAAGTCAATTTGATCAGCCTAAAAGAGCAACTTGATACTACTACCGCTACTGGAAAACTCATGCTTACGATGATGTCAGGAATTAGCCAATTTGAGCGTGATATCATCGCCGAGAGAACGGCGGAGGGATTACGCGCAGCCAGAGCAAGGGGAAGGCTTGGAGGCCGTCCTAAGGCCAATATGAAGGCTGTAGAACAAGCATTGAAGATGTATGATTCGCAGAAGTTTTCAATTAGGGAGATTGCGGAAAGTACAAAGTTGAGCATGGCGACAGTCAATCGGCGAATAGCGGAACGAAAGGAGGCAAACACCACATGAAACAATCATTGCAATATTAACGAAAATTCGATTCATTTCACCATGAAAATTACTTCTCAATGTTACGCTTTAGACATTCTGAAACGCTTATAAAATAAAGCTTTGCGGACTGCAATTTAGCTTCTTGATATATGTCCAACTCACTGATTTTTAAATGTAAACCGTAACTGATTACTTGCTCTGGATAAAGATGAAATGGCGGGGTATTTACAAAATTCCGCTTAATATCATAGGAAATATAATATATAGTACTTTGATTCACTACGAATTTAAAATCATTTTCATCTCTACCTAAAACAAATAAAGTTAAATAGTGCCTGCTGAATAAACAGCAAAGTCAATAAAAGCAAGACTTTGGCGGCACAATTTGGTATAATTGGTGCAGGATTTATCAC
>JAFGOZ010000390.1 GCA_016926235.1 Bacteroidales bacterium | reverse complement strand
AATACCAATCAATAATTTTAGTAGGGCGTTGCCCTACTCTATTGCTAATGCCCTTATCAGGGCGGTTTTCTTAATTAAACGACATTGAATCACAAATCATGAAACATTTATTTGAAATATTAAAAGATGGCGGTATACTGATTTCTTGTACCATTCTTATTTGCCTTGTAATTATTATTGCTTTATTTATTAAAGGCCTAATGAGTAAAGCAAATACTAAAAAGATCAGGACTTTAATTTCTTCAGTAGCATGGTTTGCAGTAGCCTGGGGATTTTTAGGCCGTACACTTGGATTAATAAAAGCATTTGACACCATTCAGGCTTCTGGCGAACTAACCCCCAGCATGGTTTCAGGCGGGTTAAAAATGGCACTGGTTGGCCCGCTGGTTGGTGTGATCGTATTTCTTATTGCACGTCTGGGAATGATCATTCTTATTTCGAAACAAAAAGAAATGACCGAGAGTGAATAATAACTGCAAAATTTATAAAGACCCGGTTTATCCTGCTTTTTTATTGAAATAGTATCGCATATAAACTATATTTGTTCTTTTATAACAAAAATGGCTGATAAAACTGAAAAAAGAAAACGAGTTCTGTTATTCCTGCCACAGGGATTTGAAGAATACGAAGCAGGTGTATTTACCGATGTTCTTGGATGGAGCCGGGAGTTCGGTACCATCCCGGTTGAAGTTGTTACAACAGGCCTGAGAGAAAAAATTCGATGCACCTGGAACTTCACCGTGATACCAGAATTAAAATTCGATCAAGTCAATATTGATGATTTTGACGCATTGGCTATACCCGGAGGATTTGAAAAGGCCGGATTTTATGAAGATGCTTATGATGAACGCTTTCTTGATCTGATTAGAAAATTTAATGAAAAGGAAAAAATGATTGCTGCTGTTTGCGCAGCAGCGATGCCACTGGGAAAATCCGGGATATTGACAAACCGAGATGCCACAACCTATGATCTAATGGATGAATATAGAAGAAAACAACTTGCTGAGATGGGCGCTAATGTCCAGGATAAACAAGTTGTTGTGGATAAAAACATTATCACCTCAACAGGCCCTGCAACAGGACTTGATGTGGCATTTACACTATTAGAAATGCTGACTGATAAGGAGAATGTGGCATTAGTAAAAAAGTATATGAGGTTCATTCCGTGATTAAAAGACCTTATTTACTTGTCTTTTTCACATTTTTTAAAACCAATAAATTCAGCGGGTTGCTCCCCAAACCTTCAATATTCTTGTGTGTAAAACGTACTACCTGGTCATAAAACAAGGGGACAACAACTGCTTCATCCAAAATAATCTGATTCATCTGCCGGTAATACTCTTGCCTGATATTCTCGTTTATCTCAAGCATTGCTTTTTCATATAACCTGTCAAATTCTTCATTCTTAAAGTGTGTATAGTTAGGTCCTGCGGGACAGAAATTAGGCGAATAAAACAATGCCAGGTAATTTTCGGCATCAGGGTAATCGGCAATCCATGAACCCCTGAAAAATGACAAACGTGAATCGGCCAAATTTGAACGGTATGTTGCCTGTGTACTCACTTCTATTTCAATTTTTATCCCGATAAGAGACAATTCATGCTGAATATATTCGCATAAATCCAGATAATCTGATGTGGTAGTAAGATTTATTGTCGAAAGACCTTCTCCATTGGGATATCCAGCATCCCGCAAAAGCTTACGGGCATAATCCGGATCGTAGCGGTATCCATCAATTGATTCTGTATAGGATGGTAACCCTTTTGGGATAAATCCTTTAAGTGCCGGGACACCAATATTATTACGCAAATACTTCATCATTTTTGCTCTGTCAAATCCGAAATTGATTGCCTGTCTCACGGCTTTTAACCCTACCGGACTTAATTTTGAGGCTTCCTTGCTGGTATCTAATAAAAATCCCAAATATTCTGTATTCAAATATTCAGTCTTCATCATTATGATTTTGTCATCATACTCTGGATTCAGGTTACCAGCCCGTGTTATCAGATCATCCTTATATGCTTTATTTACACTATTAAGGAAGTCCAGGTTTCCTTTCATAAACTCAAGAAATTCGCTTTGCTTATCATTCACAAAGGTAATAGCTACTGCATCCAGATAAGGAAGAGTATTTCCATTGCCATCCTTCTCAAAGTAATGCGGGTTTTTAATAAATACCAATTTCTCCCCATCCTTCCATAATTTAAACTGAAATGGGCCTGTACCTATCGGATTCCTGCCAAAATCATCTCCATATTCATCTACAACTTCTTGAGGCACTACAAAGCAGTAGGGCATTGTAAGAATACCCAGAAATGCAGGAAAAGGTTGCTTGAGATATATTTCAAACACTGTATCATTTGGAGCACAGAATCCACTTGAAGTGTTTGGATGCTCCTTGTCTACATTATTAAATATCCATGTACCTGGCGATGCTATTTTAGGATCGATGATACGATTAAGGCTGTACACAAAGTCGCTTGCCACTACCCGTCTGCCTTTACCTTCTTTAAAAAGTTCATGGTCATGAAAATACACATCATCCCGTAAATAAAAACGGTAGCATTTCCCATCCTCCATTATCTCCCACGATTTTGCAATGCATGGTTTTATACTTAAGCTGTCTCCCAGTTGAACCAATCCACAAAACAATTGGTTTACAGGCCATATAATTACCTGGTTTCGTGCATAGGCCGGATCTAAAGAAGTTATTCCTTGAGATTCGTTATAACGAAAAACGGTGCGGGTTTCTTCCTTCTCTGATTTATTAGAACAACTAAATAGTAAAATAGAAAAAGTAAAAAGTATAGCCCTCAGATTTTTTTTTGGATTGTTACTTCTCATAGAAAATTATAAAAAACAAATATAGCACTTTCAGTCCTTATGGAACTACATGATGTGGCTAAAGCCTCAGGAATATTTCCTTCTTTGTCGTTGGCTAAAGCCAACGGCAATATAATCAATCAAAAACATACATAAGCTTATTAATCTCCTAAGCGATTCATAAATTGCTTTAAGCAAGGCGAAGGGAGTTATTAAAACCGGAGTATACAAACGTATTTGAGGATTTTAAAAAATCTCTTCAACGCAGAATAAAGCTATTTATGAAGTGCGTATAATAAAAAAACCGGGAGCTTTATAAACTCCCGGCCAAAAAACCCTAAAAATTAAAACCTAAAACTTAAGGAACACGTTGCTCTGACAAATTCCAAGGAGTGAATTTGCCGTGTCCTGAGTCGGTATATATATAAACGTAAAATATGCCCTTTTGTTGCAAAAAAAATGTTAAAAAACCTTATTATTTTATTAATAACGAGATAGTTAGATATATCAGCATATCTAGAACTTTACCGTTATTCCCCCTAGAAAATTAGTACCTGCCTGAGGGTAGTATCCGAAATCGGTATATTCACTGCCATCAGCGAAGGTAGCCCTGTAAACCCATGCATTTGTTTCATATTCCTCGTCTAGAATATTGTTAACCATAAGATTGAAAAACACTTCACGACCCAGTACGTCAAATAATGAATATGAAATCTGAACATTATTAACAAAATACGGATCAATGGAACGGTCATCATTTGAGGTATTATCAATATATTGTTTACCAACATATTTAGTGATGAGTGAAACATCAAGGTTTTTAATAACCTCGTAAGACAATTGACTTGCAGCAATTATTGAAGGGGAGAATGATAAGTCAGTCTCCTTAAGGGTTTCCGTTGCATAATCAATCCAGGCCCAGTTCGTCTGATCGTCATACAATTCTACCTTACTATTAAAATTCCTGATCTTATTTTGAGAAAGAGTAGCATTTACATCCCAACGTAAATTTTTTATTGGTTTGTATCCTGCTTCCACCTCTATACCTCTCCTGTAGCTGTCTTTTACATTTCTTAAAAGTGGCATTCCTACATGGTTCAATTCGCCTGTCATTACAAGCTGATTTTTATAATTCATATAATACAAATTTGTATTTACCTTATAATTATTGCCTCTTATGGCATATCCCAGCTCAAAATCGTAAAGGGTTTCTTTTACAGGTGCTTCAAGCCCCATCGCCATAGCATCGGTAAAATTATCCCTGTTTGGCTCCCTGTTAGCAATAGAAAATGAAAAATATGCCTGTTGTGAATTTGAGATATCAGCTGTTATCCCTGCTTTGGGATTTATAAAATTAAAAGCTTCATGAATATCCAGGCCGGTTAGCCCATTATCATCGCCCCTGGTTGTAAAATCTATTTTGCGATACTGAACATCTCCAAAAATATTTATCATGTCAGAAAGACTGTAATTAGCTTTTGCATACATATTATAGTCTTTCTTTGTGCCATTATTCCTGTAAAATTCATGACGAATCTCGCTGTTTGATGCATAACGTGCCCAGATGACACGTCCAAAATAATCGCCATCATATTGATTCCAGCCACCGCCAAGTGTAAGGTTTAGCCTTCCTGCTTCATATTTTAATGAATAGGTAATTCCATAAAAAATATTATCCATCCATAATCTTCTGATTAAATCGGTATTTGTAATAGTAGTATCACCAATTGTCACATTTTCCAATCCATAAAATGAAAATGATGTCTGATCATAATAATCATCATCATCCTCGTATTGTTCATAATAACCTTCACCAAGTGTGCAATGGAATGCTGTATTAAGAAACAATGCAGGATTTAACTGCCGGGAATAAAACAATTGAAAGTGGGTTTGTTCATAATGGTCTATCTCATTTTCATAATTGTAGGGATTGTAAGTCCTGTTTGTGTCCAATGCAGCCTTTGGAACCCCTCCCCATGCCTGATATGTTTCCTCAACACCCTGAAAAACGTTAAGTTTAATAATATTTTTTTCATCGTAATAACCACCTGAGATGAAAAAAGAAGAGAGATCTGAGAAAGCCCTGTCAACAAAACCATCTGAGTAAATCTTCGAAAAACGGGTATCAAGGGTGAATTTATCCTTTAAAAGACCAGTTCCTGCTTTTACGCTGGCTTTTTGAGTATTAAATGATCCGTAACCACCCTCAATTTCTGCATAAGCATCCTCATGCAACGCATCCGTCTGTAAGTTTATACTTCCTCCAAAAGCAGCCGCACCATTCGATGAGGTTCCAACGCCCCGCTGAATCTGTATATTCTCAACAGAAGAAGCGAAGTCAGGTAAATCCACCCAATACACACCATGAGACATGGGGTCATTAAGCGGAATCCCGTTTATTGTAATATTTATACGGTTGATATCTGTCCCTCTCAATCGTAATGAGGTATAACCTATGCCTGTTCCTCCATCTGAACTAGTGACCAATGAAGGTGTAAGTGCCAGCAGGTATGGGACATCCTGTCCGAGATTTTTCTTTTCAAGATCATCTTTCGATAATATTGTTTGTGCCACAGGTGTTTTATCTCCCGCATAAATTCCACTAATTATCACTTCATCAGCCATGTGCTCCGACTTTTGAAGAACAACTTCCAGGTTGATATTCTCATTTAATGTAATAGTCTCATGATGTGATTCATATCCCAGGAAGGAAAAGATCAGCTTGTAATCACCTGATTTTAAATATCCCAGGTCAAATTCACCCTGCTGGTTAGTATAGGTTCCCTGAAATGACCCGTCGATAATAACGTTCGCCCCTTGTAACGGCTCACCTTTATCATTGGAGATTTTTCCAGAAATAGAATACTGTGAGTAAGAATTGAAAAAAGCGCTCACTAACGCAAGTACAAAAATGGCACGTTTCATTTTTAATAAAATTTATATTAGTACTCGGTTCGCAGCACATTATGTACTGCCTTCTATCCCTGCGCCGGCATTACCCGGGTCAGGTTCTAAGGGTATGATCTCAGCCTGTCTTTAATCACTCATGTGAAGGCACCCCCTTAGTGAGAAGCGTTACAAAGTTATAACACGATTCTATAAGATCAAAGGAATTTTAAAAAAAAGCTATTAGCTATTCGTTGTTTGATATTTAGTAACTGTAAATAAACATTGAAGAATTAAAACCTATAGCCTGTCAGGGTTGGAGACTTTGCAGGTAATTGATAGCATCAATTCCCCATGGAATAATTGCATCTCCATGGTCAAGCGTATCATTATTAACAAGTTCTAAATGAATATTCTCTTTTGAAATTCTTGCCTGTAATAATTTTTCATAGAAATCATACGACTGGCTAAAAGGAATTGTTTGGTCACCAGTACTATGGTACATTCGAATTTTCGCAGCAGAATTCCAGGCTGGTATACTATTTTGTCTAAGTTGTTCTCTTAATGGCAAAAACTCTTCATCATCTTCAAATCCACTTATCAATTGAGGTGTCAATAAATCAGGCACTACCTTTGTAAATTCAGCATTCATTTCACTATTACATTTGTCTCCATTAAACAGGTCAGGTATTTTACTTGCATAAGGTTCCAGAAAATATAAATCCAGGTCATCGGAAATCAGTCCCAACTCACTTCTGGATTCGACAAAATAAGGTAAAAAGAAAGGATTGGGATATTCATCCAAAGCAAAGATATACTTTGCCATCTCTATAAGATTATAGGCTCCTGCACCACACATTACAGCTTTTGGTTCAAGACCCGGAACAGGAAAGGTTTCCAGCTCATTTAATACAGACATAGTTGCCCAGCCTCCCTGACTATAACCCATCAGGTATAATTCTCCGTTATGCTTCGATGGAATATTCTTTACTTCAATAAACTCTTTTACAGCTTTAAGTAAATCAATTATTGCATCATTACTGGATTCCCTGTGCATGTATGGGTGTAAATAGTTATCAGAATCCCCGAACCCAATATAATCCGGAATAGTCAGGATATAACCACTACCTGAAAGCATGGATATGAGAGAATAGAACCGATCATTGGCATTTTCACTGGGAGCATAGTAATGACACGTGTTTGTTCCATTCTGGAAACTGACTAAAGGAAATACTTCATCACTCTGCGGGAAAATAACCAGACCCGAAGCATTCAACTCTGTTTCCAATAAATGCGTTTTATACGTAATCTTATAAATATCAACTCCATATTCAGATATAGAAGATAAAGAGTCAAACTCAGGATAGAAAAGGGATGCAAGGTTAAGATTTGTCTTAACCTGATCAGAACTATAGCTATTTATCCACTTGTAGTCCTGTAAATATGTTGTATTAAGTGGATCCTGTTCTTTTTCACAAGAAATAAGTATTGTTACGCTAACAATAATAAAGAATATACTGCTTAATTTCCTGAATAAAACATCTATCATACGCTACGAATTCAATTTCCTAAAAAATAAAATTTTTTACCTTGTAGAAAGATATGTCCGCAGATAATAAAACAACCATAGTTACGAAAATATTGCCCCGATGAACAGGGTAGGTGTAAAAATATCTAACAAACTATTGCTTTAGCTTTACAAGATACAAAAATTTCTTCAATTCAGGAAATAAAACTCTCCAATTTTTCTTAAAATGCAACAGAAACCTGGCCTTTAAAATCTATACCAGAAACAAAATATTCTTTATAAAACTATTATGCCTCTATATTTAATACATCTTTAAATGCCCTTTTAAAAGTATCTTTTGGAAGAGCTCCCATTGCCATTTGCGGTTGACCTTCTTTTGGAATAAAAAGTAAAGAAGGTATACTTTGTATACCAAATACAGAAGACAGTTCTCTTTCCTCTTCAGTATTTACCTTGTATATATCAATTTTACCATCATATTCGCTTGAAAGTTCTTCTAAAATCGGAGCCACCATTTTACATGGTGCACACCAGTCTGCATAAAAATCAATCATTGCCGGTTTGCTACCTTCGAATTTCCACTCCTTATTTACCTCATAATTAAACACTTTCTGTTTAAATTCCGCTGTTGTTAAATGCTTTACCATAGCTTTACATTATTTAGTGTGACAAATATATCTAATTATATACATATTTACAAATATTATTCCTTTTTGTTCATTTTAATGTTAATGCCATAAAAAAATTGAAATAGTTGTAATTTTGTCACCAAACATGTCAGATTTGTCAGGGTGATGAAAGAAAAATTAAAAAACAAAGTATTTGATGTTATTTCAGAAGTACTTCATGAAGAAGGCCTGAAGGGCTATGTAGTAGGTGGATTTGTTCGCGATTTACTGCTCAAAAGAGAATGTAAAGATATAGATGTTGTAGTTCTGGGGAGTGGTATTGAAGTTGCTGAAAAAACCGCTTCTAAACTTAAAGGTGCATCAAAGGTAAGTGTTTTCAAAAATTTTGGAACCGCCATGTTCAAGTACAAAGATATGGAGGTTGAATTCGTTGGTGCCCGTAAAGAATCGTACAGAAAAAACTCAAGAAAACCCGTCGTTGAGAATGGAACTCTTGAAGATGACCAAAACCGGCGTGATTTCACCATCAATGCACTGGCCATAAGCCTAAATAGTGAAGACTATGGCAATTTGTCAGACCCGTTTAACGGCCTGGACGACTTGGAAAATAAGATTATCCGTACACCATTGGACTCCAATAAAACCTTTTCTGACGATCCTTTGCGCATGCTCAGGGCCATTAGATTTGCAACCCAGCTCGATTTTACCATTGCACCTGACACTTTTACAGGAATAAAAGAAAATGCAGAAAGGATAAATATAATTTCCCAGGAAAGGATCGTGGATGAGTTGACAAAGATAATGGTTTCAAAACGACCGCATAAAGGATTTAATTTGCTAAGTGATACGAGTCTCCTCGCATTGATACTTCCTGAAGTGGAGGAATTAAAAGGTGTGGAAGAAAAAGAAGGGAAAGCGCATAAAGACAATTTTCATCATTCGGTTAAAGTTCTGAAAAATATAAGCCGTGTTAGTGATAATGAATGGTTGCGATGGGCAGCTTTACTTCATGATGTTGCCAAACCACGGACCAAAAAGTTTATCGAAGGACAGGGATGGACATTTCACGGACATGAGTTCATTGGTTCAAAAATGATCCCTGCAATATTCCGACGAATAAAACTACCCCTGGATGACAGAATGAAATATGTTCAGAAAATCGTAGCCTTGCACTTAAGACCCATTGTACTTGCCCAGGATGAGGTTACTGACTCCGCTGTTCGACGACTGCTGTTCGATGCGGGAGACGATATTGACGATCTGATGTTACTTTGTGAGGCAGACATTACATCAAAAAATGAGGAAAAAGTGAAACGATACCTGGAAAACTTCCAGATTGTCAGAAAGAAGCTCGTTGAAATTGAAGAAAAAGACACTATCCGGAATTTTCAGCCGCCAATCTCCGGGGATGAGATCATAAAAATTTTCAATATCCAACCTTCCAGGATTGTTGGGGAGATAAAAAACGCCATCAAAGATGCCATCCTTGACGGAGTGATCGGAAATAACTACGATGAAGCATATTCTTTTATGATCAGAAAAGCAAAAGAACTAGGAGTGACAGATTCTAAATAAATTAAAAAAAAATCAAATTGATGATAAATAAAAACACTTTCTGGAACAATAAGACATGGTTGTTCTTTGAAATAGTGCTAATTTTCATCGCCACACCTCTTCTGTATTACTTTGATGTAATTCCGGGACATAAATCCATTCCGTTGCTTCTTGTGTTTATCATCCTGTTATGGGCATTAATAACAGATAAAACATTTGATAATAAGCATTTCCAAATCAACAAGTATAAACAATGGCGAAAGCTGATAATCAGATTTTTTATCATTTCTGTTTTGCTATTTGCATATATCCTGCTTTTCGAAAGAGAGAACCTGTTTTATCTCCCAAAACATAATCTGTTGCTTTGGGGAATGATCATGATTTTTTATCCTTTGTGGTCAGCTTACCCGCAAGAACTTATTTTCAGGGCGTTCTTTTTTCATCGGTATAAAGCTCTGTTTAAAAACCAGATGGTAATGATTATTTGCAATGCTCTGCTTTTTGCCTATATGCATTTTATTTTTAAAAGCTGGGTGGCTATTGGACTCAGCTTTTTAGCGGGCATTATGTTTGCTCTAACATATCTGCGCAGTAATTCATTACTGGTAGTCGCAATTGAACATGCTTTATATGGTAATTTGATTTACACAATCGGACTGGGACATTACTTTTATGTGCCTGATTTTTAGTCAAACAATTCCTTGATATCATCTGCCGTAAGATTCCTGAAAGGGTTATTCTCGTTAACAAACAGATCGGCCAGAGCACTTTTTCTCTCCTGCAGACGTATAATTTTTTCTTCAATGCTCTCTTTTGAGATAAAACGGTATACAAACACGTTACTTTTCTGTCCTATACGATGTGCCCTGCTTATAGCCTGGTTCTCAACAGCAGGGTTCCACCAGGGATCTAAAATAAAAACATAATCAGCTGCTGTCAGATTTAACCCAACACCTCCCGCTTTTAATGAAATCAGGAAGAAAAAATTATCAGCCGTTTTCTGAAATTTGTTTATCTCCTCTTCTCTGTATTTAGTGCTACCTGTAAGCATAGAATAGGTATAATCGTTTTCTTCAAAATAGGAAGCAAACAAATTCAGGTGTTTTACAAAGGATGAGAATATCAGCACTTTATGTTTCTCTGCTGCAAGGTTTTCAAGCCGGTTAATGATCTCATCAAACTTCCCTGAATCAGATCCATAACTTTCATTAATAAGTACAGGATGGTTTGACAACTGTCTTAATTTCGTAAGCCCTTGTAAAACCACAATAGAAGACCTTTCCAGCCCATTTTGTTCAATATTTTCAAGAATTACATTGCGTATGCGCGACTTCTCTTCATCATAAATCCTTTTCTGGTCTTCGGACATATCGCAATATAGCACCTGCTCAAGTAAATCAGGCAAATCTTTTGCAACCTCCTGTTTTGTCCTTCTTAATATAAAAGGCTGTATTATCTTTTGCAGTTTTTCCCTGACCTTCTCATCATTCTGCTTTTCAATAGGAATAACAAACTCACGCCTGAAAAAATTTAAATTGCCAAGCAAACCCCGGTTTAAAAAATTTAGTTGCGACCAAAGGTCCGTAAGTGTATTCTCCAGAGGAGTACCAGTCAATACCAATTTATAATCCGAATCCAACTCGTTCACTGCCTGGTATGCTTTTGATTCCGGATTTTTAATAACCTGGCTTTCATCAAGTACAATGTAGAAGAATCTATAGCCTTGCAAAAAATCAACTTCATTTCTAACTATACCATATGTTGTTATAATAACATTGTACTGATTAAAAAGCTCATAATTTTTTCCCCTGTTATTTCCAATAAAATGCAGAATCGACAAATTTGGGGCAAATTTCAGGATCTCATTTGTCCAGTTATGGATAAGGGAACGGGGAACAACTATTAAGGTAGCCGGGACAAATGTCCTGTTTTTTACCTGTGTAACTGGAGCATCAAATAAGTTTAACTGTCTCACAACCGGTTTCTCCTGTTTAACTTCATTCTTTTCCGCATCATTATTTATGGCATACTGCAACAGGGTCAAAGTTTGTAATGTTTTGCCCAGGCCCATATCGTCAGCAAGACATACATTCAGGTTATTTTGTCTCATTTTTTCCATCCAGCAAAATCCATCATGCTGGTATGGACGTAATTCAGCTTTTATTCCTACAGGAAGATCAATTGTTGAATCCTTGCTATCAAACAAAGATGTGAGTTTTTTTAATTGCTCCGGATCAATGCCTTCAAAGCTTTCATTAATCAGGCTAAAGTGTTGTTTTTTTATCCCTAAAATATCCTTTTTATCTTCGCTGAATAAAAACAACTCTCTGTAACGTGCAAACCATTCCTTCGGAAGAATTGCCACTTCACCATTTGGAAGCACGTATTCAGGATTTGAATTAATAATGTTTTTCCTCAATTTGGAAAAGGGAATCATAAATTCCCCGAATTCAACCGTGGCATGTACGTCAAACCAGTCATTTTGAGCAGTACTTATGGAAAAATGAAGTTTAATCTCCCCCGTAAAATATTTAATATCCAAAAATTCCTGATCAATGATAAAACCAGCTTCTTTCAGTTCTTTTTCATTGGAATTAAGCCAGTTAATTAATGTACTTACTTCTCCACCGGAATCCTTTATCGTAAAAAAGGCATTATTACGTTCACTTACCAGCCCCAAATCAATAAGCGTGCTTATTGTTTCGGTCTCCAGGTTATATTTTCTTTTAATGCTCTGAAAATATAAACGGTCATTGTTCTTTATGAGTTCAACAAGGGTTTCTGTTTTCTTTTGGGCAAAATATGCATGCTTTTCCCCGTATTTAAATTTCAGAACGAAGACATATTTCTCATCCATATTTTTTTCAACAGAAATTATGGGTTGGGGTATTATTTCTGCCTGAATTACCTCAAATCCTTTCGTTTTAACAGGATAATTCTGTATAGCATTCTTCACAAAAGAATTCAGGTATTTGTTTAAATGCTGTTTCTCAACTTTCACGTATTCCTTACTGAAAAAAGGTTGAAGTTTCTTACTATCAATGTCCGAAAAAACATAAAGATGATAATCTAAGATCAGGCTGCATGGTTGATTGGTAAGATAAATTGCTTCTTTACTGTTTAATTTCATTTCTTCATTACCTTGCAGCATCGTTAAGTAATAATGTAATCCCTCATCGTGCAATTCAAAATTAAAGATAGCATGCGCCTTCTCCCGGAAATGACTTATCCTGTCTGACTCAAAAATGCTCTGATTTAAACGTTTATCGAATAAAGGGATGGAATGTGCAGATATGACCTCCAGACATTTATATATCCTTCTTTCAATATAAGGACGAACGTGTTTTTCCAATAATTCTTTATCCAGGGTACGAATAAAATCGTTGCTGCTCATTTTTTTCTTTGAAAAAACCCTGAGCAATTCAGCATCGTTATATTCTTCAACTTGTTTAATAATGTCGAGCTCAGCCTGACCCAGCAAATCATCATAGTGTTTTTTTTTGGCATGGGTAAGCCTGTCCTTAATAGAATAGAACTCCTTATCGTTCTGTTTCTGAACAATATAAGGTATCAGGATATGCCCAAGAGTACGGTGCTCCGAAAGTGTTACAACAAACTTTTCTTCCATGCGGTAAATATGGGAAAAAGTATTTTTTTTTCAAGCGAAATACGGATTAAAAGTAAATTATTGAAAAATATCAGAAACCAGAACAACGAGAAACTGAAGATTGAATAAAGGAATAGAATTAGGCCCTTAAGGGGAAGAAAAACCTCTTGAAGGAAAACTAAACAAGCCTTAAGGAACAAGAAAATGTCATAAAGGAACTGAAGCAAGGTCTTAAGGAACTGAAGAAAGGTCTTAAGGAACTGAAAAAACTTCTTAAGGAATAGAAAACTGGCCTTAAGGAATAGAAAACCTTCATGAAGGAATGCCCCCCGATAGAATAGTCTCTCTTGTGATGCATTATGGAGAGTGAAAACTACCTTTATATAAATCCAGATATACTGGAAGATGATCACTAAAACCTGCCAGGTAGTTTGCTCCCCTGTAGGTTGGGAAAGGCTGGTCCCCTGCAAATTTCTCATCTGGCTTCAAAAGAAAGCTGGCTGAGAAAACATGGTAGTCCTCTTTTGTAGTATTGATTCCTTTTTTATCTTCGAGTAAAGATGAAGAAACAATAAACTGGTCGAAAACATTCCAACGCCCCCTGTATTTGAGTGTTCCGGAAGTATTATTGTATGGCATAGGTGAAAGATTGACCAAAGTTACTATCGTATCAGTCTCTTCAAATGGCACAGCAATTAAACCCTTTCTTAAACTCACATCCACCGGTTCATCATTAAAGTCACCGGTAATTATAATTTTTGCCAAAGGATTTGCCTGCAAAACAGAATCTACTTTCCATTTTAATTTAAGCGCCACGATCATCCTCGACTTATCTGATTGCTTTTGCCCCCCACGTCTGGAGGGCCAATGGTTTACAAAAATATGCAGAGTATCCTTTTTAAAAGCAATACCTTTCACATATAAAATATCCCTTGTTTTCTTGCGGGGGCTATCCTCAAATATTATCCTTACAGCTTCTTCATGAATCACCCTGAAGCTTTTCTGCTGATACAGCAATGCTACATCAATACCTCGTTGGTCGGGGGATTCATGATGAACAACAGAATAATTGATCTTTACCAACGGGGTATTCTGCGTAAGGTCCTCCAATACTTTTCCATTCTCCACTTCGCATAAACCAATTATTGCAGGAGGCCCTGGTTCACCAACAGCCATGATCACCTTGTAGATATTATTCAACTTTTCCTTGTATCTGTATGTCGTCCATTTCTTGGCACCGTCCGGTAAAAATTCATTATCTACTTTATGAGGATCATCCTCTGTGTCAAAAAGATTTTCAACATTATAAAACATGAATCGTAGTGACGATTTTTTCCCATCCTCATTTGACTTGGGTTCTTCATACCAGAAAAATGATGTAAGTACTGATATACTTGTAAATATAATCAGGAGGAAAATATATCTTGAGCCTGGTTTATTCTTCAATTCGTTCATACACGCCTATGTCTGGTGCACTGTCTGCTATGCGGGATTTGCCAAGCAGATCAGTTTGCAATAATGGGATTGTATCTATAATTGCTAAAGAACCTGCATCTTTAGCCACAGAAAGTGTGTCAAGTTCAAAATTATAGTCGTAACTGTCAATAAGTTTAAAATTAGGATCTTTATCAAAAATAACATCTGTAAACCGGGTTTCATCAAAACCAAGTTCCTTACGATTCTCAAATCTAACCAGACAATGATCAAAATAATAGTTAAACTCCGCTTCCTCTGAGTCGCCAAATCCTACTTCATCAGCGCTTGAGCCATAAATAATGCAATTACCAAAATATGCTTTTAATAAGTCATTAGAATATACTACCTCATCCAGCTCAATAAAATTTGTCAACGCTAAAGCTGGAGTTTGCCTGTATGAAAACACAAAATAATTAGCAATTGTACAATGTATAAACTCGTATGAACCTCCGTAAGCCAATGCCAGATTATAGGCACCGCAGTTGGTTATTAAACAGTTCTTTGCAGTAACATTTGCCCCAAGGGCATATATACCTGCAAATGATTGATTATCAATAATGGTATTTTCAACGTTCAAAGCGGCATCAAAATAGGCAAAAAGTCCTATTATGCCATTTTTTACTACAGCATACCTGATATTATTATCTGTACTGTTTGTATTGAATAAAATGCCACCCCATTGTTCCGGTAATTTATCATAAGGCAAACCGCTTAATGCATCATCTAACCTGTCTCCTCTAAACACTACCGGGTTGTTCATCTCACCTTCGACCTGCAATGAACCGTTTATCAACATTACAGCCTGTTTATTGAAATGTATGGTTGCCCCAGCCTGAATGGTAAGTGTATTCAGACTGTCAACAATAACTGAATCAAGAATCAGATAGGGCTTTTCGCCTGTCCAGGTTTGGGTGGACAAATGCTGTCCACGGATTATAAAAACATCCTGACCCCAGGCAATCAAATTGATATCTTGCTGATTCCCATTTGTAAGAAAAATAATCGAATCACTTACAACCATTGGATTATTTTCATTATTTGGATCAATAGTGACCTCAACAAAAACATACATACTGTCTTTAGGCGCAATTTCAACATTACGAATATGAGTGGCAGGTTCCCCGTCAACTGCCATACGAAAATATGAATCGTCACCTCCACTCATATATATGTCTGATATTTTCACCCAATCGGAATGAGGATTATATACTTTAAACATCTTTGTAGTGGAACCAACTGTTGTAAAAACAGTATCGAAAAAAAGTGTATCTATTGAAAAATTAAGTGAAGCGGAAGAAGAATCTATATATTCCTCCTTTTGACAAGAGAAAAAGATTACCATAAGAATTAGGACGATATATACATGTTTAAATTTCATTCCGCAAAAATATCTAAAATAAGTATACCAGAAAGTATTATGTGCAATTAATTAGGATTTGGTTTTTGGATACTAAATGGTCCTATTGATTTTTGACAAATTTTAATACCAGCAATTCATTTCCGTAACAAAACGCTATTTAAGCAAAATTATTTTATTAATAGGTGGATTATATTTCCTTAAAAAAAACTATATTTATCAACAATAAAGAACTATTTTTCATTTCATGTCGTATATGATTGGAGGGAAATATGGTTTGGTTGTAATGACCAAAGCAAGTAAATTCGATAAGTGGAGATTGATTTTTATACATTTTTCTATGTTTAAAATGTTTGTACTATTTAACGGATAATACTATATTTAAAGAATGAAAATTGAATTAGCTAAAACGGTTGACCTTATTGATGTATATTATCTCTTCAAGGAATGTGCAAAAGATATGAACCAGCGCGGTGCATTCCATTGGAACCAGTATTATCCCAGTATGGATTTAATCGATCAACAAATAAAAAAGGAGGCGCTATATATTATCAAACATTTAGGAGTTTGTGTTGGCTGCATGGTATTAAATGATAATCCTCTTTCTGAATTTAAAGAAATATCATGGAGCTCCGGTTCTCAAAAAAATCTAAATATTCAATGGCTTGCTATACATCCTATGTGGAAAGACAAAGATATTGACTCTCAGCTTATTAAGTTTGCTGATGATTTTGCCAAGGAGAAAGGATTTGATTCTATACGATTAAATGTTCATGCATCCAATGAAGTAAATCAAAAGACATACAATTCAAACGGATACAATGAAAAAGGAGAAGTGTACATGCCCTTCCAAAAAACTCCTTTTAAATGTTTCGAAAAACTTATTAAATAACATATAAAGCGAAACCCGGGCTATCGGCCCGGGTTTTTTAATATAGTAGTAAACTGGATTCTTTTTAAAAGTAAAATGCCACTCCACCGCCAAATATCCCATAAGCAGGGTCGGTAACTGGTATATCACCCTCAAGAATAAAGCCAATGCTCTTTTTCAGACCAATTTCTACACCAACCGGAATCCATAAAAGCAGATCCGTGTCGTTATCGTAAAACATTATATCAGTATCAAGACCCGAGAAGAAGTCAACTCCGCCTTTTATGCCAACTGAAATATTTAGTCCCACATCAAGTCCGAAATCGCCTTGCACATGAGCTCCAGTTACCAGTGAAATATCTGGTGTTCCTCCAAGAAGTTTCCATTCCAGGTCCCCTCCAACATATTCATCTCCTTCAAAAAAGCCAAAATTCAATGCAAGATCCAGTCCTGATGTAATACCAGCACCACCACGTAGAAATAAAGCCAGATTATCATTCGTATAAACCGGGTTAATACCTATTGAAAAGTTACCTCTTTTTAAGGTTTCTCCGGTGTTAAAAACCTGACCGTAGCTGCTTATACCTAAGCACAGCAATACAACATAAATGAGTTTCTTCATAGAGTGACTTATTAGTTTATGCATACAAAAATAAAAATTTCCAGCACTTAAAAAATACTTTTAAGATGTTAGATTTTTTTGGATTATCAAACATTTCAGAAGAAAGAAAAAAACGAATATAAATACATCCTGACTTTAGCTAAAATACAAGGGGTTTCCCTGTATAGAAATCAAGCACTTTGGTTTTAAAAATATATTCATACTTAGCCTGCAACATTTTCGACTTAGCAACCATAAAATTATTTTTAGCAATATTATAATCAATGGAACTAACCAGGCCAACTTCGAACTTCTGGCTTGTATACATAAATGACTCTTCATTATAGACAACCGCTTCACGACTTGATTTATATTTTTCGAGGGATGCAAAAGCGTCAGCATGTGCCTGTTGTATTTCTTTATATAAAATTTGTTTTTCCTGTTCAAGTGCAAATTGTGCATCAAGCACATTTATTTTTGCATTATCAATAGAAGTTTTAACTGAGTAACGATTAAATATTGGAATTGACAATCCAATGTTAATATATTTATATTGATTATTCTCCAACTGTTGTCTATAACTTGGTAATGGTTCATCACCATATGTATGGTTTGTATAATTCGAATAATATTGACCACGTAATCCAAGCGAAGGATATAATTGTCCTTTAGCTATATTTAACGATTTTTCAAAACTCTTTAATTTATATTCTGCACTCCGTATTTGTGGTAAATTCTCAAGGGCATTAATATATGTTTCTTCAATAGTTAATAAAATTTCTAGTGTGTCAACATCCAGATCTGCAGGAGTAGCAATGGCAAAGTCACCAACAGAATCCAGGTCTAACAGTTGGGTAAGTGTCAAATACGAAATATCCAAATCATTCTTTGCCCCAATAAGATTTACCTTTTCACTTGCAGCTTGTGCCTGAATATTCAACAATTCACTTTTTGCCACATTACCTACCTGAACAAGCTTTTGTGTCTTCTCAATCTGTTGTAATGTTACTTCCATTTGAGCAGATGCAATATCCAATATTTCTTTATTAAACAATATCTGCAGATACGCTGTAGCAATATTCAGGGAAATATCGTTCTTTATTTTCTCAACATCTTCAAGGTTCTTCATCAAGTCGAATTCATTCCGTTTAATATTATTATAAGTTTGTAATCCATTAAACAGATTAACACTTGACTCAATTCCCAAATTCCCTGATTGAAAATTGTCATTTGAATATTCGTAAGTAGTCGGGTCTACAGAACGACCATAATTAAAACTATGACCGGCTCCTGCATTTAGATTTGGCAAAACCTCTGCCTTCGATTGCTGAAAATTGTTTTCAGCAACATCTGCGGCTAATTTTTGTCTTTTTACCTGTATATTATTTTCCAATGCATAGTTAATACAATCTTCAAGTGTCCATAACTTTTGGGCATTTGTAGTATTTATATCAAGGTATAAAACCAAAATGATAAGTAGTAAGCGATAGATTTTTAGCATGTTAAAAAGGTTTTTACGTGTAATTCATTTAAAAAACAGTTAAAATTATAAATTATTGCCTTTTTCGGAATAAAACCCTTATATATTTTGCATCTTTTGATGGCGTTAATATTTGCAACAACTCCCAGTTATACTCTTTGCTTTCAATTTCTTTTTTCAGGTGAGAAATATTCTTTTCAACAGAATTTGCCCGAGAAAAACCACTCAGATTTGTTTCCCAGTTAAATGCAGTTATCGTATATAAATACTCTTTCCCCCCTACCTTCACAGTGATGAAAGCATCTTCATTTTCTGCAAAATCTGGTACCGGTAAACAGATATCTTTCATTTTTCTTTCTTTAAAATTAGTAAAACATCATCTCCTATTTTAACACACCAATTTACTTTTAATATTCTCAGTTACAATATGTCCATCAAACAGGTGAATAATACGACCTGCCCGTTCGGCATATGAAGGACTATGTGTAACCATAATAATGCTGGTACCTCCCTGGTTTAACTCGGTAAGAATACTCATAACCTCTTCACCATTTACCGAATCAAGATTCCCGGTAGGTTCATCTGCCAGTAAAAGTTTAGGATTTGTTATTACAGCCCTTGCCACAGCTACCCTTTGTTGTTGCCCACCCGAAAGCTGCTGTGGATAAAACTTTTTGCAATGCATCATCTGAAGTTTTTCGAGAGCATTTAACACTCTGAATTTTCTTTCTTTCGAACCCATTTTCATATATAGCAAAGGAAGTTCGACATTTTCATATACGGTCAGATCATCAATCAGATTAAAACTCTGAAACACGAATCCCATATTTTCTTTCCTAAGCAATGTTCGCTTTTTCTCAGATAAATTATTTGTTTTCACACCCTTAAAAAAGTACTCACCAGATGTAGGGCTATCTAGCAATCCTAAAATATTCAAAAGCGTTGATTTACCGCATCCTGATGGTCCCATCACCGCAACAAATTCGCCTTCAGCAAGCTGTATATTAACCATACTTAATGCTTCCGTTGCCATTTCGTGATTTTTAAAGGTTTTGCTTATATCGATAGTCTTTAGTAGCATATTAGAATATTATCCGATTAATATTTACATAAATTATACCAAAAATTGTATATTCCATAAAAACAGTTAATTAATTAATTATTTATTACCCCGGTTATATCAATTGTTTGTACGATTATGCTCTGAACTGGTTCGAATTCGGACAGTATTCAAGAGCTTAAAATTTATACAATACATCCATCAACCTGCAAAAATTAGTCCTTTTATTTTTCTAACAGGTTTATTTCTGTAAAAACCTGTCGAAGATTTGCCTCATCCCTAAGTGAGAAATGCCTGCTCCTTATATATCTTAGAATTTCTTCCTCATGCCCCGCAAAATTTTCCGCAAGTTTCTTTCTTCTTTTTGGAACTTCATAATGTATTGAATTCAGAATAAAAAAATAACGTCTTTCTTCATAATAGATACCCAGTTTATTATCTTCCCTGTAGCTAAAACTATTTGGACTAATTTTCTTATCAATCCTCATATACAACGAAACTGTATCATCTATCATAAGGAAAACAAAGCCATTTGTTTTGGTAATTCCCAGGTAAGAGGCCGGCACACCATGCAAAACACTATTATTTTTTACATTTCTCATCCAAAAATCGCTAATTATATCATTATCTACAATGACCACCCTCTCCAAAGCACTATTAAGATAAAGTAGATTCCCCTTATAACTATCATAGTTTAGCTTTAAATTAGTGTAAACATCTCCATTTATCAAACGCAAATTTCCCAAGGTCCAGTCACTGTTCAAAAACGGATTTCCCTCATATTGAAAATAGTATGGTAGAAAATGCTCTCCGGTAATAGGAGCCAACGGCCCTGAATTACATCCCTGTTGTGCTGAAATGTCCAGTGATAATAAGACACTAAAAACAAATACTACTATCTTATTCATTCCTGTTATATTTATTCTACTGTAAAAGTTTCATATTCATAAATCTGTTGTCCTTTGCTTGTTATTCCTTCCATAATTATTTCAAAATTGCCTTTTTCATCTGAGGTATAAAATTCTATCTCAATTTTATTGTTATTAGGTACTATAATTTCTGGCTTCCAAAACAAGGTTTGCCTGAAATCAGGAATATAGGTATCGGAATGAATAGAGTAATCAGGGAAACAGAATATAGCAGGCTTTTGGAAAAACTGAAGTTCTTCTTTATGCATTGGCCCCGTTTCAATCTGCGACCAAAAATCTGCATTTTTTGTCCAGATCAGAACGATCCCGTTGCTCATAAAAATATCTCCATAAAACCTTGGCTGGCCTTTTACATCTATGCGTTTTAGTTGTTCTGTGCCCAATTGGTTAATCTTACTTAGGTCAAATAAGGGAACGCCATCTACTATAACAAATGGATCATCTCTATAAAAATTATTTATTTGATCAACTATGGAAAATTTATAGCCATCATCTGTCTTCCTATACCTTACAAATGGCAATATCTCTCTTGATAATTCTGTAAAATCAAAGAATGTCAGATAATCGTCAGGATTAACCTGATCGGTAAGTTTTCCTGTAAAAAACTTGTGGCAATACATAAATGTATCCCTTAGAGGAATGGTTTTCTTCTTTACATAATTAATATTATATGCTTTAGATACAAGGGCTTTAGAAATATTTAATGTATCAATTAACCATAAAGATGGTTGATATGCCCCTTTATTAACAGATCCTTTCTCAATAAAACTTGAATGAATTTCGAATTTTACTTTTTCTAATGGTTTTAGAGAAGGATAATTACAAGCTGAAAAAATTACCAGCTGCCTATCATAATACCCATCAGTATAGAAGCAGAAATAACCTTGATCGTCTGAAAGTGCATATTGCAGGCGAAGCACTGTATCCTGAAACGAAAGAAAAACAACTGCTTTCTTTATTGGTATATTTAAATCCGGATTTAATAAACGTCCGCTTACTTTCACTCCCTTTCCAATTTCGACTCCTCTGTTATTACCAGAATTATCATCTAAACCGGATATATTAGCGTTTGCCGCACCAACTCGTTTTTCAAAATTGGACACAGGTTTTATACTTAAAGATGCAAATAATGTATCGGATTGAATTGATGAGTTGAAGGTTATGGATAAAGTTACTTTTTCTCTTGTATGAAACAGTTTCTTATTAACTTGTATCTCACAATTCGGGTTATTTATTGTTTTTCGGATAGAGGAATTTAGTATCTCATCGTTAATTAAATCTTTCCAAACAACACCTTCTTTACCAAAACGATTTGATACAAACACATGTTTAATTGACCTTACAGGCTCAATACTATCTATAGATTGCCCCATATATGCACGTATGTCATAACTACCTGTAGGCAATGTATCCGGAATTTCAAAATAACCTGAAGCCATTCCATTAGTAAGCTTAACCAGTTCTCCACAAATAAAGGTTCCTTCACACGAAATCAAATCAATACATATTGCCTGTTCCCGTTTTGTATTGACATACTCTGGAATATAAACCTTAAAAAAGGCTATATCTCCAGACACATAACAAAACCGGTCAGTTTGTATGTATACATTATTATCTGATGCTTTAGCTATGGTAATCGACAAAAATATATTACCACACAGAAATAATATAAAAAATATTCTCTTTATCATTCAGTTATCCAAAAGTCCGGCCTTCTCCTGTCAACAAAAGTATCCGGCAGTTCAGGAAAAATGGAAACAGGTCGTGCAATTATGTTATAATTATTATCAAAATCAAAAAATCGTACACTCGAGTTTACAGATGAAGCTCCAAAATACCCAAATACTCTTTCAGTAGTATCTTCAGCACATTGTATATTACCAACAATTTGGGACTCAACAGGATCAAACAACTGACCCGTAACATTTATCTGATTATATACTGATTCCCAAAACTCATATCCCTTCTTGTCCAATGATAATTGGTTTACCCGGATAATAATACCTGCTCTTATAGTAGCAATTTGTTCATCTGTAAAGATCCTTTCACCATTATCATTAAATTCAAAGGGGATATCAATTTTATTATTCATCCAACTATTCAGAAACAACAAAATAGGTTTCCCTCTTATTCGCTTATTCTCAAAAGAATTCGCATTTGCAATTGCCACAAAGGAAGTTGAAATGGAATTATAAGGTGAGGCTATAAAGAATGTGGTAGGAATTGGATATGTAGCATAAACCTGCATGGTTTGAATAATTAAATTATATTCATATCTATAAAAAGGTGTACAATCTATTACAGCAGAATTACTCTGTACTTCAATCCCTTCATTTACAACCTCTTCATAGCCCGTAGCATCATGATATACAAGTCTTGATCTGGTTTTGTAAACCCCATTTAATGAATCGACTGGAGCAGCAGACAGCAATGTAACAAAAGATGAAATATACTGTCTGCCTTGTGGTGATGTAGCAATTACCCTATAATCATGATTTGGCTTGCCTTGTACTAATGAATCCGTTGCATACCAGCCATCATCAAACTCGTGTAATAAATATACGGCTCCTCCCCTTTCCTGGATTAAAACAGTGAAACCACTAACATTTTCAAAATTTGATGTATCATTATAAGCAAGAGCTCTTGAAATTTTCACAAAATGCCTCCCAACCTGATCGGTAATTAATCCCTCGATTACAAGAGTGTTTGGTTGATCAGGTATATCAGGTACAAAAATTTCTTCACAGCTAACTGTCAGAAAAAAAAGAACTATTATGTTGATATATCTACTCATTTTAAAAATCAAGGTTGAATGTAAAGGATGGTATTGGCACCCCGATAATTGTCAGTTTATATAATCCATATTTCCGGAAATTATTCGCAGAGGCAGGATCAGATTTTTTATAATATACCGAATACACATTATTTCTCCCATAAACATTGAACACTGAGAATGTGAAACTGGGATGTACTTTCCTGGATTTATTAAGAAATCCTTCATACGTTGTTGAAACATCCAAGCGGTGGTAAGCCGGTAATCTATAAGCATTACGTTCAGAATAATAAACCAGTTCCACATTATGTATTGTATAGCGCTGTTCAGGATAGGTAACAGGCCGGCCCGTAGCATATAAAAAAATAGAACCAAAGGTCCATCTTCGAGTAACCTGGTAATTTATTGAAGCAGAAAAATCGTGCAGACAATCATTATATGTAGGATAATAATCCCCATCGTTAATAGTTTCTTCCGGGAATCTGCTATCTGTTTGTATAAGTGATTTAGATAATGTATAACTCACCCAGCCGGATAGCTTTCCAAGGTTCTTACGTATCATTAATTCCGAACCATACGATTTTGAAAAGCATGCTGTAACATCTCTTTCAATGGCAGGATTCATGGTTAAAATGGCTCCATTTTTATACTCAAGCACATTTTCAGAAGTCTTGTAATACACCTCAACAGAAGTTTCTAAAATGTTATTCAGAAAGTTTTTAAAATATCCAAGCGAATACTGAATATTAAAGACCGGTTCAATATTTTCATCAGCAGACTTCCATGAATCGAATGGTGTTGTGGATACTGAGTTTGAAATTAATTGCTGGTATTGGCGGGTAATATTATATCCCAGCTTAATGGAACTTGTTTCATCAATTCCAATTCTTAATCCCAGTCTCGGTTCAATTCCACTATATGGTTTTACTAATTCGCCTTTATCATAAATCCGTCTTTCAAATACCGAACTTTCATTTTTGGGTTCATTCGGTTGATATATATAAGAAGAATCCTCTCCTATTTTGGAATACCAAGAATATCGAATACCAGCATATAAACTAATCCGGTCAGACACTTTTATATTATCCTGAATAAAAATTCCCGCTTCGATTGCCTTTTCCTTTTCAAGAGATAAGGTTTGGGCATCAGATTTATCATTATATTTTTCCTGATCACCGGGATTTATTTTGTAATTAATACCTTCTATTCCAGCCATTAACCCATGATATGGCAAATGCAGACTCCATTCCATTCTACCATTAACCTGTTCAATTCCGGTATTTAATAAATATCCCGAAGAAATATTCTCAAAATACCCGACAGAACTATTATAGGAAGAATAGGATAAAGCTGAATGCAAGGTTAATCTGTCATTAATAAATTGATTATAACTGATACCTCCTACAAGGGATCCATATGCATAGTCCATTTTATTTGAGTAAATAAAATAATCACTGCTTCCATACCCAAACAGGTTCAATTGAGCTTTATTATTCAACCTAAAATCCAGCTTACAAATTAAATCATAAAAGTTGGCTTTGCTTTTTCGAATATCAATATCCGGTATTTTTTTAAGCATCCAGTTTGAATATGTAGTCCGTGCCCCAAACAAAAATGAACAATAATTTCTAACGACAGGACCTTCCAAAAAAAGGGAACTATTTATAGCACCAATCCCGGCCCGGCCAGATATTTTGGAAGTATCGGCATCTTTCAGCCTTATCTCAGTAACTGAACTCGCTCTTGTACCAAAGTTAGATGGCTGTGTACCTTTATGTAAACTCACTGCACTTACTGAACCCGGAATAAGAGCACTAAACATTCCAAATAAATGAGATGTGGAATATACGGGAGCATCATTTACCAAAAACAAATTCTGGTCGACATTCCCCCCTCGAACATGAAAGCCTGCAGATATTTCACCCGATGTATTAACCCCTGGCATTAAAGTCATACTTTTTATTACATCTGTTTCTCCCATCAGGGCAGGGAGTTTATTTATCTTACGTATATCAATATATACAAGTCCCATCTGTGTTCTTTCCACATTATTCCTGCCACCATCAGCAGTAATAGTTACTGAACTAAGCGAAATGGGCGCTTCCATAAGTTCAATATCAAGCTTGCCATGGCTTAACACTTCAACATCAATACATTTTGTTTCAAGACCAAAAAACTGAAATTCTATTTGTGTAATGCCTCCAGGAAGAGACAAACTGTAATAGCCATTTTCCCCGGAAAGAGTTTGTCTGTTGGTTTTCTTATCTATCACTGTAACCCCAACGAGCGCCTCACCTGTTTTTCCATCATAAACATATCCCTCAATCTTATTCCGGATATATTTACCCTTTTCCACTGGATTCCCAATTCTCAAAATAAAATCCACTTTCTCGTTTGATATAAAATAAGTATAATCAGCAGGAATAAGAATTATATTATTTTGCTGTAAATCGATATGCGATAGTTTATACGAATCAAGAGTATATTCCAAAATACTACGTATTGTTACCCCATCACTAACTTTAGGAATAACCGCCTCCTCAATCCAGTCTTCCTTAAAATAAAACCGGATGGAATATTCTTTTTCCATTTGATCGAAAAAATCAGTTAGTTTATAACCCGTATAATTTATATTTACCCGATTATCCAGAACAGTTTGAGACAATAAATCTACAAGAGAGAGATTTATAATAACCAGGGTTATGATGAAGGTATACCGCAATAATATTACAATTTAAAATTAAGATGTAAAAATATTATTTTAATTGAATTTTCAGATGATTAGTAGACGAAATATAAATCAAATCAAAGGACTTGAAGTTTCCAGTCAGTTTATTTTATCTTATCTAAATAACGTATCAAATTTTCATTTGCATTTATTTTTATTGGAATAACTCCGGCTTTTATTGCAACCTCAACATCCTTTTCCCTGTCACCAATAAAATAGGATTGTTCAGGAATAATATCAAACCGTGCAAGAGCCTTTTCAATCATAAGGCTGTTTGGTTTACGGCACAGGCATTTACTTGAATCAGGGTAATGAGGGCAGTAATATATCTCATCAAGAATAATCCCTTTTTCTTCCATAAGGGTAGTCATATACTCGTGTAAATGATCGGTATCTTCCTTTTTATACAATCCTCGTCCTATCCCCCCCTGATTACTAATAATAATAAGAAGATATCCTCTGTCTTTAAGAATTTTTAATGCCTCCAGAATACCCTCATTCAATTTAAAATCTTCGATTCGATAAGTATAATACTCGTCCCCATCATAATTAATCACACCATCCCGGTCAAGAAATATAGCTTTATTCTTTCTATTCATATTTTAAAATGCATTCATAATCTCATGAATAAAATGATATATTAGCTTTGGATGAACCATTATCGGGAACATGAAGCCAAATAATGCACCAATCAAATGCGCATCATGATTGATATTATCCTTAGCCCTCCGGCTCATAATACTTGAATATATAACGTACGCAATGGCAAAAATTATTGCAGGCATAGGAAATAAAAAATACAATTGTATTTTGCCCATTGGAACGAAAAAGATCACACAAAATACCACGGCAGAAACAGCTCCTGAAGCTCCCACAGAATTATAAAGAATATTTTCTTTATGTTTAAATAAAGTTACTAATGGTGAAAAAAGCAAACCTCCTAAATAAAGTAACAAATAAAAGAAACTTGCCGATTTGATGATTCCTGCCATCTCCAGCTCAGAAAAAACAGACTCTATAGCCCTTCCGAACGAGTGAAGCACATACATATTTATAAGCAAATGAATCCAATCTGCGTGAACAAAAGCATGGGTAAATAGCCTGTAATATTGCTTTCGATGATAAACCTGGTAAGGATTGAACTGTAGTTTTCCCATCCATTCCTCACTATAAAAACAAAGGATGGAAATTAAAACGGTTATTATTATTAGTCCCAGGGTCATATCTTTTAGTGTAATATTTTATAAACTATTTCTTTTAGCAAATCTCCCTGAGTTGCTGATACATTTCCCATGCCTTTTGATTTCAGATCATACTCACGAAGATAGCTTATGATATCTACGACTTGTTTTGTTGTGTATTTTTTCGCTGCTAATTCATAATCCGCCATAAAAAAGGGATTCACCTTTAATGCTGCAGCCGCATTCTTCCTGGATTTATCTTTCAGAAAATGAAACACTAAAACTTTACTAAAGAAATAATACAAAGAAGTTATGGTTAAAGTCATCGGATTATTTCCCGGATTTTTCGAAAAATAGTGAACGATGCGGTTGGCTTTCAATACATTTTTTTGAGCAAGTGCCTTATGTAATTCAAAATTGTTATACTCTTTACTTATCCCAATATTCTTTTCAATATGATCGGGAGTAATTGAACTTACAGTCTCAGGAACCATTAGGAGCAGCTTATCCAGCTCATTAACTATTTTCCCAAGATCGTTTCCTAAAAATTCTACCAGCATCATTACAGCAGCAGGGTCTATTGCACGATTACGTTCTCTTAGATAACCTGTAGCCCAGGCTGGTATCTTATCATCATATAAACGAGCAGAATCAAAAAGAACTGCAGTATCGGAGAGAACCTTGAATAGTTTTTTCCGTTTATCCAACTTTTTGTATTTATAATTAATAACAAGCAAAGTTGATTTTAATGGTTTTTCTGCATAATAAATAAGATCATCAATATTTTTCAGATTCTGTGCTTCCTTCACAATCACCACCTGATAATTTGCCATCATAGGAAAGCGCTTTGCTGTATTTATTACTGTTGCAATATCAGTATCCTTTCCATATAAAACCATTTGATTAAAGGTTTTTTCAGCATCAGTAAGCACATTTTCAGCAATATAATCCGTAATTACATCAATAAAATAGGTCTCTTCACCCATTAAAAAGTAAATTGGCTTATAAATCTTGTTTTTGAGATCTCTTAATATTTCCTGGTACATAAAAACCTATGGTTATACAAATATTTACGCCCTTTCACCCCTGTTATATCTATAATATGTTAGCTTTGTATCACAACAAAACAGGAAAATGGAGCGGTTAAATTTACCCACTTTTACGCTGAAAGTAAAATCTGAAAGTAAAAAGAAATTTATTTTTGATGAAATAAGAAAAAAATGGATAGTCCTTTCTCCTGAAGAATGGGTACGTCAAAACTTCCTCCACTATCTGATTCAATATAAAAAATACCCTGCATCATTATTGGCAGTTGAATACACACTTACCATTAACAAACAATCGATACGAAGTGATATTGTTGCCTTTTCATCAAATCGAAATCCCATATTAATTGTAGAGTGTAAAGCTCCTGATGTAAAAATAACTCAAACAACATTTGATCAGATTGCTGTGTATAATATGGTGCTTCATGTTGATTATCTTGTACTAACCAATGGGAAATCGCATTATTGCTGTAAAATGGATTTTGAAAACAAAAAATATCAATTTCTCAAAGACATTCCGGAATATTGCATTTAAACCTATTCTTCTTTTAACAGTTGAAGCATATATTCTCCAATCCATGAATTCATTGTTTTTACCCAATCCTTTTTCTCTCCGATAATTTTAAAACCGGCATTGGTAAATAGCTTTATACTAACTTTATTATCTGTAGTTATATTGCAATATAATTGGTGTAATTGGAGCATTTCAAAGCAATATTTTATAAGCAGATCAAGGGCTCCTGCTGCATATCCTTTATTTCTCTGGCTGGTATCAGCAATTAATATTCCAATACCGGCACGTAAATGATAAGGGTCAAAATCAAACAAATCAATCGCTCCAATTGTAATTATACTATCATCCTCTTTCAGATCAATCATTAACCGGAGCTGTTTTACTTCAAAAATATCCAGATGTGCACTCTCAAGATATTTACTTAAGGTATGCCTTGAAAATGGTGCAAGTGTATTACTTACACGCCAGAGTGAAGTATCGTTCTCCCATTGGTATAACAACTCAATATCTGTAGGTTCAAGAGCCCGAAGTTTTAATATCGTATTTTCAAGATACTTGATCATCTGTATATAGAACCTATAATTATCAGTACCTAGTAATTCGGTACCGAAGCGATTTTTCTAATAAAGGCATTTGAATATCCTTTCTGATGTATTTCAATGAGTTTTTCTCTTGCTTCAGACGCATTAGAAAATTCACCTACCGTATATCTGTAAAATCCATCATTACCATGAGACACCTTAACATTGGTAACATCCTTAAAATAACTGATATCAACAGGATTTTTTAATGCAATAATTTGCACAGCATACCCTCCTATATCGTCTCTATAAGTGGTTTCAGCCTGTGTAACAGGCTCCTTTAAATCACGATAATATCTGCGGATACTATTTATAAAAGCATCATGGTATCCGAGCTGACGAATAATTTGTAAGTTCTCCTTGGCTACAGAATATTCGTAATATTCACCATAAACACACCTATAATACCCGTCTGTACCGGCAAACACCTTTACACCTTCAAGGTTTGTAAATATAGACGGATTTACTTCAACCCTGTACGCCCGTATTTGAATTGTATATCGTGCAGTTCCCGTATAGCCATTGCTTCCGTTATCTGAAAAATAGGTTGGCTTCGTTTTTTCAGTTTCCATATTATCCTCAGCTAACCAGGGCTCTTGCTTCTTTTCTTCAAGTTGTGTATGAATAAGGTAATCAGGACTTTCATAACCGGCATATAATCTTACATCTTCCTCCTTCTTTTCATGCCCTTCAGCATCAAAAACGAGCTTGTATGAACTGGGAGGTACTGTATATACAAAATTCCCTTTTTCATCCGGTTTAATTACCGCAACTACCTCAGAAGTAAATTTATCCTGGATTGTAACGATTGCTTCTTCAACCTTCCCTCCTATCTTTGGATCAAGCTTCACATTTCCCATAATATCAACCATATGAGGATGAATTTCAGAAAAAATCTCGTAATGGTAAATATCCAGACCTCCAAAACCCTCAGGTGCTGCTATAGAATGATAAGCAAAGACCCCTTTATCAATAGGTACAAAATTAAGATCATCATCTGTTGTATTGATAGGATATCCAATATTTATAGGAATAGACCATGTGCCATCATATGCAAGTGTTGAATAAAAAATATCATACCCCCCCATGTTGTTATTACCCTGCGAACTAAAATAAATGGTAGTTTCATCAGCCATCGCCGGAGTTTCCTCATTATATTCAGTATTTACAGGAGATCCTAGATTTTCAGCCTCTCCCCAATTCCCTTTTTCATCCATCTCCGATTTATAAATATCCAGGCCTCCTATACTACCCTTCCTGTTGCTTGTAAAATATATGGTTTTATCGTCTGGTGAGAATGCTGCATGTGATTCCCAATATTTGGAGTTTATATCTCCCCCTATTTTCTTCATTTTGGTCCACTGGTTATTTACATATTCCGACATGTAAATATCTGAATTGAAATTATCCTTCTTAACCAGAAGTAATTTTGTACCGTCTGAATTGAGATCTGCTGAATTACAATCACCGATTGAACCTATCTGATCTGTAATATCTTTAGGAAAGTCCCATTCGTCTTTCCTGTTCTTTTTGCAAAAATAAATTAGCTCCTTACCTGTATTTGTTTTAGTAGTAAAGACGAGTGTCGTTAAATCTCCCGATACTGCTGGTCCATAGTTCGAAAAATTATCATTAATATTTTTCCCAAGATTTCGGGCAATACAATCTACGGGAGTATTTTGAAATTCTTCTGCCGTGCTGCATGCCTCTATCTGTTGATGTGCATAATCAATATTATCAACATCTTTAGGATCCGCAAGATTAATATACATAGCAAAAGCATCTTTTGCATTTTCAAGCTTATTTGCGGCTTTATATGCATTACCTAAAAACAGATATGCCTCTAAGGGAGCAGATGTTTCTTTAAAAATACCTTCCTTGTAAGCAGCAGATGTCTGCATCACCGCTATCTCAAGATAGGGTATAGCCTTTTCTTTCTCTCCCGGAATATTAAGGTAACATTGCCCTACCCGAAAATTATAATTACTGTTTGTCGGATCACTGGCTAAAACCTCAAGATACTTACCCAGAGCTTCCTCATAGGCTTCGTATAACAAATCAAATTCAGCATCCATAAATAACTCACGAAGCTTCATTTGTGAATACCCAGGAGAAAACGATAACATTGCAAGTATAGAAAGCAGTATTATTCTCTTCATTGTAGATTTTTTTTTGCCAATTATGGAAGCAAATATATGATTTTCACTCAATATTGCATTAAAAAAGTTTACCGGCTAAAATACCAAAGGTATATTTTACAGGACTGACATTATTTTCTTGACTTAATTAATTGCAGACTCTCGCCTCCAATTATTCTAACTTTATATATATCTTTCATACCATAACCTTCATCCATTATCAGTGCCCTGTACGAAACAACTCCATTTCCATTTATCGAATAAAACACATCATCCGCAGTTGTATTTATCGGGAAACCAATATTCACAGGCATCGTCCATTCTCCATTAACTTTCTTGCTAAAAAATATATCATATCCTCCCATATTATTGTGCCCCTTTGAGGAGAAAAACAAAACCTGGCCATCAGATGAAATAAAGGGATAGTTTTCATCATAATCGGTATTAATCCTTTTCCCCAGGTTTTCCGGCTTACCCCAATCGCCATCCACATTTCTTTCAGATATAAAAATATCAAGGCCTCCCTTGCTTCCTTTTTCGCTCGAAAAATACAAATATTTTCCATCTGCAGACACGGAGGCATGAGATTCGAGTTTTCCTGAATTAATATCTTTATTTAATGGTTGCATTACTGTCCAAACACCATCTTCCCACCTGCTTACATAAATATCATCATTTCTTTTCTCCCGTTTCACCATATAAAGTTCTTTGCCATCATAAGAGAGACATGTGGGATAACAATCACCATCTGAGCCTACCTGTGGTGTTATATTTATTGGATAGCACCATCCGGTGTCTGTTATATATGTCATCATAATGGCATCATAAAACTTAAGACTGGTAACAAATATCATGATAGAATCGTTTCCCGTAACTACAGGATTAAAATTATCATTCTGATCATTGATTACAAAGCCAACATTTGTTGTTTCTGTTTTTACCGGTTTATCAAATATCACTTTTGCCCTTTTACAATCATCTATCTCTTTTTGCACAATGGCGACATTATAATTTCCTTCAAAATAGGGTGAATTCATAAACTTATCATACATATCTAATGCCTTATCCAGTTGGGAGTTTATCCTATAGGCATTACCAAGATAAAACATGGCATGCAATGGTGCGCGTACTTCCTGAAATGTGCTTTTACTATATGTATAAGAAATTTTTGTAATCGCTTTCTCTAAATAAGGTATTGCCAATGATTCCTCTCCGGGAATATTAAGATAACACATACCAACAAGGAAACAAATATTTCCATTTTCAGGATCTGTATCATAAAGTTTTATAAAATAATGGATGGCTTCTTTATAATCCTCTGACTCATAAAAGAATGTACCATCATCGAATAATTCCATGCGCTCACTTAGCGTTTGAGCACATAAACTGCCTGATAAAATAAACAGTCCGACAATTAGCAAATATACATTTCTCATAACCTGGTATAGGTTAAAGTTATAAATAGGTAAACAAATATATAATAAAATTGGGAATTTATTTAGTATTAAACGGGTTGCATTAAATATTTAAAAACGAAAGAAGTATTTTAAACTTCATAATAAATCATATCTGATGCTCTTTGAAATCTACATTTGAATTACAATAAACCTCACCCTGCTATGGCTACAAATTGGTTAATAGAAGATTTAAAATAAAGCGACACTCCTTACTTTATCTTTAAATTATCGGGAACCTGTTCTTTCTCAATTATTATATTCTCGTATTGACCCTGTATCATTTTGAATTCTACTCTTCTGTTAAGCCTTCTTCCTTCAGGGCAATCAGTACCATCCGAGTTAGTATTAATAGCAGTAGGTTCACTCTCACTTTGTCCTTTTACTTCCATCCTGCCGGCAGATATACCTTTTGATTTAAGATAATCAACTGTTGCCTTAGCACGTTTCTCAGAAAGAGTTTTATTGTATTCAAAACTTCCTTTTGAGTCTGTATGACCAATAACCATAAGTTTAATATCCGAATATTCCTTCATTACCTTTATTACATTCTCAAGCTTAGTCAAAGAAGTCTTATCAAGTGAATACTTATCATAATCAAAGTAAATAGGCTTTAAAACGATACGTTCACCTGGCTTCTCAATTGCAATTTCTTCTTCTACAGGCTGTTCCACAACAGAAATATCCTTAACAGGTGTTTTTATATCCTCAGGCACCTCAACTACCTCTTCAACAACTGGTTGATCTGTTTCAACAACTTCAGGCACCATAGGTTTCTCCTGTCTGCCTGTAATTTCTATCCGGTAAATATCATCTTCACCCAGGCCATCCTTCAGAAACTGGGTTTTATACACAACATTCCCTTCACCTAAAGGCTGTAAAAAAAGATCATCATCTGTTGTATTGATGGGGTAACCTATATTTTCCGGCTCAGTCCATGTTCCGTCATCATTCTTTTTGGTATAGAATATATCAAAGCCTCCCATATTCTTATGTCCCTGAGAGCTGAAATATAAGGTTTTCCCATCTCCGAGTATAAAGGGAGTATCTTCATTTAATTCGGTATTTATCGGTGACCCGATATTTACAGGCTCAGTCCACTCCCCATTTGCCCCTTTCACTGAGTAATAGATATCCATACCACCAATTCCTCCTTTTCTGTTGCTTGCAAAATACATGGTATTTCCATCTGGGGATAAACACGCATGAGATTCCCAATATTTTGTATTTATAACTTTCCCAACAGAAGTTGATTTCTTCCATTCTCCATTAGAATAGGTACTTATATAAATGTCGCTGTTGAAAAAATCTTCTTTTGAAAGAAGCAGTATATTGCCATCCGGCGACAGATAACAAGGATATTGATCTCCATCCGATTGTACCTGAGGTGTTAGGTTAACCGGCTCATCCCATTTCCCATCCTTTTTATCTGATTGCATTATTGCATCATAAAACTTTTGCTCAGTAACATAAACTATTCGTGATTCATCAGCTGAAACTACTGCCTTAAAATTATTTGCATTAGTATTTACAGGTGCGCCCAGATTCTGTGAGATAAGAATTAATGATGTTTGAATCAATTCTTTAGCATTTGAACAAGCCTCAATTTGTTTTTTCGAATATTCAACATTCTCAATATTTTTTGAATCTTGTTCAATATACTTTTTATAAGCTACACATGCTTTTTCAAGCTGATTATTAACCCTATATGCATTACCCAGATACAATAATGCATCTAGCGGGGCATGGACTTCTTTTAATGAACCTTCTATATAACTTGCGCTAACATTTTGAATCGCCTTTTCGAGAAAAGGAATGGCTTTATCTTTCTTGCCCGGGATATTAAGATAACAAATTCCCATCCTGTAGTTTATATTGGCATTATCCTTAAAACCATTTTTATACAACTGGTCATACTCAAGAAGAGCATCATAGTATGATTCTTCAACAAGAAAATACTCTGCATCCGTGAAGACTTCACGAAAGGCATCATTTATAACTTGTGAATAAGAAAAGTTTAAAACGATAAGGAATAACAGGCAGGACAATACGAATCGTTTCATAGGTCAGGTTTTAGATTTTAGGGTTACAGTATTTCAATTAAAGATACTCCGCTAGTAAAATTAATAATTTTGTCCTACTTACAAAAGCATATTTAGAAAATATAGCACTTTTACAAACGATTTATTTCAGGTAACAATACAGGCCTAATGTTCAGGCTCTTTTTTAATTAACAATAATAGCCCGAGAAATGTTAACAACCCATTTACAACCAGTAATTCAAATCCAAATTCATACTGAAACAATACTAATGATAATTTCTTAATAAAAAAAGTCATAAACGGGGAAACCAGACAAACAATGGGAACAAATTTATCCTTTAAAATCCATTTAGTAAAAAGTCCAAAACAAAACAATCCCAGCAATGGGCCATATGTATACCCGGCAGCAGTAAATAAAGCACTTATAACTGCCTGATTATTAATCAACCTAAAACAAAGTATCACCGCCAATAATAATAGTGAAATAAAAACATGTACCCACATCCTTGTTTTTCTGACAGCATCTTCAGATTCGTTCCTGCTGTTTAATATATCCACAGTAAATGATGTAGTAAGGGCAGTAAGCGCTGAGTCTGCGCTTGAGTATGCTGCCGCAATAAGACCTAGAATAAATAATATACCAATTGTGGGCGACAAGTATCCACCAGTAGCAACTAGCGGGTATAAATCATCTGTCCTTTCAGGTATGGTTATACCATTCCTTTGAGCATATAAATAAAGTAATACACCAAGGGATAAAAATAACAAGTTAACAGGTATAAGAGTAATACTGAACCAATACATATTCTTTTTTGCATCGTGGATATTTTTACAACTCAGGTTTTTTTGCATCATATCCTGATCCAATCCTGTCATTACAATGGTAATGAATGCCCCGCTGATAAATTGCTTTACAAAATGGTATTTATTGCTCCATGACCCAAAATAAAAGATTTTTGAATATTCGCTTCCCTTAATTGTTTCGATTAAAGAGCTAAAATTCAGGCCCATCTCTCGCGATATAAATAGTATAGTTAAAATTACAGCCAGAAGCATAAATAAAGTCTGAAGTGTGTCAGTCCAGATGATTGTTTTAATACCTCCCCGGAAGGTATAAAGCCAGATTAGAAGTATTGTTACAACCACAGTAAGTATAAAAGGGACATTTAAGGCATCAAAAATCGTCAATTGAAGGACATTCGCCACCAGATACAACCTGAATGATGCACCTATTATCCTGGATATAAGAAAATAAACAGCCCCTGTCTTATAGGAAAAAATACCAAAACGGGAATCCAGGTAAGAATAAATTGAAGTAAGCTTTAATTTATAATAGACTGGCATTAAAACATTGGCTATGAAAAAGTAACCCAGGAAATAGCCCAACACGATCTGCATATAGGCCATATTCTGGGTTCCAACCCATCCGGGAACGGAAATAAAAGTAACACCAGAAAGAGACGCCCCTATCATCCCGAATGCTACAATATACCAGGGAGATCTTCTGTTCCCAAGAAAAAAAGAGTCATTATTTGCAGTCCTGCTTGTAAAGAAAGCAACAACTAACAAAACAATAAAATAAGTGACAATAAGTAACGAAATGATAATGGGTGACATTAGCTATAAAGTCTTTAAAACTTTCGCAAGGATACGAAAAAGATATCAACAAATAAAATTTATGATAACTCGTGTTTAAAAGAAATCGCTAATTGCCGCGCTATGCTCTCCAGAAAAATGGTCGATTATAAATAGTATACTCCCATTTTTCTGTCTTCGCTATCCTTGCAGTTGATATTTTCCTATTAAGCACTTTAAAAAAGGATTTTACAGACTGGCACTAACTACGATTTTAGTATTAACTTAGCATCAAAACATTTCAAAGATGAATATATCTTCCAGACTTTTGGAAAATGCTGTACGTGAATTCTCAAAATTACCAGGCATAGGAGGGAAAACTGCATTGCGATTGGTACTTCATTTGTTACGTCAAAATGATGCCGAGGTAGAAGCATTTGGAAACGCAATTATTGAGCTAAAAAAAAACATTAAATACTGTAAAGTATGTCAGAATATTTCTGACCAGGAAATCTGTAGTATATGTTCCAGTAATATGCGTGATAATCATATGATATGTGTTGTTGAAAATATACGTGATATCATGGCCATTGAGAATACCGGGCAATACAATGGTGTGTATCATGTACTTGGAGGCATTATATCACCTATGGATGGTATAGGACCAAATGATCTGACAATTTCCCAACTTATTGAAAGGGCAAAAAATGTGGAAACACATGAAATAATACTTGCTTTAAGCACAACTATGGAAGGCGATACAACCAACTTTTATATTTTCAAAAAGCTTGCCGATATTGACGTAAAAGTTACCATTATTGCCAGGGGCATGGCTGTGGGAGGAGAATTAGAATATACTGATGAGATCACCCTCGGACGATCGATCATAAACAGGATTACATATGAAGGAGGAGGTAAATTAAAGTAAAATTGCTTTTTTTAAAGGCAGGAATAATGACTTATCTATAGATTTTGTATATTTACAGTAATACTAATCACTAGAACTAAAGCTATGAGGTACAAATTGCATCTATCACAAAAAAGAATCAGCATATCTATAATTATTAGTATTCTGTTGATTACAGGGAGCAGCTCCATTTTTTCTCAAACCAAAGAAGAGTTGGCTGAACAAAAAAGACAGGAAAAAATTAAGCAATACAAAGAAAAAGTAAAAATTGCCAATGAGAAAGTCGACGAGGCAAATATTCAAATCCAGTATGCTGACAGTCTTATGAAAGCAGGAGATCAATTGATGATAGAGGGATACAGTGAACTGGAATCTGCACGTAAAGAAGAAAAGACTATTTATAAAAACTATACAAAAGAGTATAAAGCAACCAAGAAAAAAGCAAAAAAAGCTATAGACGATGACGAGCGCAAACAATATGAAGCCGAACTTAAAACCGTTGATAAGGTTTATAAAGAAAATGCCAAAGCCCTTCAGGATAAAATGAAGGAAGCCGATAAAAAGGTTGGAGCAGGGTCAAAAGCATTTGAGAAAGGGAGAGGCAAGCTGGGAGATGCCAAAGATCGTTTAAAAGACGCTGAAGAAAGGCTAAAAGAAGCCCAGGAAAAATTAATGGAAGCCGAAGGAGCAATTGAATAATCCAAACATAGACTAAAAAAATCCTTAATAACCAAAGCAAATAGAAATCGTTGATAAAATATATAATCCTTCGAAAATATATATTATTAGATGTACTATCTTAGGATGCGAAAAATAAATGCATGAAACGAGGGCTACTGTTTATAATAATAATTAATGTTTTTTGCTGGACTTCAGCTCAAGACAATTCCCGATTTGAAACTCTTTTAAAAACCGCATACGATAAAGCTGCAAAGTATGACCTCTATGGGTCTTTAAATGAATTCAACAAAATTCTCAGCCAGGATGCAAGTTTTACACCTGCATATATTGGCAGGGCATATGTTAACAGCCTGCTGGAAAAGTATGATAATGCCTTTGCGGATATTGATAAAGCCATAAGTATAAATAACAGCTCAGATGATGCTTATGCCATGAAGGGCAATATATATCTTCGAAAACGAGATTATACTAATGCAATGGAGAACTTCAATAAAGCATTAATCATAAAAAGCACCAATGAAGACGCAGTAATAGGAAAAATAAACGTCCTGCTTCTTACCGATGATCTTAAACAAGCCTCGAACATGGCTGATGAAGCAATAGCAAGAGATCCTTCCAGTGATGGTTATTATTATATAAGAGGTCTGGTAAACAACTATAAAGGCAAATACGAAAAGGCCATTGATGACTTTGACAGGGCTCTGGGACTTAATCCTACAAAACGCACATTTGACATCTATCTGAACCGCGGTGGTTCCAAGTTTATTTTAACAAAATATGATGATGCAATTGAAGATTTTAACAATGCAATACAAATAAATCCTTACAACAGCAGCGCTTATCATAGCAGGGGGAGAGCTTACTATGAAATGGAAGAATATGATGATGCAATTGCAGATTTTTTAAAATCTATTGAAATGGATCAAAATAATCCGGTAATTTTCTACAACTTAGGAATGGCCTATTACAAATCTGAGAGAATAAGAGATGCATGCCAATACTTTAATAAATCATGTAAATTGGATTATAAAAATGCTTGCAAAATGATTATTCTTTATTGTTCAGAATAATTACCTGATGAACGAAAACAAAAACTTCCTTCTAATTCACCACAATAATTTATATTTTTGAGCCATTCTTTCATTAAAGAATATAAAAATCCATGCAGTTATCTGTCATCATAGTTAACTATAATGTAAAACATTTTATTGAACAATGTTTGCACTCTGTTCAGCAGGCTGCGAAATCTATTGACCATGAAGTTTTTGTTGTTGACAATAACTCTGTTGACGGTTCTTGTTCCCTTATCAGGCAAAAATTCCCGGAAGTAGTATTAATTGAAAACGAAAATAACCAGGGCTTTTCTAAAGCGAATAACCAGGCAATAAAACAAGCGACCGGAAAATATGTACTTCTGCTTAATCCGGATACAGTGGTTGAAGAAGACACTTTTATCAAATGCATCCAATTCATGGAAACTCATCCTGATGCCGGATCAATAGGTGTTAAAATGATTGATGGTAAAGGAAATTTTCTGCCAGAATCAAAGCGCTCATTACCAACCCCTTTTGTAGCTTTTAGTAAAATTTTTGGCCTCTCAAAACTTTTTCCAAAATCAAAGGTATTTGGTCGCTACCATTTGGGATTTCTTGACAAAGATGAAACACACAAAGTGGATGTGTTATCTGGCGCTTTTATGTTTATACGTAGGGAAGCGCTTGACAAATCAGGACTTCTTGACGAAGACTTTTTTATGTATGGTGAAGACATTGACCTGTCATACAGAATAATAAAGGCAGGATATTCCAATTATTACTTCCCGAAAACAACGATCATACATTATAAGGGAGAAAGCACAAAAAAAAGTTCTGTTAACTACGTATTCGTCTTTTATAATGCAATGATCATATTTGCCCGAAAGCATTTCTCTAAAAAAAATGCAAAAACTTTCTCCTTCCTGATAAATATGGCCATCTATTTCAGAGCGTCATTATCCATATTAAAGAGGTTTCTTCACAATTCATTCTTGCCTCTAATAGATATCATAGCAATGTATTCAGGGTTCCTTTTGCTTATCCCTTTATATGCCAAGTATAAGTATGAGATTTCATCAGCATATCCAATGCAATTTGTATATATCATTGTCCCAATTTATTTATTTGTCTGGCTTACATCACTTTACATTGCAGGCGGATATGAAAAACCCTTAAAACTAACAAATACTTTAAAAGGAAGTTTAGCCGGAACGGTCCTGGCTCTTGTCATTTACGCCTTGTTACCCGAAACACTTCGTTATTCAAGAGCAATAACCATCTTAGGATCTTGTTGGGTAATATTAATTCTTCCCGCAGTACGCATATTTTTTCATGTATCAGGTTTGAAATCGTTTGAAATTGAAGGTAGTAAAAAGAAAAAAATAGTAATTATTGGAGAATCTGCCGAAGCAAAAAGAGTACTTGACCTGATCCGCCAAACACAAATAAAACATGAAGTACTTGGATTTGTAAGCATTAACAAACTAGACACACACGGCGACTACTTAGGACATATTGCACAATTAAATGAAATAATACAAATACACAAAGTGGATGAACTGGTATTTTGTGCTAAAGATATTCCGGCCCAGGAAATAATCCGGAACATGTTACAACTATCACAAACCAATATAGAATATAAAATTGCACCTCCCGAAAGTATTTCCATAATCGGCAGTAGTTCCATACATACAGCTGGAGAATTATATATAATAAACTTTGATGCAATAACAAAACCCATAAAAAAAAGGAGCAAACGTTTGCTTGATATCATTCTAGCCATATTGTTACTCTTACTATCGCCGATATTAATGTTTTTTATGAAAAGACCTTTGGGATTAATTTCAAATTCTCTTAAAGTTTTACTTGGATATTATACATGGGTTGGTTTTTTAATAACAAACTCAAACCAACCGGCAAATCTACCTAAAATCAGAAAGGGAATACTAACACCTCTTGATATATTTAGTCGTACTGTTGACCAAAAAGAAATAATTGACAGAGCAAATATTAACTATGCCAAGAATTATACTATTAATAGTGATTTTGAGATAATTATTAAAAATTTTAGAAATCTTGGTCGAAAATCCTAATAAGAAGTATATCTTTGTTGACATTTTAAAATTGTTAATAAAAAAAAACGATAATTTAATAAAGAAAAAAGTACATTATATCAAAATATAAGCTATTAATTTATTAGAAACTAAGCTATTAATTTATATGTTTCGTATAATTTGATATATTTGTAAAATTTAGTAAAAAGGGGGTTAATGTTAAGACGTATTCATATTTTCATTGTTTGTTTATATCTTCTTCCTTATAGCGCTAAAGGACAAGAAGAAGTTAATTATAAAGACATGTTTCTTGAAGCCGAATCGTATTTTCTCTTTGAGGAATACAGAGAAGCCCTGCCATTATATACGAAATTGGTTACAGAATTCCCTGACAATTACAATTTTCATTATAGAACTGGAATTTGTTATTTAAATATAAGTTACCGGAAAAGTAATTCAATAGAACATCTTGAGAAAGCAGTTCAAAATATTACTTCTGATTATAAAGAAGGATCTTTTAAAGAAACAAAAGCTCCGCTTGAGGCTTATTATTATCTGGCCAATGCTTATAGGATCAATAATCAGCTTGAAAAAGCAATTGAAACATACAAGACCTTTAAGAAATTATTGGATGAAAATGTATATAACTCCGAACTTGTTGATGAACAAATACAAGCTACCGAAAATGCAATCAAACTCGAGAAAAGGCCTATCGATTATAACTTTGAAAACCTTGGTGACCGAATAAATTCAAGGTTTGCAGACGTAAGGCCTGTTGTTTCGGGAAACGAATCGGCCATTGCTTATGTCTCAGAGTTGCAATTCTATGATGCTGTATTTTATTCTGAAAAAGTTGATGGTGAATGGTCTTATCCTCGTAACCTGATCCCTGAATTTGGCGTTGATGGAGATGTATACACTACATGCCTGTCTTATGACGGGAATGAGATGTACCTTTACAGAAGCGATAATTTTATTGGCAACCTATATGTTAGTAAAAAAGTTGATGGTGTATGGTCTCCTATTAAAAAACTAAATGAAAACATAAACACTAAATATTGGGAATCACATGCCAGCCTATCGCAGGATGGGAACACCCTTTACTTCTCAAGTAACCGCAAAGGAGGTTATGGCGGCCTTGATATTTATCAATCAAAAAGGCAACCTAATGGAGAATGGGGTCCTGCCGAAAACCTGGGATCAACAATCAACACAAAATATAACGATGACACTCCGTTTATTACAGAGGACAATACGCTATACTTTTCTTCATATGGACATTACAGTATGGGAGGGTATGACATATTTTACTCATCCAAGTTGGGTGAAGGCCGGTGGTCAGTACCTGTAAATCTCGGTTATCCTATTAATACCACGGATGATGATATGTTTTTTCAACCTGTACAAAACGGCATGTACGCATATTATTCATTTTACAGGCCAAACAATTTTGGAAGACATGATATTTACCGTCTGGAAATATTTAGCGACCAGCACCCAAGAAAATATGAAGTGAAAGGACTACTAAGCATAAAAGATCTTGCTAAACCTACGAAATCCTTTAAAGTAATTTTACTCGATAAAAGTAAAAAAGATACAACATATATAGCCTATACCGATGAAGATGGAAATTTTAAACTACTAGTTCCTGCGGGTAATTATAAGATTATTATAGACGATCCCGGATATGAAAGTCTGGAACAAGACCTGGTTATATCCAAGAAAAATCAAAACCAGGAAATTTCAACAGAACTTATACCTATAACCAAAAAACCAGACGTTACTGCATTATTGCGGGATACGGTACAAAATATCAAGATTAACAAAAAATACTACCAGGTATCCGATGATGATGAACTTATTATAAAACTACAGCTTGAAGACGGCGTAAAACTAATTGTAGAATCATATAATAGCAACAAACTTTCGAACACAGAAGAATTTAATAACCCACAAGAGCGTTTTAACTATCCTTTCAAACCCCTTCCTGGACGAAATATATTGGTATTTAAGCTAATCGATATCAATAATAACATTAGTATTGAAAAAGTGACTGTGGATTATACTCCTAAAGATGGAAAGGAAATAATTCCTCTCGATAGCAATTTAATGGATTTCTATAATCAATTATTTCAATTGGCTGAAGGGGATCTAAAACAAGTATTAAAGGACTTAGATCTAGAAAATTCCGATATCAGAACAATTGATGAACTTATCGAATATCTTATTGAACAGGCCAAGTTTAACAACTATACAGAGGATGATGTAAAAGACCTGGTTCGTAAACTAAATGAGCTAAGAGAATTACAGGAATTCCTTAAAAAACTCATAATACTTGCTGATGGAGAACTCAAATCTGTCCTCATGAAGGTCGATCTCGTGGCAATGGATTTAAAAACGCCCTATCAGCTCATTGAATATGTATCAAATGAAAGCATAAGCCATGCCTATACCAAAGAGGATGTATATAAATTAATCCTTGATCTGGCAAATATGAATCTGAATGATACTGAATCACTGATTAATAAGTTAATAGCTAATGCATCAGATTCAATAGCACAGGTTTTGATACCCATAAAAGATAAGAATATTTCTACAACTGAAGATTTGGCTCATGAACTTGCCCAATTAATTGAAATGGGAAATATTAGTGAGAAAGATCTCATAGAACTATTACTCGAAGTTGCCCTGGAAACAGATCAGGATGTACATGAATTACTTTCCTTAATAAAAGCCCTTTCTATTGGCAATTTAAAAGGATATGCAGATCAATTAGACCTTGAATTACAAAACATACATTCCTCATCTGCCCTAATTGAACATTTAAAAGAACAAGCACCCATAAGAAACTATACCTCCAAAGAACTAATGGCCATACTTACTACTATCTCATATAAAGGCCAACTTGATAATTACCTTGCAACAATTGCACAGCTTGCTGAAGGGAACCTTAAAAAAATGCTGGAAAAATACAGCCTCGAGGAAAATAAAATAACCTCTGCAGCAAGCTTAATGATAGACCTGAAAAACAAGGCCATAGAAGGAAATTACACTGAAAAAGATGTAGTGGATTTGATGATGAAATACTATGACAATATTTCAACCGAAGATTTCCTCAACATACTTATTTTGCTCTCCGATGATGAACTTAAGGCATTTCTGAAAACTATCAACCTAAGAGCCGACCAAATTACAAGTATATCTGAATTGATCGATTTTCTTGAAGAAAAAGCAAAAAGTAATGCCTATAGCTTTAAAGACCTTATCGATTTACTTATAAAAGCCTTACCGGATGATGATTTACAGAGCTTCATTGATCTTTTGGTCAAATATGCTAACAAAGATCTCAAGAAGTTTATTAAAGAAATAGACCTGGATAAGGAAAACATTCATAGTATAACAGACTTGTTCCATTATTTATTGGAGGCTGCCGCAGATAATAAATTTACAGAACAAGATGTAATGCGTTTATTTCTGGACGTTCTTAAATACTTACTTGATCCATCAGCCCATGCCGATCAGCCCGGGGGCAACAGAGCTATATTGAAATATTCATTGGGAGTTTTAGCACTTCTTGTTATTTTGATTATTATCTTTGCAAATAGAAGGAAGAAAAAAAATAGTTTAAATGAAGAATAATTGCGTAAAAATGAAAAATTTAGTATCCATACTTATTTTTATATCATTCTTTCAATTCAGCTACGCAGAGGGTGGAAAAAATGAAAGGAATAGTGGGAATAATCCTTCAACAAGTGATACTTCTCAAGTTGTCACCAAAAATGCTCAACTAAACACCACATCAAACCTTGAATATCAATTACGTTACCAAAATTTTAAGAATGACTTCCTAAGCTTAAATTCTCCATCAGAAAATTATTACGATATATTGACGAAGAAAAAAAAGAAAAGGAGAAAAAAAAGTGGAGCAATTGATCAATCACTTATTTATTTCAGTGCCGGAACCGGAGTATTAATATTAACACCTACCATTCTTAGTGCAGTGGACAAAGATGTAAGCGTTGGTGGAGCACTAGCTGCAGATTTTATACTTGCCGGAATACTTACATATGCAATTCTGAGTGAGCGGTAAATTTAATCACTCAACCAGTACACATCTGTTCAACACCACATCCATCAACATTCCTGAACAAAATCCTTTAATCTTTACAACATCCCCTGTATTAAGCTTCTTAACTTTTTCCTGCTCCTGTGGTATAAAAGAACAACTTATACCTGAAAAATCATCATCTTCCTTCAGTATGATATTTAGGTCCCCTGAATTATTTGAAAAAATTTCAGCTATTCTCCCTTCCACCTGTATTAACTTATCAAGATAAAGTTTATTAGATGCTTCTTCATCTTCTTCATACGAAGTAAAAAACTCAGAAGCCTTAATAACTATTTCCGGTTTCATATTTGTAGCACTCTCAGGGGCTTTTGTAAAAACATAAACAATATATCCCCCAATACCCAGTATTGCTGCCAGCAGGATGAAAAATCCTATTTTTAAAGATTTATTCATAATTGTTATTTTGTATAAGGTTCATAAATCATATCAATTTCAACATCCACAATTTTTGCAACCCTGTCTTCCACTATCTTGGGAACTTTAATATCATAATCATCAATAGCTACCTCGAATTTGGATTTGCCATAAATTTTACTGCCTTTTACTTCCAAAGTTCCAGGTTCTGAAACAGTTTTAGTGATCCCATGTATAGTAAGGTCTCCTTCAACTGTAACATTGTAAAGCCCATCCTTTTTAAAATCAATTTTCTCAATATTACTGATTTTTCCACTAAATTTTGATTTTGGGTATATATGTGATTCCATATAGCTTTCATTAAAATGTTCTTTTGCCGTAGCGAGCGTAAACTCAAAGGATTTTATCAGAACAGCAAACACCATCTCCCCGGTTTCTATATTCAAAAAACTTGTTACCTGGTTATTATTACCATCAATATCAATTACATCTGTATGGGATAGAAAATAAACGTGGCCTGTCCTTGTAAAATATTTATCCTGGGCTCTCGAATCTAAAAGGAAAGTAAAAAGAACCATTACTGCTAATACACTTCTAATTGCAAATCTCTTCATTATACATTATAAATTATTCATTTTATATTCATTCATCTATTATCTGCCAAGTGTAAACACTTGCGAAATATTAAATCCAAATCGAATATCTCCATTAAAAAAATCGCCTGTAGTTTCTCCAATATAGGCATTCTCAGTCATGGGCAATGCATTCGTAAGATGGAGCTGAAATACATGACCACCGGCCTGAATATCTACTCCAACTGACATAGGATCATAATATTTAATTCCCATTGTTGCATTATTTCCATATACTTTAAAATATTCAAAGTTAACAGAAATCCGGCTTAATAGTTTATACCTTCCTCCCATTCCAATAGCCCACAGGTCATTATTTTCATCCGAAGTACCCACAAGATTACGATGAACAAATGTTGGAGTAAGCTGAAGAGATAATTTAGGGGTACATTTTCTACCAATTATCAGTTGATCAGTGTATGACATCCTTGAAATGAAATCTTCGTTTCGCACCTTTTCTTCATATATAGTCGAATTAACAGCCATTGATGAATAAAATACCAAACTAAGCGGCATTGTCCTCTTTCCTGATGATTGCCTGAGAATAACAGGTTTTACAAATCCATTGAACATCTTCTTATATGTGGCACGTCCAACGCCGGCCATCATCCATTTTGTGACCCCATACTCGATACTTAAGTATGAATTGGATTCATCCAATCCGAAAAATTCCCCAAAACCAGTATTAAATTGACCAAAACGATGGGCTATTCTAAAATCCAGACCATTTTTCGGCATAATTTCGACAGAATGACAATTAATAACCCTGGTTGATAAAAAAGTTGCAATTGTATACTCGGTCTCCTCTCCCATTTCTTCTTCCAGTAATGCATCCAAATCATCCTGTGCATACAACAAAGATGAAACTAATAAGAATGCAAATATAATGTGAAATTTTATTTTCATGTTTAAAGGTTTTATTTGCTTGATAGCTCTTTTATCTCAACGGAATTAAGTACCCTGTTGTAAACACGTATTTCATCAAATTTCCCGTTGAAATATGTCAATTCCATTTCATCATCATACGATGCCCTGCCAAAATAAATTATATCACTCCAGTAATCACTTGTATCCTGCAGAGGTTTAATTTTTCTTAGCTGGCCATTTATATACATTTTCACATCATCACTTACCTCCATATAAACATGAAACCAGTTGCCTATACAATTATCAATATCTTCCTCTAATACTGTTTCAGATTCAATTCCACAATGAAACTGTGTTGCTCCTGTTACGCCATCAATATATCCATAAACTTGTTTATTGGAATAATCAAAGAAAGTAGACCTCCAGGCAGGCCATTCATAAGCATAACTAATATTTGAAAGCAACCACATGGAGATAGAAAAAGTATCTAATTTACCTATAAATCCGACCAAAAAATCATTTTCCCCATCCAGTGAAATCGCTGTATATGGGTCTTCTGTGTATCCTTCTGTAAACTCAGGCTCTCCATAAGCTCGTAAAAGGCTGTTATTCCCACTGACATCATCAAAATTGCCGTCAAGAGGAAAATAAGCTACAAGACTTGAAGTTAAAGAATCAACACTTTCACCGCTATAATACAAATCCAGCTCATTCTCGTATTGACAGCCTACCAAAAGGCCAGTAAAAACAATAAAAATCAAATATTTCATGTATGAAAAATTATTAATCCACAAAGAAAAAAAAATAAATGAAAATTAACTAGAAAAAAGATAAATGAAAGTCTGTAAACCCCTACTTTTTAAAACGTATAATTTTACACGAACTCATTTTTGTATCAAAAACAACTGCATCAGCTTTTGGATATTCCTTTTTTACCTCATCAACGGTTTTCTCAATTTTCTCATTAAAGTCAATTGTTTCAGTAACTTCATCCATTATTTCAAGCAAATTCTTCCCCTTTAAATTGGTAAATTTTTCAACTTCCATAAACCATTTTGTTGTATAGGTTCCTAAATAATCATATTCTTTTAACGGTTCCGATTTTATAAATACATATAAACCGTTAACCCGATCCACTTCAGCCATATCTTTCGATGCAATCGTCTGCCAAGGCAGAGCTGTTATATCAGGACAATCACAACATGAGGATAATATGCTAAAAAATATGATAATTATTCCTGTCTTTACTTTTTTCATATACCTGTGTTTTATTTAAATAATACCTTGATCCATCATTGCATGGGCCACCTTTAAAAAACCTCCTATATTGGCCCCTTTTTCATAATTAACGTATCCATCATTTCCTTTACCATACCTAACGCATACTTCATGAATACTCTTCATTATATGATGCAGCCATTTATCAACTTCGTCCCGGCTCCAATGTATTTTCATTGAATTCTGTGCCATTTCAAGGCCAGATGTAGCGACTCCTCCTGCATTTGAGGCTTTGCCCGGAGCATATAAAACTTTTGCCTGATGAAATATTTCAATTGCTTCCGGTGTGCAAGGCATATTTGCACCTTCGCATATACATATACATTTGTTTTTTAATAATTCCCTGGCATCATCATCATTTAATTCATTCTGGGTAGCACATGGTAATGCAATATCGCATTTAACCTCCCAAGGCCGTTTATTTGGATGAAACTCCACATTTTTAAACTTCTCTGCAAAAGGCTGTACAATATCTTCGTTAGAAGCCCTTAAATCCAGCATATATTCAATTTTTTCATTACATACCCCGTCTTTATCAAAAATATAACCATCCGGACCAGACAATGTTACTACCTTGCCACCCAATTCATTGATTTTTTTAACTGTACCCCATGCAACATTTCCAAAACCTGATATAGCAACCATTTTCCCTTCTATTGAAGCACCAATTGTGCTTAACATCTCATTAGCAAAATACACTACTCCATAACCAGTTGCCTCCGGTCTTAATAAACTCCCACCCCATTCAAGCCCTTTACCAGTAAACACACCCGTATTTTCATCAGTAAGCTTCCGGTACATCCCGTATAAGTAGCCTATCTCCCTTGTGCCAACACCTATATCACCTGCAGGCACATCCATTGAAGGCCCGATTATTTTCCATAATTCCAGCATGAAGGATTGACAAAACCGCATTATTTCATTGTTTGATTTACCTTTTGGATTAAAGTCAGAACCACCCTTTGCCCCACCCAAAGGTAATGTTGTAAGGCTGTTTTTAAATATCTGTTCAAAACCCAGAAACTTAAGGATGCTAATATTTACACTTGGATGAAAACGAAGCCCCCCCTTGTAGGGTCCCAGAATATTGTTAAACTGCACTCTATATCCTTTGTTCACCCTTACCTGTCCCTGATCATCAACCCAGGGCACTTTAAAAGTGATTACCCTGTCTGGTTCAATAAGTCGTTCTATGATTCCTGCTTTTTGAAATTGAGGATACATTTTATATGTTTCCTCAATTGATATCAATACTTCATTCACAGCCTGCAAGTATTCTACTTCATTAGGATTCTTTGCAGCCACATCTCTCATTATGCTTTCTATATCCATAGGAATAAAATTAAATCTTTGACAATTTACTAAATTTTGAAATCTCTCCGGGCTTTAGTACAATCCCTTTTTGTATTTTGCCATCAATTAGTACTGCCATGGGATGTTCAAAGTGCCAATATTTAACAGGTCCTTTGGTATGAATGGGTACGTACTTTTGCAGAAATTCAATATCAAAATAATCTTTCCCTGCTAATATATCCAAAGAGATGTAACCAATACCTAATGCAATTATATTATGAAAAAAATGTGTGCCCTGGCTTGGTTCAATTACCTTCCCCTCAATGCTATATTCTATAATGGCAGCCGCACCAGATATTTGTGCCCATTTTACAGGGATACCCAACCATGGGTCACTCGAGCCCCATCTTCCGGGTCCTGCAAGCACATATGACCTGTTTTCCTTTTGCAACATTTCATTCAACTTTCCAATCTCAATCGCAGTTGTACGATTATTTGCAGCATCAAAACCCAATGAGTCGACAAAAACAAAATCCTTGATATCCGTTTCATATACCGAACCAAGTGCAGAACTGGCTTCCAAAAGTATATCGGATTGAGAGAACGTGCTTATTTCAATAGGCAGTTGTTTGTAATTTTCAACAATAGGCCTTATTTGTAAAATACTAAAAGTATGATTTTGTGTACCGCTTGTATCTATATCTACGGCAAATTCAATTTCGATGGGTCTGTTCATCTCGGAATATCCTATTGAGAGCAAATCTGTAATTATATTCGCAATTGGTATTGCATCATTGCACAATATTGGGTTAAAAGTAATTATTTTCCGACCCTCACGATAAAGGCCATCTTTTATTGTATCACTCTCCATATCATATGTTGACGCCATATAGCGGAGCATTACATGATCGTTTATTTCACCTATGTTCATTTTACAAAGGTTAACCTCATCATTTACCGAAGGCACAAATGCCTCCGGGTCAAGGCTAAGGGCAAAAAAGTCTTTTTGTGTATTTTTTATGATATCTTCTGTTGATGACAATTGTATAATTTTATCCTGATGTTTGGGACAAAACCTCAAAGAAAGCCCTCCTCCCATAACATACTTACCCAGGCCAACTGCCATTTTAACAATACCATCTTCTGGTTTTTCAGGTTCAATGGCATAGTAATTCATAGATTGTGTTATTCCCGAAATGGCCGGATAAAAATAATTTTCAAATTGACGCCCACAAACCTCCTGCAATACAATTCCCATCTTCTCCTCATCTATTGAATTCATCGTCGCACCTAAATAGTTTTTGCTTTCTTTAAAAAATACCGAAGCATAAACACATTTTATAGCTGTTGCTATCATTGAAACAGTTTTATCAAGGTTGCTGGCAACATTAGGCACCATGTATGTATTATAAATTCCTGCAAATGGTTGATAATGTGAGTCTTCCAATTTACTGGATGAGCGAATAGCAATTGGATTTTTCATTTGTTTAACAATGGCGTGCAAATCCTTAATTAAACTCTCAGGCAATTGGGCACTTATAAAATAACTTAAAACTTCTTCATCTTCAATTTCCAAAAAAACTTTGTCAAACAAACCGTTATTACGCATAAACTCATCATAAATATCTGTGCATATTACAACAGTCCTTGGTATAGAAATAGTAGTATTTTCATATTTATCATGCAAACTATATTTTTCGATCAAGTTGTTTACAAATGCCAATCCTCTGGCCTTACCTCCCACCGAACCATCTCCAATTTTCGAAAACATCATGTATTTATTGTAGCGGGACCTCTCAAATTCTGCAATAATTGTTCTGCCTTTTCCTGACCGGTAAAGAGATATAGTATGGTCAATATATGAGCGGACCAAATTAAGATCCGGAAAATCATTGATTCTTAAATGCTTAAACAATTTTGCAATTGGAAACAAAGCTCTGGAATTCAGCCATTTGGATATTTCATTGCGACTGGCATGATATTCCAATATTGGATCAGGAATACATTGTATCATTTTCTGAAGCGAAGTAAGGTCAGATGCCCTGTAAATCTCTTGCTGGGTATCCGGGTCCCGGAAAATAAAATCACCAAAACCAAAATGTTTGGAAATAAAATTTTGCAGCTCAGTAGATACTGTGTCAGAATATTTATACAAAAATCCTGCTTTGATTTCCTGGACATATTTTTCATTTCCAATATCAGATGATTGTATAAGTATAGGTAAAAACTGATCATTCTGACGTATATATCTGGCTAATTTCAAACCTGCTTTTTCTTGTTCATCACGCCTGGTTGCCGATTTTTTATAGCTTATATCGGTTATTACCCCGAGCAGGTTATCTTTATATTGATTATAAAGGTTTATTGCCTCGTCGTAATTTTTAGCAACAAGTATCTTTGGACGGCCCCTCATTCTCAACATCTTTTCATGTTCGTTTAATGCTTCATTCATGAACTCATGCGCCTGATTGAGAACAATTTTATACAGAATTGGTAAATATGAGGATAGATACCTTACAGAATCTTCCACGAGCAATATTGCCTGAACCCCAACATCTTCCATATCAAAAGGTGCATTTAAACGATCCTCAAAAAGCTTAATTATTGCCAGCAACAAATCCGCATTACCCAACCAACAAAACACATGATCCACATGACTCAGGTCTTCATATTGTAATTTTAATGAAACTTCTCTCGAAAAGTGAGTCAATACAACAATGGGAACTTGAGGATATAACTTTTTTATCTCGTTTGCTAATTTGAAAGTATCAATTTCAGCAATATTTAACATTTCAATAACAAGGTCGATTGGTTCATTTTTAAGTAAATTAAAGGCTTCTCCAGCCGAATTCACCTTGTATAGTTGTGGCGAGTTCCTGAGGTTCTGAGAAAAATACTCAATATATAGTTGTTCATCTATTCGTCCATCTTCTTCCAATATAAAAGCATCATAATTGCTACAAATAAGCATAACCTTTTGTATCCTTTTCTGCATCAACAGGTTGAAGGACACATTAAAAAAACCCGAAGGCAAGGTATTTAAATCGAAAGCTTTTCGAATAGACATTGACAGATATTAGTTTATTTCATTTGTTAAATCCGGAGATATAAATTTAATGAAATTAAACCAGATTAGGACACAACCCGTCATAATCTCTTTGAAAGCCCAGTCCGAAAAATGAAAATTACTTCAAATCGAAAAATCTTCCCTCTATCTGTAAATTTTAAGTTTATTTAATGCTTTTTTATAACGTTCCGCATTCTTTAAATGCTGCTCATATGTTTTGGCGAAATTATGATAACCGGAAAAATCCTCTTTCGCACAGAAATAAAGATAGTTATGTTCTTTGTAATTTAATACGGCATCGAGAGCAGTAATACTGGGCATGGAAATAGGCCCTGGTGGCAATCCTGAATATTTGTAAGTATTATAAGGTGAGTCAAATTCTTTATGCTTATCAAGTACTCTTCTGATAGTAAAATCACCTACAGCAAAAATAACTGTCGGATCAGCCTGCAGCCTCATCCCCTTCTTAAGTCTGTTCATGTAGACACCTGCAATTACAGGCATTTCATCCTTTTTTGTAGTCTCTTCATCAACAATTGAGGCAAGGGTAATAACCTGAAATTTATCTAACCCAATACTCTCAGTCTTATTCAGCCGGTCTTTTGTCCAAAATTTTTCATATTCCTGGAACATTTTTTTAAAAAACCCTTCTGCTGAAGTATTCCAATAAAGCTCATACGTATTGGGAATAAATACGCACATGACGGTTTCTTTTGATAATCCATACTCCTTCAGGAAAGTTTCATCATTTAGTAAATTTATTATCTCTATCGAATCGGCTTCTATTTGTAAAGAAACCTTTGAAGCAAGCTCCTCAAGTGTTCTAATATTGTTAAACACCAATTTAACAGGACTTTGCAAACCTCCTCTTAACATGTTGACAAGCTCATTATTACTCATCCCCCTTCTTAATTTGTATTTCCCTGGTTTGAATTTATTATTAGCCTTCTTTTTTGATGCAACCCATTTAAAACTGGTTGAATCTATCAGATAAGGGCATAGTTTCTTATACGTAGTAAGATAAACTTCACCTGTATATACATAAACATTAACCTCATCACCTTTTGTAAAATCAACATTCTTACCATAAACCATCTGAAAGTACCGGTATCCGGTAATTACCATCACGGCTATAATCAATAATAGTATTAGTATACTTACCCGAATTGTTTTCTTTGATAATAACATAAATTCATGAAAATTTTGACAATAATAACTTTTTATGATTATATTTATTACTTGAATTATTAGTTTTTTGACCAACCAACCACAATTTTAATTTAATAAAGGTTATTTTTTGTTTAACAAAAGTATTGATCAACCCTGTAACAGAATTACAAACTATGAATGATTCATCAGCATTGGGAATACTTTACACTTTAATGTTGAAATCCCATATCATTCAACTTCTTATAGTTAAATAATTTATACAGGATGAAAATTTTTAGTTAAATTCGTATAATTAATGTAGGGAGTACCATGAACTCAAATATCCTGTATGAATTTTTTAATTACTTCAGTGAGGACAATCTTACTTTTATATATAAGGGCAATTTTAGCGATGAAATAACAGGCAGATTAATTGACTTAAGCGAAAGAAATATAAATAGTATAAGTGAACTCTCACGAATAACCAATAAAATTTCCTTCCTTCTGGCTGAGTGTTTTCAAAACATTGTAAGACATGGAGAAACAGAGTTTTTTGAAGACCGTGACTATCCAGAAGGAATGTTTATTACCAGAAGTGTTGGCTCCAAAGTTTATATTATTTCCAGTAACCTGATTGAAAATACACAGATTAAAGAGATACAAGGCCAGATAGAGACCATAAATAACATGGACAAGGACCAGCTGAAAGATTTACACCTTCGCGTTTTATCGGATAACCGAAGAACAAAGAAAGGTGGCGCAGGCTTGGGATTAATAGAAATGGCAAGAAAGTCGGGTCATAAACTGGAATATGAATTTGAGGACTTTGACGGATACTATTCCTTTTTTTACCTCCAGGTAAAATTGGACGTAAATCCCAATAGTGTACCTTCAGCTGATCCCGATTTTAATATCACTATTGCGAAGCAAATATATGATAAGATGAGAGAAGGCAATATACTCATTGTTTGCAAAGGTGACTTCCAACAGGCATCAATCATCCCAATTTTAAAGATGATTGAAAACAATATCCAGCAGCAATTTCGTAACTTTGTTATAAAGAAAAGAACTTATCATATGCTGGTAGAAATATTACAAAATATTGGCAAACATTCATTACAAATTAACGGGCGTAGAGAAGGAATTTTCCTTATGAGTGTTGAAAAAGATTATTACGCCATGAACGCAGCAAATTATATAAGAAAAGATGAAATTGAAAATCTCCGGGACCACATTAACCGCATAAACACCTTTACAAAAGAAGAGTTGACGAACATGTACCGAAAAATCCTGATTTCCGGTAAAGCTTCATCCGATGGAAGCGCGGGTTTAGGTTTAATTGATGTTGCAAAGGAAAGCAGGGATAAATTAACTTACTACTTCACTCCTATTGATGAAGAAAAATCGTTCTTTTCGCTGGGAGCTACACTCAATATCTAAAATTATTCATATACACAATACATCTAGTACAAATTAGTACAGGCTTAACATGAAGTTAAAGTCAAAGGAAAAAAAGTATATTATCTTTGCATCATTGTTGATAAAAAACCAAAACATATGAAAGAGATAAAAACAATTGCCCTGGTGGCTCACGATAATCGCAAAAAAGACTTAATTGAATGGGTTGAATGGAACTGGGAGGTGTTAGCAAGTCATAAACTTGTTTGCACTGGCACTACCGGAAGACTTGTGGAAGAAGCTTTACTTAAAATGAATAGGAATTCCCGTAAAGCCGCATTAAGTGTACAAAAATTGAAATCAGGTCCGCTTGGAGGAGATCAGCAACTAGGTGCCATGATCGCAGAAGGAGAAATTGATATTATGATATTTTTATGGGATCCCATGCAACCACAACCCCATGATGTTGACGTAAAGGCTTTATTAAGAATAACAGCTCTCTATAATATTCCTACAGCCTGCAACAGATCTACGGCTGATTTTATTATTTCATCCAAGCTTTTTGACGAATCGTATAAACGGATTTTGAAAGATTATACAGGATACTTAACGAGAGAAATATTTTAATAATATATAGCTATTGATTAGTAAAGCTACCAAAAGAAAGTGCCAAGTAAGGATTATTTTTCTGTATGATTAGCCTTCTTTAAATAATAAAATGAGTTATACCACGAACAACTTTTCTTAGTGGCTGGCAAGCTTGTTTGAAACTCAAGCCAACTGCCTGTATAATCTTCCTTGAGGCCATTTTTACTTCCCAGGCTTTTCCATACTTTATCAATAGCTTCAATACGGTTACCCGGATCAGGGTGGGTACTAAGAAACTCAGGAGAACGACCTCCAAGTTTGCCATCGTCAGTAAGTTGTTCAAAGAATCCTGCTATATCCCGTGAATGATATTTTGTATCATCAAGGTAGCGAACAGCATATTCATCCGCCTCATACTCATGTTCTCTGGAAAATTTTAAAGCACCAAGACCAAGTGCCAGGTCCCTGATTATCTCCTGCATTTTTGAAGGGTCTTTTCCTAAAAGGATACTCAGTAAAATCGAATACCCATAAACCTTTGTCATGGTTTTGGTAGAATGCCGCCTGTCAGCATGGGCCATTTCGTGAGCCATTACTCCAGCAAAATAAGATTCCTGATCCAGATATTTAATCAGCCCTGTATAAAAAAACATATATCCTCCGGGTGCGGCGAATGCATTCAGCACTTCATCATCATTTATTATTGTTACCTTCCATTCAAAGCGGTCTGCATACTTTAGATCATCAGATTCCAATAACGCATCCCTTATCCTTCTTAAATGTTGATAGGCTTCCGGATACTGGGTCTCATCCAGGATAGGGTACGTTGCAGGATCAGCTTCAATTTCTGCCTGGAGTTGTTGACCAAATTCAATATCCTGGTTAACCGTAAAAAAGTTTGGCTCCTTCTTACATCCTGAAAAAATGGTGATAATCACTATTAAGAGTATTTTAGCTGCAATGTTTTGAGATTTCATATTTTTTAATTGAAAATTTATTATTAATTTAATGCATTATTTATTAAACTGAAAACGTTTTATTTTTGTTACATCCCAATCTTTCTTTATTAATTTTGTATTTAAAGACTGTGGTTAAACTAATAACTATCAAATTTTAATGATGACAAACAAAGAAGATGTAAAAATATTACTTGTGGACGATTCTCCCTCCAATAATCTATTGTTACAAAACATATTGGAAGAAGAAGGATATGCCCCAATTACTTCATTTGATGGTAAAAATGCACTTGAAATAATTCGAAAAGAAAAACCTGACCTTGTACTCTTAGATATCATGATGCCGGAAATTGATGGATTTGAAGTTCTGGAAGAAATTGTAACCAATGACGACACAAAAGATATAAAAGTAATTGTTATCACTGCCCGTAAAGATCCTGAAGACAGAAACCGTGCCATTGACCTGGGAGTTATTGACTATATAATTAAACCCATTGATATTGATTACCTTCTAAAACGTATTGAGTACGTTGTACAGAAGCTCTGACAATTATCTTAATTTATCCAGGGCATCTTTCATTCTCTGCATTGCATCCACAAGCTTTTCATCTGATGTTGCATAGGATATCCTTATACAATTGGGATCACCAAACGCTATACCCGGTACAGTGCCAATATGAGCTTTTTCAAGTAAGTAAAGGCTCATATCATTTGTATCTTTAATAATGCCTGTTCCATCTGATTTTCCAAAAAAATTGCTTACATCCGGAAATACATAAAAAGCCCCTTCCGGAATATTGTATTTTAAGCCACTAATCTCCGACATTTTTTGCACTACCAAATCACGTCTTCTTAAGAATACTTTACGCATTTCATACACAGTTTCTAATCCTCCTGTAAGCGCGGCTAATGATGCCCTTTGTGCAATCGATGATGCTCCTGTTGTAAACTGGCCCTGTAATTTTATACAAGCCTTAGCCAACCATGCCGGTGCCCCCATATAACCAATTCTCCATCCTGTCATGGCAAAACCTTTCGAAACACCATTGATTACTGCCACCCGATCCTTCATCCCTTCAAATTGTGCAATGCTCACGTGTTTATCCACAAAATTTATATGCTCATATATCTCGTCAGAAATAACAAAAACCTGTGGAAATTTTAATAGAACATTCACTAATCCTTGCATCTCCTTTTTTGAATATACACTTCCTGTTGGATTACTGGGTGAGCATAATATAAGTGCCCTCGTTTTGGAAGTAATTGCTTTCTCAAGTTGCTCAGGAGTTATTTTAAAATCATTGTCAATATTTGCATTGATCACCACATTTTCCCCTTCCGCTAATTTCACAAGTTCATAATAACTCACCCAGTAAGGAGCTGGTATTATAACCTCATCACCTTTATCAACAAGAGCCATCAAAGCATTAGCTATGGAATGCTTCCCCCCATTTGATACTAAAATCTGGTCTAATCCATATTCAAGATTGTTTTCTCTTTTAAATTTCTCTGAAATAGCCTGTAATAAATCCTTATAACCCGCTACATCTGTATAAAACGAGTAATTGTCATCAATAGCTTTTTTTGCTGCGTCTTTTATATGTTGCGGTGTATTAAAATCAGGCTCTCCAACACTCAGATTAATAATATCAATCCCCTGCGCTTTTAGATCATTGCTTTTTTTATTCATTGCAACTGTAGCCGAAGGTAACATACTTGAAATACGATTTGACAATTTTTCCATGTATTTATCGTTTATTGTTCAGATTAGCTTGTAAAAGTACACTTTTAGGAAGAAATTATGTAATATTGTATACACAAAATAAAACCAAAATATGGCTACCTTGCTTGAAATAATTAAATATACAATACCATCCTTGGTTGTTTTTATTACTGCTTACTTACTTTTAAATTCATTTTTTAAAAGTATGCACGAAAAACAACGGTTAGATTTAGTTATTAATAATCAAAAAATAATTACTCCTATCCGGCTCCAGGCTTATGAAAGAATTGCCTTACTATTAGAGAGGATATCTCCCGAATCACTTATTATGAGGACCTCCAAACCAGGTATGAAAGCAAAAGATCTGCAAAGTGAACTTTTAAGTTCCATACGCGCCGAATTTGAGCATAATTTATCGCAGCAGGTCTATTTATCAATAAAAGCATGGGATGTGGTGAAAGGTGCCCGGGCAAATCTTTTAAAACTTATAAATACTGCTGCAGACAACGTCGGACCGGATGCTGAGGCTCTTGCCTTTAGCAAAGCAATACTGGAAACCGAAATGGAAATGGAAAAATCGCCTACCCGTATTGCGCTCGATTTCATTAAGCAGGAATTGGAACAATTTATGTAGCATGATTCAAAAAAAGTGTACCGGAACTTATCCAATACACTTTCATTTATAACGTTCATTAAAATCGATAGAATATCTCTATATCAGATCTATACTCCTCTTAACAAATTTATCCAGATCTTCTCCTTTAAGCATATTATTTGACAATAATGCCAGGTCAATCAATTGTCTTACAAGCTTGTTTTTACCTGAATATTTTTTTAGTGCTTCCTCCCTTTTTGTATTCAGCTCAGATATCTTTTTATCGAGGTCAGCAATACGATCTTTATCTTCCTGCTTTATCTCATCTTCTTTTTTATCTTTATTTGCCTTTTCAATTGTTTCCTTATTTTCTTTTATTGGAGCAACTTTAGCATCTATAGCAGATAATTCTTTGCCTGCCTTCTTTTCCATATCCTCAACAATCCTGTTTACCAAATTATGATTTGAATTCACTACCAAATTATAGCTATCCGGAAGATCTCCATAAAATCCCATTCCTCCGCTTATAGAAGACATATCTTTCATTCTCCGCATAAACTCCGATTGAGTTATTATCATAGGATTATCTGTTTCAGAAAGTCCCTCAAATGCTATCACAAAATGGCCTTTTTCCGGAAGTTGGTTCCTGAATATTACTGTCAGATCGTCTTTTTGTTGCAGGGTAAGTTTTGATTCACTAATATCGCCTTTGGGTATCAAACGGTCAAGCACATCCGCATCCACGCGGGCAAAACGTGAATCGGTCATTTTACTTTCCAAATAATTAATAAAATGATTATCCAAATGTCCATTCATTAGTAATACATCATATCCTTTGCCTTTTGCCGCCTCAACGAAAGTATACTGCCCTTCGATATCATTTGTATACAGAAAAACTACTTTTTTATCTTTATCTGTTTGATTATCTTTAATAATCTTCTCGTATTCATCAATTGTAAAGTACTTGTTTTCTGTATTTTTCAGCAAGAAAAATTGTTTGGCTTTTTCATAAAACTTTTCATCTGTTAAACATCCATATTCAACAAATAATTTGAGATCGTCCCATTTCTGTTCGAATGTAGTTCTGTCATTCTTAAATATTTCCTGAAGCCTGTCAGCAACCTTTTTAGTAATATGGCTTGATATCTTTTTCACATTGGAGTCACTCTGCAAATAACTTCTTGACACATTCAATGGAATGTCAGGTGAATCAAGCACTCCATGCAATAATGTTAAGAATTCAGGCACTATACCTTCAACAGAATCTGTTACAAATACCTGGTTACAATACAATTGTATCTTATTCTTTTGAATTTCAATATTACTTCTGATCTTAGGAAAATAAAGTATACCGGTTAAAGTAAAAGGATAATCAACATTTAAATGAATATTAAATAATGGCTCCTCAAATGTAGCCGGGTATAATTCTCTGTAAAAGCTTGCATAATCCTCGTCTTTCAGGTCAGCCGGCTTCTTTGTCCATGCAGGTTGTGTATTATTTATTATATTGTCTTTATCTGTCTCAACCTCTTTCCCGTCTTTCCATTCTTTCACCTTACCAAAAGCTATTTCTATTGGCAGGAACTTGCAATATTTATTCAACAACTCCTCTATTCTTGTTTCTTCCTGAAATTCTTTCGAATCCTTGTCAAAATGCAATATAATATCCGTGCCACGATCAGCTTTTTCCACTTCTTCAATCGAATAGTCAGGGGTCCCGTCACATATCCATTTTACAGCTTTTGCCCCTTCTTTATATGACTTTGTAATGATCTCCACTTTATCCGAAACCATGAAAGCTGAGTAAAAACCTAATCCAAAATGGCCTATAATACTATCTATCTTGTTTTTATATTTATCCAAAAATTCTTCAGCACTTGAGAAGGCTATCTGGTTAATATACTTATTAACCTCTTCCTCTGTCATTCCAATCCCCCTGTCTGATACAGTAAGTGTCTTTGCCTTTTTATCAAGGCTTAATCTTACAGTTAAATCTCCCAGTTCGTCCTTATATTCTCCCACAGAGGAGAGAGCTTTAAGCTTCTTGGTTGCATCCATAGCATTAGAGACCAGTTCCCTGAGAAAAATTTCGTGCTCAGAATACAGAAATTTCTTAATAATTGGAAAAATGTTTTCGGTTGTAACATCAATTTTACCCTTTTGCATAGCTATCCATTTTTTTGTTAAACATTATTCATGCTGTTTTTTCAAACAATATGCCAATTGAAAAATTCTGACTATTTGTCAGTGTAGTATAAAGATATTTGACAATATAGTAGAAAGAAATTGGACTAAAACTACTTACATAAACAGATCACTCTTCATTTCGTGCATCATAGTCTGACACATAGTCCCATATGCCTTTTTTTAAGATAAGAGCATCATAGGAAAAATCAGGACCATAATGTTCATATTTACCTTCTAGACTGGGTCTTGATGGTGACAAATGATCAAAAAGAATTATTCTATTTTTTTCGATAGAATTTAGTGTCATCGTAGCATTTGAAGAATATTCAAAAATGACCCTCCGTTGTTTTTTCCTATTGATAAAAAAAACATCTGTCCCAAATTTTATGTTTTCCTTATCATCGAAATAAAGGGTCTCAATAATCTTTTTTGTAGTAAGAAAATTGTTTAGATCTAAACCCAATAAAACATAATATTCCTTCTTTTTGTGTTTAACAGGAATAATTTTGTAATAAAGTGCCCCAAACCAATTATCTTTATCCAGGATTAAATCTTCAGGATTTGTAATTTCCTCCGATTTATCAAAAAGTTGACACAACTCGTATTCCTTGCTTTCCTTGTTGTATTTTTGTAAAAAACAGAAATACGTATGTGTTCCATTCATATAAGAAAGATTCCAGTTGTATAACCGAAATGCCTTATCCGGAGATGTAATAATACCCATCCTGGAAAGCGAATCAAATGGATATGTAAAACTCCCCGACATTTTTATTGTCTCTTCCAAAAGCACTAATACACTATCATTATATTTCAATTTATCATTATCTGTAGCACTCAAATAAATTTCATTAAAAAATTCCTTAAGTTTTTGTTCGTTTTGCCAGATTTGGCTACTTGTAATATTTTGGGAATAACCAGATTCACCAATTATACTTAAAATCATCACACCAATCGAGTACCAAAATATCTTCATATTAATACCTTAATATATCCTATAATACAACCTCTTTTTATTTAAAATAGTATGTCTTTTCACAAATTATCTATCGCTTCAAGCAAAATTTTACATGACTTAATTATTTCTTCATTGCTAATAGTTAAAGCCGGTGCAATGCGTAAGGCAGAATCACAAAATAAAAACCAATCTGTTATTAATCCTTTTTGTATACAATTTTGTATTACTTTTCGCACCTGTTGCCCATCTTCCAATTGACAAGCCATCATTAATCCTTCATTTCGAATCTCTTTAATTCTTTTATGTTGCAATAACTGAACAAATAGATTTGCCTTCTCTTGAACAGATGAAATTAAATTCTCATTTATAAGAACCTTTAATGCTGCATAAGAAGCTGCACAACATAATGGATGCCCGCCAAAAGTAGTAATATGACCCAAAACCGGATTATTTGTAAAAGCACGGAGCAGGTCCATGGAAGCGATAACACCGCTTAATGGCAAACCTCCCCCCATTGCTTTGGCCACGATCATGATATCAGGTACTACATTATATTTTATGAATGCAAATAAAAAACCTGTTCTTCCGAATCCGGTTTGTGCTTCATCAAATATTAATAAGGTTCCTGTTTCGTTACATTTTTTCCTTAGTTTATTCAAATACTCAGTCCTAGGAATTCTGACACCTGCTTCGCCCTGCACTGGTTCAATAATTACACAAGCCGTTTTATCCGTAATTACTGATAGATCCTCACCCTCATTGAAACGAATAAATTGAATTCCAGGAATTAATGGCCTGAAAGATTGCTTCATAGTTTCGTTACCCATAACGCTAAGAGCCCCCTGTGTACTACCATGGTAAGCATTTTTACATGCAATGATTTTACTCCTGCCAGTCACTCTTTTCGCCAGCTTTAAGGCTGCTTCTACTGCTTCACTTCCTGAATTCAGATAATAAATGGAATTCAGCTTCTCCGGAAGTAAATCTGCTAGTAGCCGGGCTAATTTAACCTGAGGTGACAATATATATTCTCCATATACCATTAAATGGAGGTATTTTGCTGCCTGTTCCTGTATTGCCCTTACTACATCAGGATGGCAATGCCCGATATTGCTAACAGATATCCCGGAAATAAGATCTATATACTGTTTCCCAGAGGGGTCATACAAATATATACCTTCAGCTTTGTCAAACTCTAGGGCCAATGGCGATTCAGAAGTTTGAGCCACATGCTGAAAAAACAACTGGCGCAAAACATCCATAAAATAAGGTTTGCTTAATATATTTTATAAGGAATCTATTTAGCAATTAAGTTAATGTCATTCATCAACTTGTCTTTATAAGACTTTCCAATAGGAATTGATTTTGGCCCCTCATTGGTAGTTATTATTATTGAATTATCTTCAATAACATTTATGTTGCGGATATTTACAATATAAGATCGATGAACCCTTGTAAACATGCTTGAAGGCAGCTTTTGCTCTATGGCCTTCATTGTAAAATGAATAGTAAATTTTTCCTTATATGTAGTAAAAATTACGTAATTCTCTAATGCCTCCACCCAGAGAATATCATCAAACTTTAACCTTACCAGAGTAGAATTCTTTTTTATAAAAATCTCGTTTGCCTGGGCCTCAATCTTATTTTTTTTGTATCTCTCGTAGACTTTATCAACTGCTTTATAAAACCGGCTGTATGAAACTGGTTTCAGCAAATAGTCCGTAACATCATACTCAAAAGCATCAAGGGCGTATTTCTCCTGTGATGAAATGATTATAATTTGCGGTGGGTTCTTGAGTGTCTTTAAGAAGTCTATTCCACTCATTTCTGGCATTTCGATATCCAAAAATATCAGGTCAATCTCATCATGTGTACTAAATGCATTAATAGCATCCACAGCACTGGTATAAGATGCAAGCAAATTAAGTGCATCCGTTTTACTTACCAGTTCTTCTATCACCCTTCTTGAGAGCGGATCATCATCTATAATTATACAATTCATTTAATTACATTTTAGTGTAAGATAATAATAATTTCGTCAAAGAAATATATCTTTCTGTCAAATATAACAAATTTTTGTTTTGTTTACAGATGATATTTTAACAATTGAAAGATAACAAAAAGCATTAGCTGCTCTTTTTTCTGCATATATTAAGTCATTTATATCCTGATAATTAATTAAGTTTGACAAAATAACCATTTCCTGATATAGGGTTATATTTCAGAAAAAATGTTAAATAAAAATACTTTCAACAACTGCAAATGAAACTATTTTTTATAGAATTCATAAATAATACGATCTGCCTTTTTTATGCTTTGTTGTAACCAATTCAATAATATATCATCTTTTTCTTCGTCAGACAGTTGCCAGGGTATATTTGAATTGCGTAATCTTAATGTCAGATGATGTAAAATGATAGCAGCAGAAACAGAAATATTAAAACTCTCTGTAAACCCAAACATGGGAATTTTCAGGTATTCATCTGCATTATCAATTACATCGCAGGTTAATCCATTCATTTCTGTACCAAAAAAAAGTGCAAACCTTCCATTTTCAATATTAAATTCTTCCAACGAACATTCATTTTTATGAGGAGTAGTTGCAACAATTCTATATCCATTTTCCTTTAAGTATGAAATTGTCTGAAGGGAGTTGTTTTTCTTTTGATTGTGCTTTATTATGTTAATCCATTTTGATGCTCCCAGTGCAACATCAGGATTTAAAGTATATTTATTTTTATTCTCAATAACGTGAATATCCTGAATCCCTAAACATTCACAAGTACGTAAAACTGCACTTGCGTTTTGCGATTGATATACATCCTCTATTGCCACAGTTATATATCGTGTGCGATACTGTATAACTTCTTTGAATTGTTCAAATCGTTTATCCGTAGCAAATTCTGATAAATACGTAATGAGTTCCTTTTTATTTACAGCTACTTTCATTATTAAAAGACATAAAAAAAGGGAGCACTCAGGTACTCCCTCTTCAAGCTTTTTTCATTTACTATTTTACAGCATCTGAAAGTTCACTACCTGCTTTGAATTTAACAACTTTCTTAGCAGCAATTGTTATAGGCTTACCAGTTTGTGGGTTTCTACCTGTTCTTTGGCTTCTCTTAGATACTGAGAAAGAACCAAATCCAACTAGAGCTACCCTGTCACCTTTTTTCAACGCTTTAGTAGTAGCTTCAACAAATGCATCCAATGCTCTTTTAGCATCTGCTTTAGTTAATTTTGCTGAACTAGCGATGGCATCAATTAATTGTGCTTTGTTCATAATTCTAAATTTTTAGGGTTAGTAATTTTTAAAAATTTTAGTTTCTTATACAAATATAGACTATTTCTGATGTTTAGCAAATTTACAAGCAAAAAAATAACATAAATACACGTTTTTTTTCATTTATTAACAATTTTTCGATGTTATTAACACCTTTTTATAGAGTTGTTTAACTGTAGCAATGAAATTTTTCTGTAAAATAAATAAGATAAATTTTGTATGAAAAAAGAAAATATTACTTTTGCAGCGGAGGAATGGCAGAGTGGTCGATTGCGGCGGTCTTGAAAACCGTTGTACCGCGAGGTACCGGGGGTTCGAATCCCTCTTCCTCCGCCAGAACATTTCAATTTCCGTCCACTGTCGTGTACGGATTTTTTGTTTGCAGACATTCAAACCAAGCTTGCTTGAGTTTGAAGGGATGCAAACAAAAAATTCTGAACGACTGAAAGGAGTGAGAAAAATTGAAATGTTCTGAGAACCTCCTTTCCAGGGATCATGAAGTAATCCCTCTTTTATGTAACTTAAAGAGGATGTGTATTGATATACCCCGACAAGGTAATACACACAGATATTTTATCCTGTAAGAAGGATTTTGTCCTGACTAAAAACGCTGCTATTTTTTCAATAGAATATAGTTCTTAAATTCCCCCAAACGCCCTCCAAACAGTATATATTTTTCAATAAATGAAATCACCCTGTATTTCCTTTTGTCATGTTTGCTAACCATCTTATTCTGAGCTCGCGGGCCTGAATAACGCAGCTGATGTTTCCAGTTGAAGTTTGCAATCCATTCTTTCATCACTTCAGGATGAGAACCTTTGAATTTAGCAAGTTTACTAAGGTTTCCATAATCATAAATTTCCTCAAATTGCTTATTCTTGACCATCTCGTCCACTTTCTCTTTCCCTCTGTGATTCACATTAAAAGCTCTAATTTTATTTCTCATCAAATCAGGCGGACGTACCCAGCCATAGTGATATATATATGCATCCACTTCAGCAACTTTCAATTTAAACGTATTTTCTTGTTGACGATAATGGATTCCGTCAAAATTGGGTATTTTACGAAATGATTGGGCAGACTCCCATGAATGAATTTCCGGTTTATTCCTTATTATTCGAATTTCCTTTCTATACCAGCAATGTGAATCCTGGTAATGATCATAATCGCCCCAAAAATGTATATATTTAAAGAGTAATCCTTCAACCTCCTTATCATCCAATAATTCCTCACAACGATTTTTGATAACAGGAAGATATTTTTCATGAATAACTTCATCTGACTGCAAATAAATCAACCAGTCACCCGTACAATGCGATTTAGCAATATCCGTTTGATGGGCATGCTCCATTCCACGCGGGTATTTCACAATATCCCAGACAGTATCAATTATTTTTATTTTATCGCTTCCAATACTTAATAATTCTTCCCTCGTATTATCATCCTCGTCGTCATCACCAAGGGCTACAACAAATTCATCTACAATTGGTAAAACAGACATAACGGCCTGTTTCATAGGATAGTAAAGTTTATGGGCATTTTTACCCATGGAAAATCCACTAATCTTCATCTTCTTACATCATTAAGTCATCTGCAATTCATGTAACCGCTTGTAAAATCCATCTTCCTTCAATAGCAAGTCATCATGACGGCCACGTTCTACAATATTACCTTCGTGCATAACAAGTATTTCATCCGCATGCTTAATAGTAGATAATCTATGGGCTATTACAATGGATGTACGGTTTTTCATTAGATTGATAAGAGCTTCCTGCACCAATCTTTCTGATTCCGTATCAAGTGCGGAAGTTGCCTCATCAAGGATTAAAATTGGAGGATTTTTAAATATTGCTCTTGCGATAGTCAGCCTTTGCCTTTGTCCACCAGATAGTTTGCCACCCATGTCCCCAATATTTGTCTGATATCCATCAGGCATTTGCATAATAAATTCATGGGCATTTGCCACCTTAGCAGCTTCTATCACTTTCTCCTCTTTTACATTATCAAATCCAAAAGCAATATTATTCAATACGGTATCATTAAACAGGATGGATTGTTGAGTTACCACTCCCATCAAATCCCGCAGATCTTTAATTTTAATCTTATTTATTGATATCCCGTCAATTAAAATATCTCCTTCTTCAAGCTGGATGAGTCGGGGTAAAAGATCAACAAGGGTAGACTTACCTGAACCTGATTGCCCAACAAGGGCTATGGTTCTCCCTTTATTAATGGTAATATCAATATTTTTTAAGACAGGTTCTTCAATATATTTAAAACTCACATTACGGTATTCAATTTTTGAGTCAAAGTTTTTCTTCTCAGTTGCATCCTTCACATCCTTAATAATAATATCCGCTTTTAAGATCTTATCAATCCTGTCTATAGAAGCAAGTCCTTTTTGAACATCATAGTAGGCCGTTGAGAATGCTTTTGCCGGATTAATGATCATATAAAATCCTGCAATATATGCAATTAAATTAGAACCTGTAAGGGAAGTACTCTGAGAAGATAAAATGAGATATCCTCCGTAACTTAAAATACTCATTACGACAATGGTACCTAAAAACTCACTTAAAGGACTGGCCAATCCCCTTTTACGGGTTATCTTTGTTATAATACGTGTAAAAATACTATTATTCTTTTCAAATTTACGAAACATAATAGCTTCCGTATTGAATGCTTTAATGATACGCAAACCCGTTATGGTTTCTTCGATTATTGAAGTCAGATAACCCAGCTTTTCCTGTCCCCGGAAGGACGTTTTACGCAAATTCTTACCAACTTTACCTATCAAATATCCACTTATTGGAAGCATTAAAAATACAAAAAGGGTTAATTTTGAACTGATTGATATAAGGAAACTAACATACACAACCATAAGTATAGGGTTTTTAATATATGCTTCCAAAGAACTCACAATGGATGTTTGGATTTCCTGCACATCAGAGGTAACTCTTGCCATTGTGTCACCTTTACGTTCATCACTATAATAGGAAAGAGGAAGATCAACAATCTTTCTATATACACTATTTCTAATATCTTTAACTACGCCTGTGCGCAAAGGAGCAAGGAAATACAGCGAAGCATATTGTGTAGCTGTTTTAAGGAAAGAGGCAATAACACCATAAATACTTATACCTACTAAAACTTTGAAACCCCCATACTCAGCAGAATACTTAGCCGCCAGGTATGTCATCCATTCAAGGTAACCATCAACATTTAGGGAAAATTCAGGCTGAGGTCCCAATAATTGAGTTCTTTCAAATAATACATTAAGAAAAGGAATTAGTGCAGTAACCTGAACTAAGCCAAATATTGCATGTAAAACATTAAAAAATACACTTAATACAGCATCACGTTTATATCCTCCTATATACCCTATAATTCTAATAATGTTCTTCATCTATGCCTTCTCTTAATAAATACCCGTATAATTATGTGGATTTATAGCTTTCAACTCCTTTTTCACATCTTCACTAACGTTCAGACTATCAATGAACTTAACAATGCCATCCTTGGTTATTTTCTGATTATTACGTGATAAGTCCTTCAAAGCTTCATATGGATTAGGATAACCCTCCCTGCGCAATATTGTTTGTATAGCTTCCGTTACAACAGCCCAGTTATTCTCAAGGTCAGCAGTCATTGCCACTTCATTTACCTGGAGTTTATTCACCCCTTTTGCTAAAGAGTGAAAGGCTATAATGGTATGCCCAATGGGAACACCTATATTACGCAATACTGTTGAATCTGTCAGATCTCTTTGCAAGCGCGAAATGGGTAATTTTGCAGCTAAATGTTCAAAAAGAGCATTTGCAATACCCAGATTTCCTTCAGCATTTTCAAAATCAATGGGATTGACTTTATGGGGCATGGTGGATGAACCAACTTCTCCCTGCACAATTTTTTGTTTAAAATACTCCATGGAAATATAGGTCCATACATCCCTGGCAAAGTCAATAAGAATAGTATTTATACGCTTCAATGAATCGAATAGGGAAGCCAGATTATCGTAATGTTCGATCTGGGTAGTAACCTGAGATCTGGTGAGACTTAGCGTATCATTTACAAATGAGTTAGAAAATGCAAGCCAATCAATGTCCGGATACGCAACCTTGTGTGCATTCAGGTTACCTGTTGCTCCACCAAATTTAGCAGAAAATGGAACAGCCTTAAGTTGAGCCTTTTGCATTTCAAGCCTTTCAACAAAAACCATTATCTCTTTCCCAAGTTTAGTAGGAGATGCAGGTTGTCCATGTGTATGGGCAAGCATGGAGATGGATTTCCATTCAGTTGAAAGTGTTTTTAACTGCTCAATGAAAACCGAAAGCAGAGGATAATAAACTTTCTCCATTGCATCTCTTAAAAGCATAGGGGTTGCTGTATTGTTTACATCCTGGGATGTAAGACCAAAATGCACAAACTCTTTATATTCACTTAACCCGATCTCATCAAACTTCAGTTTTATAAAGTACTCGACAGCCTTAATATCATGATTTGTAGTTTTTTCATAATCCTTAACTTTTTTTGCCCCATCAAGATCGAATGAAGTATAAATATGTCGCAAAGCTTCAAATTTCTCTTTGCCAATTTCTTTTAATCGCGGCAATGGCAGTTTACATAAAGCAATAAAGTACTCAATCTCCACATAAATCCTGTATTTTATGAGGGCATATTCTGAAAAATACTCCTGCAATCCATCCACCTTCGTTCTATAACGTCCATCAATGGGAGAAATAGCTTGTAAAGCATCAAAACTCATAGTAATAATATTCAAAAAACAACAAATTTAATAAAAATTAAACACCCGATACTGAAAAAGACAAATGAATCATTCATTTTGACATATTTCAACAAATAGAGCTATAATGAAGAGTATAGGAAAAATTTAGTAATTTCGTAACAAATATCTGATATTTATGAATAAAATAAAAGTTTCAGCCGTATCATACCTCAACACAGTTCCTTTTGTTTATGGACTTAAAAACTCAGGAATTATTAATAAAATTGAACTTTCGTTGGATATTCCCTCTGTATGTGCTGAAAAACTGATTTCTGATAAAGTAGATATTGGTCTGATACCCGTTGCTGCCATACCTCAAATTAAGAATTATAAAATTATTGCAGATTATTGCATTGGTGCCATTGGCAGGGTTAAATCCGTAATACTCGCGAGCAATATTGCTTTGGATAAAATTGACACCATTTATCTGGATTATCAGTCAAGAACATCGGTAAACCTTGTGAAAGTTTTGGCTAAGCATTACTGGAAAAAAGATGTAGAGTGGAAAAATACTGAACCGGGATTTGAAACATCAGTAATTAAAGGCAATTCAGCAGCAGTAATAATTGGGGACAGGACTTTCGCTGCAGTGAAACAATACATATATATATACGACCTCGCTGAAGAATGGTATAATTTCACACACAAACCTTTTGTGTTTGCTGCATGGGTGGCAAATAAAGATATACCCGGAGATTTTGAAAGGGAATTTAATAAAGCATTGCGATACGGCATCGATCATATCGATGAAGCTGCTAAAGAGTATAGAAGAAGGATTGAAGGATGTATTAACATTGTGGATTATTTAAAAAATGATATTAGTTATCCTCTGGATGACAATAAGAAAAAGGGAATGGAAACCTTTTTAGAATTACTCGCTAAAACAGTTCATTAAACAGACTCGGTGCACTCCCCCCCCCAATAATCATCAGGCAAGTACTTGTTGTGGTCAGGTAAACTTATAAAATCATCGTGAGATATAAATAGTATAACTATACCGTATTTTTCTCTCCTCGCTGGGTTTCATGGTAATCTCCCAACTCACGTAATTAAGAGGGTCTAATCCACGGTTATATGCAGCCGGCATTTTTGTGCTCTCCCATTCCAGGCTCGATTCCTGAAGTTTACCATAAATATCCCGTTTTATCTTTAGAGTTATTTCTTTGTTTTTATAGTTACGGATAACTATTTCCCCGTCTATAGTCACTAAATCATAATAATAATTATTATACCGCGTTTGTTTCTCTACCCGTTTCACCTCTTCTTCAGAGTCTTTCACTGAAACATCAGTGGCTTCCGTAATCTTCACCAATGATTCACCTTTAGGCGGGGTATATTTAAGCATATCCTGGCTTAATGGCTCTGCTTTACTGCCCTCTCCTTTCATTATAAGCACGGTACCTGTTGTCCAGGGTTTATCTGAAGAATTTTTAAGTTTTATGGAATGCCACACCTTATTATTCTCATCATCATAATTGGAACCGGAGTAGTAGCCCGAACTGCTATTAGGTTTTAACTCCGTTTCATAAACATGCTCATATGTAACTGCATTATCGATCAAATCAAAAGTTTTACGTTCCCCCTTTTTAATATTTACGTCTTTATATGTATAAAAATAAAGATCTTCACTATTTCGTGCTTCTGGCAACACTTCCTGGGTAACATCTCCTTCATCGGCAACATCAGCTCTTCCATAACCATATGCCTGTTGGGTCATTATTGCATTCGACAATCCTGCTGCATTATAATTATATGAACTGTACCTGGAATAGTTTAGATTTGCAATAAATTCAGCAAGGCTTTGTTTCGAGGTCAATGGGGAGGACAAGTTATTGTACTTAAAATTAGGAACGCCAACAACAAAATCTACTACTGCATTTTCAAGATCTTCAGCGTCATTAACTAAAGTTGAACGTAACACAATATCGGCATTACTCTTGTCATCAATAGTGATAAGATAACTTGGAAACCAGCTTATTCCACTCATTAGGTACATAAGACTCACCTCTTTATTCCCATCGCTGTCAAATTCAAGAGCCAACTGGTTTTTATCAGTTTCCATATTATAAGTCAGGTTCGGTTTTTCATAAAACTCAACCGTTTTAATACTTGATAATTCAGTTGTAACCCACCTTTCCTTTGTGTTAAGGGTCACCACACTTCCATTTACAGATAAAATTTCCGCATCATAGGCAGCTTCGTTATAAAGAACAACCTTTGCCCTCTTCCCAACGTTTCCTGTAACCATATCTTTAATGCTTAATACCTCATGGGGTTCAGTAGTTTTGGTTTTAAGAGTATTCATCCCTTTTATCTGGCCATTCTTTGCCCCAGCCCAAAGTGTTCCAAATAACGCATCCGGAGTATTGTTTAATATACAGGTTTTATCCTTTACATTTAAATTTCCCGTTTTTACACAAAAGGCCGTTCCATTTTTAAAAACAGCCAGTTTTTGCTGATTAAAATCGCTTTGTCCGTTTATTACTATATTAATGCTTAAAATATAGCAGGCAGATAATAGTGTGAATTTCTTCATGAGTAATTATTTATATTGTTGTTTTCTCCTGGCTTATAGATCATCTATTCCCTAAATTCAGCTAATATACAAAAATCAATTCATTAAATATTCCAAAAAGGAACTATTAAAATTTAATCTTTATTAAAAGAACAAAACCATATCAAAAACGTTTATTAAGAAACCATTTCAGCCATAACAGGAACAGTAATATTCTTATTCTTTTACTTTCCAATTAATGCGTGATATCATCATGATAATTAAGAAGAAACGCTTTGAATTGATGTAAAACTATTGTAAATTAAGGGTATAAATAAATTTCAATGTTAAGCAGGATATTTATATCATTGAGCATCTTCCTGTTCTCTTTTATCTGTTGTGACATTAACCTTCATGCACAAACGGATAATTACTCCAAATACAACTTTAAATCTTTAACCATGGAGGACGGATTATCCAATTACAAGGTAAATGCTATTTGTACTGACACTAGTGGGTTTCTGTGGCTTGGGACAAATGAGGGTTTAAATCGTTACGATGGTATTAGTTTTCGTATTTTCAAACATGATGAAAAGGATTCAACCAGTATTGCAAATAATACAATTCGCAAATTGATAAACACAAAAGATAATAAACTCATTATTGCCACAGATGCCGGAGTTGACATTTATAATCCCCAATTTGAATCATTTACACACATCCCTTGCCTGGATAATGTGAATTGCAGGGACATAACCTGGACTATTTGTCTGGATCAGCAAGGTACATTATGGATTGGTTCAATAAACGGCCTTTTCTACAAAAGAAAAGATGAAGCATATATTAAAAATTTTAGTGATGAATATGTTTGGTTTAAAAACCATGAAGTGACCGAATTAAATGTTACCTCCGACACCATTTTGCTCATTGGCACCAAAGGAGAAGGTTTATTTCTTTTTAATACTAAAAATAAGTCTTATACAAATTATAAAAATATTGAGACTGATTATACATCCATTAGCGGAAATGGAATTGAAGCCATATTTGAAGACAGTCAGCACAATATATGGATTGGCACAGATGACCATGGATTATGCATTTTTAATAAAGAAGATTCTTCATTTTCCAGGATATCTTTTAAAACATTAGGGACAAATGATTTTAACGTAAGGGATATTGATGAGGATGAATTTGGAAGAATTTGGGTAGGATCATATGTGGGTTTGCTTATGAAAGATAAAGACAGCAATGAATTTGTGAGGTATGCTTATGAGGCAGATAATATTTCGAGATTAACCAGTAATTCAATTTATGACCTTCACATTGATAATCAGGGGATAATATGGGCAGGAACCTATTCGGGAGGGGTTAATTATTGTGATATGTATCAAAAGAAATTCAGGTTTTATGAACATAAAAAAGATGATAACCGCTATTTGAACGACAGGATCGTCTATTCAATAGTGGAAGACAACCATAATAATTTATGGATAGGAACCGAAAAAGGTGGATTAAACAAATTAAACAGATCAACCGGACTATATGAATACTTTTTCTTATCAGACAATAAAATAAGTGGCAACAACATCAAGGTAATACTAATGGATAAAGAAGAAAATTTATGGATTGGGACTTATAAAACAGGGCTTTACTATTTTAATCCAAAAACGAAGAAAACAATAAATTATGTGCATGATCCCAAAGATAAAAACAGCATATGCAATGATATAGTCTATACATTATATACTGATAAAGATGAGAATTTATGGGTTGGAACAAGGTCGGGAATAGACCTGTTGCCAAAAGGAGAGACGCAGTTCAAACATTACACAAAAACCAAGCCTTCAGGTTTGTTTCCCGATGTTGTGCATACTATTTATGTTGACAATGATGAGAATGTATGGCTGGGAAGTGCTATTCATGGACTCTTTTTATTGAATAAAAAAAACAGCACATTTGTGCAGTATAATGAGATGATATCAACTGTGGCTATTTATACGGTTTATGAGGACAGAAATAAAAACATCTGGACCGCTGGTAATTCAGGACTTTTCTTTATTGATCAAAAAAATGATACTATCATTCATTATACGGAACTTGATGGATTACCTACAAATACAATATACCGTATAGTATGTGATTCTAACAATTTATGGATATCTACCACTTCGGGAATTACGGTTTATAAAGATGCTATCACAAACCCTTACAAACCCCATTTTGTAAACTATAAAAGCAATGATGGGATACTTATTAAACAATTTACACTAAACTCATATAGCAGAAGTACTTCGGATGAAATATTTTTTGGTGGTGTTGATGGATTTGTTTCATTCTACCCAAAAAATATCCAGGATAATCCCTTCCCACCTAAAGTAATGATAACAAATTTGAAAATTTTTAATACCCCGGTACACATTGGTCAGAAATTTAATAAAAGAACCATCCTTAAAGAATCCATCTCTACTGCAAAAGAGGTAACACTATCATATAAACATAAAGTATTTACAATTGAATTTGCAGCCCTGCATTTTTCCTATCCTGAAAAGAACCAATATAAATACATGCTGAAAGGTTTTGACAATGATTGGAATTACACTGATGTAACAAAGCGATCAGCTACTTATACCAATCTTGATGGTGGTAAATATAAATTTATAATTACGGCTTCCAATAATGATGGTAAATGGAGTGACAATTATACCGAACTGGATATTCGAATAATACCTCCTTTTACCAGCACATGGTTATTTTATGTTTTGGTATTTCTTACCTTGTCGATTGTAATATTTTTAATAATTCGTATCAGGACCATGGCATTAAAGGCTCAAAAGGAAATATTGGAACAAAAAGTAAAAGAAAGAACCCGGGAACTATCTGAAGCGAATGTATTACTGGAAGAAAAACAGGAAGAAATTGTAATGCAAAATGAAGAGTTATTTAAACATCGTAATCAACTTGAAAAGTTAGTAACTGAGAGGACTCTTGAGCTTGAAGAGCAAAAAGCAAGAGCAGAAGAAAGTGACCGTTTAAAGTCTGCTTTTCTGGCAAATATGAGCCATGAGATACGAACCCCAATGAACTCCATTTTAGGATTTTCCAATCTGTTAATAAATGAAGAAGATCCTAAAGAGAAAGAGCTTTATATTGAAATCATAAACAATAATTCGGAAGCTCTTTTAGTACTTATAAATGACATCCTGGATATTTCCAAAATTGAGTCCAACCAGTTAGAAATATTCACCGGACTTTTTGATGTTTATCCTGTTTTGGAAGAATTAGAGAAATACTATATCCTGAAAAACAAGAAAAATATCTTCATCCAGTTTGTTTGTGAAAAAGGAGATTCATTGATCCTTGATAATGACATATTTCGATTTAAGCAAATAATGAATAATTTATTGGACAATGCCTTTAAATATACTGAAAGAGGTACTATACAATTTGGATATGAAAGAAGGGATAACGAAGCACTATTTTTTGTTAAAGATACGGGTATAGGAATTAAAGAAGATAAATTTTCAAGCATTTTTAACTATTTTGAAAAAATTGAGGATGATGTTACCCGGATATATCGGGGTGCCGGAATAGGGCTATCAATCTGCAAGCGACTTCTTGAATTGATGGGCGGTAATATTTGGCTTGAATCAACTGTCAATGTTGGTTCCACATTCTATTTTACTTTACCCTTTTCAAAAAATAATGCACTCACACAAAGAACAAAAACGAACCAAACTCCCATCTCAGAAAAATTAAACATGGATATTGTCATAGCTGAAGATGAAGACAATAATTTCCTGGTGTTAAAAATGATGCTTAAAAGCCTCAACCTTGAAGTTGTTCATTGGGCCAAAGATGGCATTGAAATAGTTAATTATATTAAAAACCTGAAAAACACAGAAAACATAGTTGTTTTGATGGATATTAAAATGCCAAAATTAAATGGCATAGATGCTTTAATCCAAATACGGGAGTTTAATAAAAGAATACCAGTTATAGCAGTTACTGCCTATGCAACTGCCGTTGAAAAAAATGAAATTTTGAGCTACGATTTCAATGGTTATATAAGTAAACCTATAAGTGTTAATATATTATATGAAGCTTTAAAAAAGGTTCAAAATTCGCTGTGACTGCGAACTCCTTTTTCCAGATATATATCATTATTCGGGAAAAATTATACCTTTAAGTTTTTATATAAAACAGATTAAAGACTATGGCAGTAAGGCATGAACTTTCCCAAACTAAGATAGTTGCGACTATCGGACCAGCAACTTCTTCAAAAGAAGTATTAAGAAAACTTTTTCTCGAAGGGCTGGATGTATGCAGGTTAAACTTTTCACATAGCACCCATGATGTACACCTGGGTGTAATTAAAACGATCAGGGAACTCAACCAGGAAATCCCCCATGCAAATGTGGCGATACTTGCAGATTTACAAGGCCCAAAATTACGAATTGGCGATGTAGAGAATAATGGTGTTGAGCTAATCCCCGGGAAGGAGATACTCTTTGTAAATGAAAAATGCATAGGTAATGCAGATAATGTATATATGAGTTATACACAATTTCCACAAGACGTGGAAGCCGGTGAAACCATATTGATTGATGACGGAAAACTAAAACTGGAAGTAATTGAGACAAACCGAAAAGATACCGTAAAAGCCAAAGTTATTTATGGAGGCATTTTATCTTCAAAAAAGGGAGTTAACCTGCCAAACACTAAAATATCATTACCCAGTATGACGGAAAAGGATGTAGAAGATGCAAATTTTGCCCTGGATCAGGGTGTTGACTGGATTGCCCTTTCCTTTGTACGTACAGTTACCGACATTGTTGAATTAAAGGAACTTATCAAGAAAAAGAAAAAAAACACACGGGTAATAGCAAAAATTGAAAAACCTGAGGCATTGAAAGAAATCCACAACATCATTGACATGACAGATGGTATAATGGTTGCCAGAGGTGACCTGGGAGTGGAAACCCCGTTTGAGGATGTACCACTTATCCAAAAAATGATCGTTGATGCCTGTATTACAGCAGCGAAACCCGTAATTATTGCTACGCAAATGATGGAAAGCATGATAACCAACTTCCGTCCTACCCGTGCAGAAGCTACAGATGTTGCCAATGCGGTACTCGATGGTGCAGATGCCCTGATGTTAAGTGGAGAAACTTCAACAGGAAAATATCCCGTTGAAGTAATTAATAGCATGCAGAAAATAATTGATTCAACGGAAAAGAAAGGATTCAAGTTTTTCAAAGAACATCCGCCAAAAGATTTTTCTCGCACTTTCCTCGCCGATTCGGTTTGCTATAATGCATGCAATATGGCCATGCAATCCGGTGCCAGGGCTATCATAACCTTTACCCATTCTGGTTACACTGCCTTTCGCATTTCAAGCCATCGTCCTGATGCAGATATATTTGCATTTACAACAAACTGTGAAATATTAAATAAACTCTCGCTTCTTTGGGGAGTTCGTGCTTTTGCCTATGATACCGTTAAAACCATGGATGAAGCTATCGAGCACTCTATAAAATTCTTAAAAGAGCAAAAACTTATTAAAGAAAATGACATTGTGGTCCATGTGGGTAGCACTCCTCTTTTAAAAAGAGGTCAGACCAATATGATGAAAATAAGTTATGTATAGACATTTTTTGATTTATTGATTTGTTGATTTATTGATTTGTTGATTTATTGATTTGTTGATTTATTTATTTCTTACATGATAAAGTCCAATAAACTATTCGGATATATTCTATTTTTCATTCTTTCATTCAGCGTAATGGGTTGTGCGGCCAATAATAAGCACAAATTTAAACGGCCTAAACATCCGAAAAATTATGAAAAACCCTGCGATTGTCATGAGATGAAGAAAAAACGCTTGAATAAATATTGAATAACACGAACTTGCTGTAAATCGTCATTGATAGGAAAATATTCAGTTTCTTTAGTCCTTAACCATTGGATTAATGGATACATGGAATAATGGAAAAAATAATCTCGACATTAATAATACTTCAACCCAATGATACTTTTATCCATCATTCCACCCTTTAATAGTGCAACTTACCATATCACAAGAAACCTATCAGTTTCCCAGGATTAAACTGACAATAAAAGAGGCTACATTATCCGTGTAGCCTCTTTACTCTTAATAACACATCAAACTACTTTTTAGAGAATTTCTCGGTTATGCTTTCTTTTCCATTCGATATCATAATAAAATAGATACCTGCCTTAAGCTCGCCAACATCCATGATGTAATCAACGGCACTTACATTATCCTGAGATACTAGCCTTGTACCCGCACTGTTAAATATAGCAACAGAAATATTTTCCTGATATTCTTCAGGCAAGTTGATATATAACCTGTCAACCACAGGATTAGGGTACAATCCAATAGCATCAACATCTTTCTCAATGACCCCGGTTGTGTTCTCAGCGCTTTTCAAGCTCACCAACTGGAACATTTGATTTGCTGCCCCGCTAATACAAGTCCACTGAAATACATTTGCACCATCTGCTGTTGAAGAACCCTCAACGTCAACACATTTGCCACTGTTTCGGTTAATAATCCTCCATTTTCCCGAGCCTGCACTCTGGAAGCGAAATTGCTGACCATTGCCACCCCAGTATGACCAGATATTGATATTTGCTCCGTCAGCTGTGGAAATATTGTAAACATCAAGTGCTTTATCGGTGGCTAAAACAGGAGTAATTCTATGCCAAATACCATCTACCGGGGTTATATTGAATTGCTGTGTTGCGCCGCCCCAGTAAGACCATTGAACAATATTAGTACCATTTGATGTTCCCCAGGCATATACATCCAAAGCTTTATTACTATGGGTAGGTCTTATTGCATAAGTACCATTAAATATGCCATCCGTTGTTGAGCTGATCGTGCAACTTCCATCGTCGGATGTAATGCCCGCCACAGGATATCCACCGGCATATCCCATCGTTGTGATCTTAAGTTTTGCAGCTCCATTGTCATTTCCGTCATAATAGTGATAAGTAAGCTTACCTTCACCATATCCAAAATGGCCTGGTCCAATTATATTGCCACTCCTGTTAGGTACAAAAACTTTTTCACCTGTATAAGGGCCTGTAATACTTGTTGAGCGGGCAACGACTATGTAGTATGTACTATTAACCCCATTACAACACAGCCCTCTTTGGTAAAATAAGAAATAGTAATCACCATGTTTAATTAAACCGGGTCCTTCAACCTCACCGGACACTAAATGATAGGATGTAGAATTCAACCTTTTACCTGTTGATGGGTTCAGCTCACAAATATCAATACCTGATACCCAGTTGCCCCAGGCCATCCAAAGCCTGCCATTATCGTAGTAAACAGCAGGGTCTATGGCATTGTTCCCTGCCACGACCATTCCTTTATCAGTCCAAGGGCCCCTGAGATTTGTGGCTGTTGCAACGCCAATTGCCGCAGCAGTCCCCGAACCTGCACATGAATAATACAGATAGTATGTACTACCTATTTTAATAACATCCGGAGCCCAGAAGGAGCCCGTAAAACCGGATACATAGTTTTTAATCCAGCTGGGATAACCATTTGCAAATGGAGCTGTTTCAGCCCTCCAATCGGTAAAGTTGGAGTTACTGGATGACATGCACCAGATGCCATTACCTGTGGTAAATATCCAATACCTGCCATCTGTGTTCCTTATCATCGTTGAAGGATCATGGCTTGGAGGCTGGGCAATTACACTCACAAGGGTAAAACAAAGAATCAATGAAGCACACAAGCTCCGTCTCATTCTCAGAAAATTTGGTTTTGTTGTCATAGGTTTTAGTTTTTAGTTAATGATTAGGGTTAATTATTGGTTAAAATATAAGGATGTTCATAAAACCGAAAATCCATTTTTAAATTCCCGTCATCTAAAAATCCGGCATTGCCGTATTGTTCAGACAAACTTAAATAGCACATCTGAAAAACTGCGTCAGATAATAGCAGAGCATAACTAGTTTTAACAGGGTTACAAAATGGATAGTATTTACAAGTACATTTTCCCATAGTAATAGTGTTATTGAGTTAAAGAGTAGTGTTTTCGAAAGGTTAAATGTCAGATATTGTAAACAGGTACAATAAAAACATTGAAATAAATGTAAGGAATGATTGAGAGATTATAGTGGAGATTTGTTTATAATAGGAGGATAAATGTATACTAAGTTGAGTTTATTATCACGTATCATAAAGTAGTACTTAAGGATATATATTTCTAGGGGATTGCGAAAAAAAAGCTGCCTGAAATTCAGGCAGCTTCTTAAATGGTATGGTTGGGTTTTAGTGTTTAGAGAATTTCTGGGTTATAGATTCTTTTCCATTTGAAACCACAAGTATATAAATACCGGAATTTATACTACTAAGATCAAGTTGGTATTCATCAGCAGAGATATTATCTTTCATTATTAATCTTGAACCAGCACTATTAAATACTGTAATACTTACATTTTTATTATAGTTAGCAGGGAGTCTTATATACAAGTTATCAACTGCAGGATTTGGGTACATTCTTAAAGCATCAGCCTCATTCTCCAGAATTCCTGTTACATTAGTTGCAGATTTAAATGCAATCCTTTGCCACTGAGCATTTGGATGTGTAGTATTGTGATATTGCATCAGATCACTTCCGTTATCAGTAAGTCCGTATCCATCAAGCCTCATGCCTGTTCCCCGGTTTTCAATAAAATAGTAACCAGATCCGGCATCTATAAATCTCCATTGTGCATTAGGATGAGTTGTACTATTAGAATATTGTGCACAAACGCTACCGTTGCTGGTTCTTCCATATCCGTCAAGCTTCATGTTTGTTGCAACATTAACTATATAAGAGTAACCAGATCCGGCATCAACTAAACGCCATTGTGCATTAGGGTGAGTGGTATTTCCCCATTGTCCTGCAGCATCACCATTAATTGTCCTGCCCATGCCATCTATATATTGGCCTGTTGAACGGTTTCTAAATTGATAAACGGTACCTCCAGATGAACTACAACTGCTGCTAACATTTACATAGCTTCCTGATCCGGAAACGGATATCGCTGACTCACAACAACCTGACTTAACGCTGCAGTTGGTTCCGTTTTCTATCCAAATACCAAGACCAGAACATTCACGAATTTCGGCATTGTTCAAATGGCAATTTACAGTTGGTCCTGTTTTAACAACGAAATAACCTCTGCCACAATGATCTGCAATAAGCTTTTGAACAGTGATGTTACTACATCCGTTTGCAAAACGCAAACCTGCATAACCACCTCCCCAGCAGCAGTTGTATGCATTAACAGTTCCAACAGTTCCGTTTTTAGATTGGTTAAACAATACACCACATTCACCACAGTTTCTGGCAGTCATAGTACCTTCCAGGGTTACACCGTCAATGCTATAAGTCTCAAGACCATGAGATCCACAATTTTCAAAGTGACAATCTCTCATATAAAGATTATAAATTGTATAATCCCATGGATTACTTGACCTGCTGTCGATTCGCATACCAATCCATCCAATGTCAATTGTTTTAACATTTACAAAACGTAGGTCACTGGCTCCACTACATCGGATGCCATATTGTGTTACATTTCTAAGGGTCAAATCGTAGATCTCAAAACCATTTCGGCCGTTGTTCATAATACCAATACCGTCAAAGTTAGCGGTAAAAGTATTGCCATGGCAATATAACCTTACACCTGGTTGTACCACATCTAATGTTGATCTCAAAGTACCACTTGTTGTAACATGTACATCGCGGTTTCCAGATCCCATAGCTCCTTCAACGGCTACAGCCAAATCTGACGAACTGCCACGCGTCACATCAAAGGTTTTCCAGTAATATAAACTGCCTGATTGCCACACCTCGTGTTCATAGGCTAATACATCATTCATAAATATTGCCCCGCAGAACAATATTGAGATACAAATAAATAATCTTTTAAAGTTTGACATAGTTTTGTGTTTTAGTTAAAAATTAAGGTTTTTGGTTAATTATTGTGATCCAATTCTTTGAATCCATATTTAAAAACATCTGAAGAATATTTCCTGATAAGATCTATTGGCCCATCAGGTACACATACATTAAAACACCTATAAAATGAGGCTTACAATAGTATTGGCAGATTTAATGCAGCGTTAGGAATTAATACAAGACTATCTTACAAATTGAAATAAGCAAGACTTTTGAAGACGGTTTTTTCATACTTAGTGTTTTGTGTTTATTCGAGCAATTTTTTAATTGTATGATGATTACTAATTCAGGCATATAGCAATCTCCCCAACAAATATAATTATTTAAAGGGAAAAAAGGTAGAATGATGTCTTTAAAAGGTGGATATTTGTGTAATCATCACATATGCTTCCCTGTTCCAGTGTGATATTTTTATGGCTTAATTAGTATAAAAAATGTAAAAACCGCCCGTCAATAAAAGACGGACGGCTAAGTTTTAATTGGCTTTCTGGTGCATCTATAAGATCATCCTTATAAATTCCTTTATTTAAAAGAAGGATGGTATCCTAATTTTTTGAAAACTTATGAGACAAAGTTTCCCTTCCATTGGATATCATCAACACATAAATACCAGATTTCAAACCACTAAGGTCCATCTGATATTCTGTTGCCGTTATGTTTTCTTCCAATATCAATCGTGCTCCTGCGCTATTAAAGACAGAAATACTTACATTGTCGCGGTATTTTTCAGGCAATCCAATATACATGTTATTTACTACAGGATTGGGATATACGGCTATCCCGTCTGCCAATTTTTCAATTGCACCTGTAGCATTTTCAGCGCTCTTTAGGCTTACCATCTGGAACATTTGCCATGCCGATCCCGCCGTACATGTCCATTGCTGGACATTTGCACCATCAGCAGTAGAAGCGCCAGCTACATCAAGGCATTTCTCACTATGGCGCGCAATAATCCTCCAAACACCGCTTCCGGCATTCTGAAACCTGTACTGTTGACCGTAGCCGCCCCAGTATTCCCATATGCAAATATTGGCGCCGCTTGCAGTTGAAATTCCATATACATCAAGAGCTTTATCAGTAGAAAGTACAGGGGTAATCCTGTGCCATATGCCATCCACAGGGGTAACATTGAATTGTTGTGTCGCACCACCCCAGTATGACCACTGGCATATATTCGTCCCGTTGGAAGTGCCCCATGCATATACGTCCAATGCTTTACCGCTGTGTGATGCGAGTATCGAATAAGTGCCATTAAAAGTACCATTGGTTGTGCTACTTGATGAACCCACATTTCCTGCACCTGCTTTTACAACACTGGGCACACTACTTGTTGAAGTTAAAGAATAACTGTAAGGAGGAGTAAATACAGCATCACTGCTGCTAACCTGATTCCCTGTACAATTATTAAAAATATTCCCTGAAGTCCTTAGTCTTCCATTACCTTCTTTAGCCAGTGGATTGCTAACTCCGTCATAATAATTATTTTGAGCAAGCATTTCACAGATTGTACGTGAGGTAGTACAATAATAATTACCCGTACAGCTAAAATAGTTATTATAAAAATGTACCGGTCCAAATCTTGACGCAGTCATACGCTGATCACAACCCTGTGCCCACCAGTTATGGTGATACGTCAGTTTGTATGTTCCATAATCATCATCAGAAGCACCAATCAGGCAGGCAAAATTATGGCCATTATCCCATGTATAGTAGAACTTACACCATGAAATGGTTGCAGTGGCCCCACCGTGGGTAACATCCAAACAACCATCAGTGCAATTGTAAATGTTGCATTTTGTTATTAAAATACCTGTTGCTCCGCCACGAATTTGCACCCCGTCATTATCACCAGGATCTCCGGTTGGAGCTGTAATGTTCAGGTTTTTCACAATTACATTGCTCACACCAGTAATGTTTATTGTACCAATAATCGTGGCACTTGTGTTAGCACCCTGCAATGTGGTATTTGACCCAAGCTTAACAACCCCATTGGTTCCCAGGTCTATAGTACCTGAAACGGTAATATTATAGGCTGAGTTTGAACCTGCATAAGTTGCAAGCTGAGAGGCTGTAGTGACGGTTACGGCAGTACCGGAGTTGCCCCCATTGTTGGCTCCGTAGCCATCACCTTCTGCATACAGAGAAGTAGTTAAAGCAATCGACATGCATATCGCTATGCTAAATGCCATGATTTTCTTACTTTTTTTTGTCTTCATTTTGTTTAGGTTTTAGTTAAAAATAGGTTTATTATCTCATAAAAACATGAGGCTAATTTTCAAAAATGAATACAGACACATTCATTTCTGACATAGGTGAAAAGTTTGTGGAGGAGGGAGACTATAATAGAATACAATCGTAACTATTATTACGATTAAAACATATGACAATTATGCTGTTTATATTGTCATAAGTTTTATAATCTTAAAAGAAGAAATTTAAAAAAGTATTTTTTCATAGGGTTTAAGGGTTAAGTTAATAATGGGTTTGTTTTCTCCTTTGGTTTAATGGATGGATAAAAATAACAAGGAATACTGCAAAATGGTTTCAAATTTTTATCAATAATGTGGGACATTTTTATTTTTATCTGATTCTTCAAAGAAAACATTTAACTGATCAAGGTATATGAGCACATTGTCGTTGGCTGAAGCCACCGACAAAAGGTAGAAAAAACAGGGGCTTTAGCCCCATATTGAGTGCAGAAATGTTATGAGTTGCATATAAATTACAAGATTAGCTAATGTGGCTAAAGCCGGGCAATAATTCTGTTTTTGTTCCGTTGGCTAAAGCCAACGGTAATTTATATTCTATCGAATGAAAAAGGAGTGTAAACTGACCGTTTATTTCCTTCCCTGCGAATTGTAGATGTAAAATTCAACCGTCAGATTCCTTCCCTGAGGAACATATACATAAAATTCAACCGTCAAATTCCTTACCCTATTGCCTGTTTCCCAGACCTGACAGGTTTCTCAAACCTGTCAGGTCTCTGGAATAAAAACTGATAGTTTATTTTCTTCCCTGCACACATGTGGAAAAGAATTTGACGGTTGAACTTTAGCCTGGAGTGGTCCAGATAAGATTTTGACGGTTGAATTTCATCCTCCAACTCTCAGAGGCTAATATTTTACGGTTGGATTTTTACCTGGAGACGTACAAGTAAGAATTTGACCGTTGAATTTTATCCTGGAGCGGTTTAGGCAACAATTTAACGGTCAATTTTCAACCTGGAACAGTCCAGGTAAGAATTTGACGGTTGAATTTTATCCTGGAGCGATCCGGGAAAGAATTTGACGGTTTATTTTCTTCCTTGAGGAACGTAGATGTGAAATTCCACTGTCAATTTCCTTACCCCGCTACCTTCTTTCCAGACCTGACAGGTTTTCAAAACCTATCAGGTCTTCGAGATGAAATCTGACCGTCAATTTTATTTCCTGTACTCCCGCGGATAAGAATTTGAAAATTAATTTACCGTGATATTATGATCCGCTGCGTTTTAAAACCTTTATCGGTCATTATGGAAACAAGATAAATTCCCGGACTGATGTCAGAAACATCTGCCTGATATGTATTTTTACCAGACGGGAATGAGGTCTCAGGTAATAATACTTTAATTTGGCTACCGGAAATATTAACCAGGGAGATATTTCCTTTTAGTGGTTCATCCGTAATAAATTCTATATTCACTGATTGATTTGCGGGATTCGGATATACCTTAAACCCGTCTAAAAACAACGTTGATTTGCAGACTTCAAAATAGGTACAACTACTATTAATTGATTTATCACCATTAATAATTGCATTCCGTTCAATTTTTAATTCTGTTTTTATCTCATCCGGTAAAGAATTAATAAACTCATCTGTAGGATAAAACCAACAAATAAGTATTTCCTCATTTGGCGGAACTATTTTTCGCAAGTCAATTTTAACCGGAATTAGGATATTCATAATCTTGGATAAAGAATCTCTATTGATAATAGTATTCATAACATGTGATCTGCGCCCATGTAAATCCGTCATCGCAACAGGATATGGATTAGGAGGGAATTCACCAAAGTCTTCATCGCTTCCTCCTCCACGAGTGCCATCAGTACATTTCTTTAGTGTGTAATTCTTGTTCTTTGATTGAAAAATAACACATTTATCATCGAAAATTACTCCAATCTTTTGCAGATCACTTATGCTCAGTTCTAAAATATTGACAGGTTCAATAACAGAGGTCCCCGCTTTGTCAAGAAAATTTGTAAATACTCTATCCGGATTTTTCTTTTTTAGACAAATTAATCTTTCATAGATAGATTCCAGGTATTTATATCTTTCAGGTAAAGCATTGTAGAAGTTTTTGTGTGGTATAAACCAAAATATTTGCCCTGCCTTATTATTTGTAATTACTGGAACTAGCGTATCCATTGACAAATAAAATGAACCTGGGCCATTTGTCTCAAAATAGATATTTGTAACATATGCAACAAAAAACTCGTTATTTGATATTATTCTTTCCTCCTTAGGGATAGAATCCGTATGACAACCCAAATGCATGTCATAATAACCATCAGGGCTAATATTATGATAAAAAGTAGCATAACCCTTTCTGGCTATACCCAGCATCTTCATTTCTTCATCAGTAAGATCTACAAGTAAGACGTCCTTGTCAATAATAGTATCTTCTGGCCAGTCACAGTTCTGATTTTCATCCTCACTAAAAAATTCATTTCCTTTATCTGTTAATAATTGCACAATATTATCAGGTGAATTATTCCTTGCCGAACAAAGAGTATCATTGCTGATGCTACAATTTGATGAATTAAGGGATCTTGAATTTTGATAGTCAGTTACCTCAACTGAGTTATTATCAGTTAGATTAACTTCAGATTTTCGATATTGATTATTACAAAAAGTTTGATTTTCAACATTCTTATGTGAGCCCGGCCACAACAAAAGAGCCGACACTCCTGCAATGATTATACTTGTCATAATGATAAATTTTAAAAGTCTGTAATTAAAATTTACCCTGAGCGTGGCCTTTGCATCAGGGTTATTTATTAATTGGTACACCTTTTTTAAAGGATAATCAGTTATCTCCCGAAGATTTTCGAAAAACTGATCAATATCTTTATTTGTATAATATCTCTCCATAGTCATGCTTTTAAATCATTAAAAACACCTGGGCAATTTTCAATTGCTGTTTCGTATTAAGCAGGGACAATAGCTTTTCCCTGCCTCTTTTTAGGCGAAGCTTCACTCCGGACAGGCTTCCTCCCTGTATTTTTTGAATATCCTCCAGGGAAAGGTCAGATACATGAAATAGAATCAGCGCTTCAGCAGTACGTTGAGGGAGGGAGAGCATTTTTTCATATACAATCCTGAAGTCGGCCAGGTATTCCTGGTTATGCTCCCGGTCTATGATGCGGCCAATCTCTTTGTCATTGAATTCAGCCCTGAACTTGGACCTCCTCATCTTCATCTTATACAGGTTACTGGCAACACTGAACATATAGGCTTTAAATGCACTCTTATCCTTTATCTTGCCAAAGTTTTCCAACATATTAAGCACTGTATCCTGCAACAAATCTTCTGCATCCATGGCATTTCCGGACAATGCCCTGCAGAACCTGCTAAAGGGTCCATGAACCGGCTCATAAAGCTTTAAAAACTCTGTTTTATGTTGGTCTTTTATCAATTGTATAAAATGCCTTTATATGTATGTTGCCTAAACTTAATAAAAAGTTACATGATAATGTATAATTGAGAATAGGATATTATTATCCATGAAGGGTTATGTCAAAAGCAGGATAATTGAATCATTGTAAAAGAAATATTTTATTAAAGCAATCCCGTCCAGGTATCCTCGTCAGGCTAATAATTTATATGTAATTGATCTTCTACTAATTGCGATGCATAAATATCATTCATTTTTAAATTCAATTTATCGGTTGCATCGCACTTTTTACGCATATTTAAACCCGGCGCTAACGCACCGGGCTATTGATATTTGAGCCTTACAGGCTCATGATAATCATTTAGAAGAAGGCCGTAGGTCTTCAATATTAATAGCCCCGGGTGAAATGAAGCGGAGCAAAATGAACCCGGGGTTAAATCAGGCAGACACAATCGTCGCATCCGTAATCTATTATTTGAGAACGAATTCCCATTATGCGACGAAATGAAAATCTAAGAACCTTTAGAGCTTCTAATGATGTCATCAAGAATCTTAGGGTTGTAAGTTTATAGAAACACAAGTATTTCAATAAACATTTGACTCCTGCGGAGCCATATATTAATAATAGTATAAAATCTGCATTCATCTGCGAATTCATCAGCGGGAATTTGCGAGAAATAGTTGGTTCAGGCTTCTCAGTCCTTTAATATGATATATGGCTTGAAATTTTCAAAAAAAATGTGTTACTTTATTAGAAATAAAATATGTAATACTTAAAATCAGCACCATGAAAAAGAAAATTCTACTCTTCTTAAGCATCTTTTTATTCGCTTTTCTATTAATGATTGACTTTTCGTGCAAAGGAAAAACAAAAGGAGATCAGGTAAATGACAGCACAGCCGTTGATATAGAATCTCAAGAACCTGAAGTTGCTTCTTATATTCTCTGGAAAGAAGTTTCCATTAAAGATACGATAGGGAGCAAAGGAAAGTGGCTGGCAACAGTATACCTGGCAGAAAAAGTGGAATATTTGGATCAGGCTGTTGACAGCTCTGATAAAAAATTACCGGTATATATAAAAATAAGACTGATTGATGGCAAAGAAGGCTGGATAAAAAGTGATTTTGTAGCAGTAAATCAGAAGATTGGTGCATTGTTGGAGAACACCCCCATGTACAGTAGGCCTACCCTTACAACCAAAACCGACAAGGAATTCAGCCAGATGGATATAGTTGCGATAGTAAGCGAACAAGACGACTGGCTGGAAGTAAAGGGAAAACCTCAGGGTGAAACCTGGTACCAGACTAAATGGATAAAAAATGATAAACTCACCTATGACAAAACAGACCTTGCTGTTGCTGTTTTTGCACAACGGGCTTTCGAACAAAAAGACGAAGCTAAAAAGAAAGCAGAATTGGAGGCCATACTTGAAAATCCTGATTTTGAAAAGAGTATTTTTATTTCAGATATTTATAACCTCTTGAATGATGCATCGATGGAGAGGCTTGAGATTGATTTTTCTAATTTCCCTTCAAGCAATGTTTCAGTGCTTTCAGACTATTTTGGTTTCAATGAAGTGAATATAAAAGAAGGCTATGTTGCCATTGATCAGGAAAATATGGAAGATTTGCTGGGCCAGGTGGTTCGTAAACTAACATCAAATTATGATGTATCGACATTTGACTCAGATCGCTATCGTCTCAAAATCAACTATTTCTCAAAAGTATTCCTGTTATTACCTGACTTTCTTCCGGCAGGTGAAAGACCCGCTAAAGGTTGGAGTTCATTTGGGGACGATGCTTCTGCAGAATCAAAGTTATTAGCCTTTCTTATTCACAGACTGGATAGGAGTCCTTCAAATATAAAAAGACTTTATGACAGGTATAAAGAACCAGTTTATGATTTGGTAGATCAGGATTTATTTGATGCAACGAATATTGGTAGTAACGTTTACGCATTAGTAGAAGCCTATCAACATATAACTTCTATTCCTGATTATAAAAATATTTGTAAGAATATCTATAACGAGGCTAAATCAAAAAATGAACAAGCCATTCAGGAAGGTGATTATGATGGATATCCAATAGCCGCTCAATATGAATTGTATGAACCACTATACAACCAAAACGCAGCCTACGACTCTGACCAGGAATGGATACTTTCATTCTGGGTAAGAAGATGTGCAGAAGATAATATGGATACAGTATATAAAATATTGCAGGATATCCTTGACCATTACGGACCGGAAGGGGATATTTAGGTATAAAAACATAAGTGAACCCACAGAAAAAGAACTGTGGGTTTTTTTTATTATTTATTCATTCCAAAATATTTTATTCCTATTAGCCATAACCATCCAAGTATACACCCAAATAAATAGTACAAAATATCAATAAACGAAAAGGATGAACCCAACATGGCTTTTCCAAAAAAGGTTGAACGTATGGGTACTAAAAATGCAGGATGCCAAAGCTGTAATACCTCTAATGCAGTGGTACCAATGAAAACCCAAAGGACAATCCTATAAGGTTTGGCTTTTATAAAAACCAGAAAAAAGAACAGACACCAGAACAATTCGTAAAGAAGTCCTGCTGAAGAATTATTCAGCCATATACTACCCGCTCCGCGATGAGTGTTGGCATATAGGCCCAAAGGTATTACAATTGCTAAGGAAATCAGGGTATAAAGCCTGGTCCTGAAAATATTCATCAACCTTAGATTATTTGATTTCTTCTATTATAAACATTTCATTTCTATCAAGCTCTAACCAATAACGAATAGCCAATTCGCGCACCAATTGCCAGTAGCCCGCCTGAGACAAGTCATATTGCAACAAAGCGCTTTCAATATCTGATTTGAATTTTTTCCGGTATTCAGGCTTAATGGACATTTTAATTTGTTTGGAACCGTATTTAAAAATGGCCTCTGGCTTAGGTATGCTATCTGTAACTATACTTATTGTACCCTGACCCAATGTAGCGCCTGTGCTTATCTGCAACCCGTCATTCATACAACTAATTGGAGGATGGTTGCCGGTATACGAAACCACCTCCAGCTTATCCAATCCAACATTAAAATATTCACGTGCCCTGATTCCCATTTTCGCCCCTGCCAGTGAATAAATTCCCAGGTGCCCATGAATTTCATTGGTTAGCAGGCAAGCCCTCCATTCATCTTCTCCATGCTTCGCTATGATCTCATCAACGTATGGGGCAATATCTTCTCTGAACATTTCAGGATTATGCGGAAAATCCTCGAATACAACATATTTATGCTCCGGATCATGTCCTAATAACCGTATTATAGCCTCCCTTGCTTTACATATTTCGTAATCCTTCACTTTTGAAACAGGATAATCACCAGAAATAGCATGGAAGGTAAAATATTCAGGATACAAAAAACCCAGCACGACCAATTCATCCCATATTTTGTGATGTCCATTTTTAATACCTGCCTGAACATCCACATTACTAAAAGCTTTGCATAAAACATTTGTGTATGGATTACTTTTCTCACATATTCTGTCAAGCAGTTCCTTATCGAAAACCGCCTTCTCTTTTTCCTGATTATTAACTATAGTCATTGGTATCCCCGCAAAAATAACCTGCTTTGCTGATATTGAATCCCTGGTATAATTAAAACATGTGCTTTGCATCGGTGTTGCATAACTACTATACCAATAGATGTGTTCGATTTTATCCTTATATGAAGAAGATTTTATTACCTGATCAATATTTGTCAATGGCCCCAGACAAATAAAAGTTACTTCATCTGCTTTCGCCATGATATCATTAAACAATTTTTCTGCCTGAATACTCTCAGAAGCTTCACCAGGTAATTCATCTCCCCAATAGAAGCTGGAAGCATATGTCCTGAAAGGGGGAATTCTTTGACTCGAATATTTACCTACACCTATTGGTATATCATTTCTTTTAACCATTTGTAACAACTCCTTCACCTTCTTTGCCCCGTCAAGGGGATCAAGTGCACCATCAGAAGTAGTAATGGCAACAATATTAATATCTTCACGTGCAAGCAACATGCAAATTGCTCGCAAATCATCGGGAGCTGCATCGGTATCAATTATCACTTTCTGTCCATAACTATTAACCAATATGGTAAAATTTAGAATAACTAAAATCCTTATCAAAATGATTTTCATCCTGGAATTTTTTAAAAATTTAAGAATACAATTTTACATAAACAGATTCATTATTTCAATCAATAGAGATTAAAACATAAATTATTTAATACTTTTTAACTCCTTTAATCATATTCGACTTGTTTGGTTAAATAATGCCAGAACAGGAAATATTTGAATTAAAATAATTACCCTACATTTGTTAATATTTTAAGAATTCAGAATACAGGAGCCAGTGTTCAGGAATATTATTTTATGCAATCATTTTCCTGACAATTGAATCCTGGCTCCTGTATTCTAAAAAAACAAAACCTTAATCCGAAACTATCATGTATATCAAAATAGCCATCATCATTTCAATCGTTTTGCAAGTGTTTGCAGCTGCACTGGCAATTAATCTTACACGAGCAACTCGTTACAATAAATCATGGATTTTACTCACATCTGCACTTCTTCTAATGGCTGCAAGAAGGGTGATTGAGTATTTCCCTTTTATCTATAAAGACATAAGCTTTGAAGTTCAAATGATAAATAGCTGGGTTGGTGTAGTAACATCCGTAATAATAACAGCTGCAATAATTCTTATCAGAAAGATTTTTGCTATGATAAAACATGCTGAGGCATCGAAACTAGTTATGGAGCGAACCATACTTAACGCTATAATCAGAACCGAAGAAAATGAGCGTAAACGTTTCGCGAAAGATTTGCACGACGGGCTGGGACCTCTTCTTTCAAATGTAAAAATGTCAATATCTACATTGGAATTGGACGAAAAAAACCAATCGAACCTTGAATTACTCTCCAATATGAAATTGGTAATTAATGAGGCTATTGACAGTATTAAAGAAGTATCGAACAATTTAAGTCCACACATTCTTGAAAACTTTGGATTGGAAAGTGCCATAAAAAGTTTTATAGATAAAGTAAAAAAAACTACGGATACAGAAATTTATTACAGTACCAATCTTGAAGGGAAAAGACAGAGATACAATAATGAAATCGTATTGTATCGTGTAATCTGTGAACTAATGAATAATACATTGAAACATGCCGAAGCAAAATCGATTCAATTGGATGTTATAGAAAAAAACGATGAGATAACCATAAAATATTCTGATGACGGGATTGGGGTTGATCTTGACAGCCTTGATTCGAAAACTCCTGGTATGGGCATGTCCAATATGGTTTCCCGTATAAAAAGTATTCAGGGCAAAATTGAAATTAAAAGCTCATTGAACAGAGGCTTTTCTGCATACATAAAATGTCCTGTAAAATTGTAAATTTGTAATCATGATAAAAAATATATCCATAGCAATTGTTGATGACCATAAATTATTCAGGGATGGCCTGAAAATTTTATTAAAACGGGCATGCCCGGAGATTGGTGAAATTTATGAAGCAACACATGGAGGAGAATTCTTACAATTATTAAAAACATATACTCCTGATGTTATATTGATGGACATTGCCATGCCGGAGATTGATGGTATTGAGGCTACCAAAAGAGCCATTGAAAAAGATCCTGATTTAAAGATCATAGCTCTTTCCATGTTTGGAGAAGAAGAATACTATTCCCAGATGATCGAATCGGGTGCAAAAGGATTCATATTAAAAGACAGCGATATTCAGGAAGTACAAAATGCCATTAGGGAAGTTGCCAATGGCAATAATTACTTTACACCTGACATTTTGTTAGGTCTTATAAAAAACATGAACAAAAAGAAGAAAAAACCGGAAAAATCAGAGTTATCAGAAAGAGAAACAGAAATTCTTTACTACATATGCACAGGCTTATCAAACCAGGAAATTGCAGACTCCTTGCACTTAAGTAAACGAACAGTAGATAAACACAGAGAAAATCTTTTATTGAAAACAGGTGCTAAAAATACAGCCAGTTTAGTCATTTATGCCGTTAAAAATGAAATTATTGAATTATGATTAATTCTACTCTGACAGGTCTAATTTGTTCATAAACTGACTTTCAGCATTTTACCCCAAATCCTAAAGTATTTTACTAATATTCAATCATTTTCATTTATAAATCAAAGCTAAAACCTGTAAACTTTGAATTATCAAAGTAGAATTGACTATTCATTCATAAAAAAAATGATCTTCTACGCATTTATACTTACCAATACGTAAATAAACCTATTACCTATTTTAGGTATTTAGCCTCTACCAAAGATTTGATGCTTCATCTACCTTTGTTAATATACCATAAATTACCTGGGATGAAAACATATCAATTACATCTTTTTACAGCATTAATACTAGTCAATTTCACATTTTGTAAACAAAAACAACCCCAGGAATCAACAGATGAATTAAAAGGGAATATTTCCATTTCAGGTGCATTTGCTCTTTATCCATTGACCGTAAAATGGGCAGAAGAATTCGAAAATCTCCACCCTGGTGTTAATATTGATGTATCTGCAGGAGGTGCTGGTAAGGGAATGACGGATGTGTTGTCTGATATGGTACACCTGGCAATGTTTTCGAGGGAAGTAGAACCAGAAGAAGAGGCCAAAGGTGCATGGAAAATAGGTGTAAGTAAAGATGCTGTACTTCCTACTATGAATGCTAATAATCCATTCATACTTCAAATTCAAAAAAGGGGTATTACCCGGGATGAGTTTATTGAAATGTTTCTTTCATCAAAAGAACCAAAATGGGACACTTATCTAAAAATACAACCCAATAAAAAAATAAATGTTTATACTCGTTCAGATGCTTGCGGAGCTGCAGCCATGTGGGCCGAATATCTGGGCAAAAACCAGGAAGACCTTATGGGAACAGGAGTTTTTGGTGATCCTGGGATAGCTGATGCCGTAAAAAATGACATATGGGGTATTGGATTTAATAATGTGATTTATGTTTACGACATAACAACCCGCAAAAAATACGAAAACCTGGAAATCCTGCCTGTCGATCTTAATGAAAATGGCATGATTGATGAGGATGAAGCCTTTTATAACAACCTGGACGAGATTTCTAATGCAATAAAGAATGGAATATACCCTTCACCCCCTGCCCGGGTCCTCTACCTAATATCTCATGGAAAACCAACAGATAAAATAGCATCAGAGTTTTTAAAATTTGTAGTCGGTGAAGGCCAGAAATATGTATATGAAGCGGGATATGTTCAGCTGGATTCTATTTATCTGGCAAATGAATTGAAAAAATTGGATTGATGGATTAATGGATTATTGGATAATTGGAATAAAAAAACAGACTTAGCTAAAATAGTAGCAACAATCCAAAATTCCATTTATCTATTTATCCTGATTAAAAAAGATACAAAATAATGAGTAGCACAAAATCAATAACTACTCAAAAACTATAATAACTGAAAAGAGAGTCGTCATGAAATTGTTTACTGTCAGCAGATTCCTCAGAAATAAGGTGAATACAATGTGGATGAAAGTTATGCTAATCCTCGTAGTTCTCTTGCCTTTCGTCATAGGATTTGGTTTACTAATAAAATCCTCTGTCCTGCTTAAGGAACAAAATCTTGGCGACCTTCTCTTTTCTTCAAACTGGAGGCCTATGGCAAAATCCTTTGGTTTCCTTCCTTTTATTATAAGCTCAATTTATGTCACATTCATCTCACTGCTAATCGCAGGGCCCATTTGTATTTTCACAGCTATTTATCTTACACAGTATGCAAGAAAAAGCTTTTTAAAAATTATGCACCCTCTCATAGACATTTTGGCTGGTATACCGTCTGTGATTTATGGGGTATGGGGTATACTGGTTATAGTACCTATTATTTCCCAATATATTGGTCCCCTTACAGGTACCCAAACCTCTGGTTATACTATTCTGGCAGCTTCTATTGTATTGGCTATTATGATCATTCCTTTCATACTTAATATTACTATTGAAGTATTCCGGACAATACCTGTTGAATTAACCGAAGCATCCTTGTCATTAGGAGCTACACGCTGGGAAACAATAAAACATATATTAATGCGAAAAGGTTTTGCAGGAATAGTATCTGCCTTAGGACTGGGAGTTTCAAGAGCATTTGGTGAGACCATAGCAGTACTGATGGTAGCCGGCAACTTTACTAAAATACCCGGTGGGCTACTACAGCCTGGATACCCGCTTCCTGCACTTATTGCTAACAATTATGGAGAGATGCTGTCAATACCTCAATATGATTCAGCATTAATGTTTGCTGCACTCATATTATTTGTAGTAGTAATACTTTTTAACCTTGCATCGAGAATAACCATTGCCCGATTAGAGATTGCTAATTAGAATTGTGATGAAGAGATTAAAGAAAAGGAAAGCAGAGGAGACAGTTTTTAAGATGGTTATGATTATCAGCAGTTTCATAATAATTGCTGCCTTGTCAACCATTATTCTCAGCATTATACTAAAAGGTGTCCCTTCCCTGTCATGGCAAATGGTCTCAGAAACGCCAAAAGGAGGATACTATTTTGGAAAAGAAGGAGGGATACTCAATGCCATTATTGGATCTATTTATCTGGCATTTGGGGCAACGATCCTGGCTTTCCTGATTGCTTTGCCGGTAGCACTTTATATGAATGTGCATCTGATAAACAAACAAAAACTGGTACAATCCATACGTTTTTTCATGGATGTACTATGGGGTATTCCTTCTATTGTGTATGGTGCTTTTGCTTTTACTATGATGATCTACCTGGGAGCGAAAACCTCACTTCTGGCAGGAATTATAACAGTTGCTTTATTTATAACACCTATAATGATACGTTCCATTGATGAAGTGTTAAAAACCGTACCCAGAGGATTACTTGAAGCCAGTCTGTCACTCGGATCAACTAAATCTGAAGTTTCCATAATTGTGTATGTGCGTCAATGCCTGCCCGGTATTATTACCGGAGTTCTTCTTTCTTTTGGGCGGGCTATAGGAGATGCCGCTTCTGTATTATTCACAACCGGTTTCACAGATAATATACCAACATCCCTGTCTCAACCGACAGCTACATTGCCTTTATCCATCTTTTTCCAGCTAACCTCTCCTATACCCGAAGTAAAAGGAAGAGCCTATGCTTCTGCTGTAGTACTTACAATAATTATACTCATTATCAGTATTTCATCAAGACTATTTTCCAGAAAATTTGCCAAAACAATTACAAAATAAACGTATGGTAGAGACGAAGATTATCATTAAAGATTTCAACTTATATATAGGAAAACAGCACATCCTTAAGAACATTAACTCATACATACCGGAAAAACGGATAACGGTTATCATGGGGCCTTCAGGGTGTGGAAAGACAACTCTTCTTAAATCGCTTAACCGCCTGACAGATCTTTATCCTGATGTAAAAACTACGGGAAAAATCCTGCTTAACGGGAATGACATTCTACATTCGGATGAAGATGTAACTGAATTACGAAAAAAAATGGGATTACTTGCCCAACGGCCATATCCATTGCCCATGAGTATTTACAATAATGTTGCATATGGTCTGAAAATAAGCGGAAGAAGAAAGAAAAGATTTCTCGACCGTCGCGTAGAACACTACCTGAAACAAGCCAGCCTTTGGGATGAAGTAAAAGACAGATTGAAAGATCCTGCTACCAGCCTTTCTATTGGCCAGCAGCAAAGGTTATGTCTTTCAAGAGGGCTGGCAGTTGACCCGGAAATTATCCTGGCCGATGAACCCACCTCTGCATTGGATCCTTTATCCAGCCAGGCAATAGAAAAGAAATTTACTGAACTTAAACAACATTATACAATTGTGCTGGTAACTCACTCCCTGCGGCAAGCAAGACGTATCGCTGACCATGTAATATTTATGTACCTCGGTGAAATTATTGAACAAGGTCCGGCCGAACAAATTTTTGGAATGCCCAAAGAAAAGAAAACCCAGGCATATATTGAAGGAAGTTTTATTAATTAAAAACAACAAAAGAAAATTTATACCCAAACCCACAATGACAGGCAATCCATCCTGTTCCTAGTTAGGTTTCGTAAAGCCGCCCGGAGGTGTTACCGGGCGGTTTTGTTCCTTTCAATTTTATAGAAGATAATGATCAAACCAATTATTTTGTAAATTAGCCACTCAAAATAACGTTATTTCTATCATATGCGATTTAGATATTATATCATCTTGATTTTAATGGTGACCACGTGCGTTATCCTTCCTGCCCAACTCAATATTGATAGCCTAAAGACCGAACTGATACAAGCTAAAAACAAAGAAAAAATCCCCATTTTACTAAGCCTGGCAAAACATTTCATTTATTCCTCAGACACTGTTGAATTAGGCATTGATTATGCCAAAACAGCTGCTGAATTTTCAGGAAAATATCATGATGTAAACTCACAAATCACATCTTATCAATATCTTGGCAAAGCATACCGTTTTCTTGGATTATATAATGAATCCCTAACATATAGCCGAGAGGCATTAACACTAAGCAAACAATCGGATAATACGGAAGAAGTGGCCCGAAGTCTTATTAACCTGGGATTACTATACTTTCAAATATCAGATTATGACCAGGCAATAGAATATTACAAGGAAGCCCTGCAACTGAAACTTGAATTCGGAGACGAAAAGGGATATGCCATTGCTTTAAATAATATCGCTAATTCATATTACCATATTGGTAATTATACAACAGCTATAGAATACTTCCATAAAGCATTAGACATCTTTGACAAGATAGATTTTTCAACAGGAATTGCAAGCACATTAAATGGACTTGGGATGTTACTGGAACAACAAAACCGGTATCAGGAAGCACTTGAAAACTACAGAAAGGCTTATGAAATAATGAAGGAGAGCGATATTAAAGCCGAAATAGCCAACTTCCAGAGCAATATGGGAAATATGTTCATGGAATTAAATCTTCATGATTCAGCGATATATTATTATAACGAAGCCCTTACTTTGCGCCAGCAAATTGGAGATAAAACGGGAATTGGAAATTCCTATAATAATATAGGACTGGCCTATCTTGACATGAAAAACTATCCTTTGGCAAAAGATTTCATTCAAAAGGCTATTGATCTGAATATTGAAATTAACAATCAATATGAGCTGTCCCACAACATCAATGCGATGGCCAGGAGTTATTTCGAGTTAAAAGATTACCAGAAAGCATTGGAATACGCATACAAAGGACTTGAAATAGCAGAAAAAATAAATTCACCGGAAGCTGAAATTGCAAGCTACGACAGATTGTCAGACATTTACGAAAAACTTGGCGATTCGGAAAAAGCACTGCAATACTATAAGCTATCTTCAGCATTGAGGGATACTATTTACTCATCTGATCTTCAAAAAAAGGTCACCGAGATGCAGGTGAAATATGAAACCAAAGAAAAACAACAACAGCTTGACCTTTTATCGGAAAAATCAGCTTCCCAGCAGATTAAGTTACAAAGAAACAGGTATATGTTACTTGGTTTGGGAATTGTTATCGTCCTCACTTTTTTTCTTGCCATTTTACTCATACGTCAAAATCAATTAAAAGCAAGACAAAGGCATACAGAATTGGAACAAAAGCTCTTACGCTCCCAAATGAATCCTCACTTTATGTTTAACTCCCTGATAGCCATACAAAGCTTTGTGATAAAAAAGCAGGATAAAGATGCGGTTAAGTACCTAACCGGCTTTGCTAAATTAATGCGGCTTATCCTTGAAAACTCCAGGGCAGAATATATTCCACTGGAAAAAGAAATTACAACGCTCAAACATTATCTGGAACTTCAAAAGCTTCGGTTTGATCATAAATTTGATTTTGAAATAATGATTGGTGATACTATATTTCCTGAAAGTATAGCACTCCCCCCCATGCTGGCACAGCCTTTTATTGAAAACAGCATTGAGCATGGCATATTAAATAAATCGGATAAAGGTAAAATACAAATTAAATTTTCCCTAAATGAAGATAATTTATTGTTTACCCTTGAAGATAACGGAATCGGACGGGAAAAAGCAGCAAAGCTTAATAAAGAAAAGATGGGCAATCACGAATCATTGGCGACATCCATAACTATTGAAAGGTTAAATAACTTGAACAGGAAACAAAAGAAAAAATTCACATTTGATATAACGGATTTAAAAAGTAAGGATGGCACAGCCACAGGAACAAGAGTAATATTAACCATTCCAATAAAAGAAATCTTTTAAACTCAACCAACATGATAAAAGCACTTATTATTGATGACGAACAAAAAGCACGTGAAACCATCTCAGACCTGCTAAATACCTATTGTCCAAATGTTAAAGTAATTGCCCAGGCAGACAATGTTGCAACCGGATTGACAGCCATTAAACAAAACAAACCGGACCTGGTGCTTCTTGATATCAATATGCCCGATGGGTCCGGCTTTGACCTGCTAAAAAAGCTTGAGACAATTTCCTTTAAAGTTGTATTTATCACGGCATATGAGGAATATGCCATTAAAGCTATTAAGTTCAGCGCACTTGACTATATTGTAAAACCCATAGATCCTGATGAATTAGTACAGGCCATTGAAAAAGTTGAAGGTAGTATTGAGAAAGAAAATATCAACCTTAAATTGAATGCCTTCCTCTCAAATATGGAGAATATAAATAAAGGCACAAAAAAGATCGTGCTGAAAACATCCGAAAGCATGCATATAGTGAACGTACAGGACATTATACGATGTGAAGCTGACGGCAATTATACCCGTTTCTTCCTTGTTGATGGCAAGAAACTTATAGTTTCAAAAGTTCTGAAAGAATTTGACGAGATGCTGGAAGAATATGGATTCTGCCGCACCCATCAGTCCCACCTCATTAATATCAATCATATTGAACGGTTTGATAAACGGGATGGAGGCTCGGTAGTGATGAAAGATGGCACTGAGGTACCTGTTTCTTCACGTAAAAGAGAAGTGCTGATTAATCTTTTTGATAGGATGTAGGTACGAATATTTATTCAATTATAGCAAATACTAAAGAAATCCCTGCAAATATTATTTTAAAATATAATTATTTTGAATTTGAGTATATTTTTGTTAAAGAATTAAAAAAATCTAACATGAAACATCTTTTAATATTTTGCGGATTAATGATAAGTCTGTCCACATTCTCACAAAACTTTGTTGAATTAGATATAAACCTGCCAACAATGTCAGACAGTTCAGGATCGGTTGAATGGGGTGACTATGATGCAGATGGCGACTTGGACTTATTAATAGCTCAAAAGAATAATGACACTGTGAAAATCTTTAAGAACATTGGAAACGATGAATTTATAGATGCAAATGTAAATATTATAGAAGATGGTTTTGTATTTTCAGCTTCATGGGGATTTTATAATTCTGATACACTTTTAGATATACTTGTTATAAAGGAAGATTCTGCAATTTTATATGTTAATGTTGATAATATGAATTTTAACAGGATTCAAACAAATATCACTGGATACATCTCAAACAGAAATTTCTTTGTATTATCAAAGTGGGGTGACTTTGATAATGACGGGGATAATGACATTCTGTTAGATTGTGCTATAGATAGCATTATAATCTATAAGTGTGATGCTGGAAATTATAGTTCAATCTTTTCAAATTCATTTGATGGTGAAGACCTCGTAAGATCGAAATGGGGCGATTTTGATAATGATGGAGATTTAGACTTACTTACTAAAACCTATTATGATGGAAATAGATACCTGGAACTTTATATGTATGACAACGGCAACTATCAATTTGTTCTCCGCAATCAAGAAAATGGTTTTTATGATTGGATTGACTTTGACAATGATAATGATCTTGATATAATAGTCCTTGGATACTATTACAACCATGCAAAAATAATAAACAATAATGATAACACATTTAACAATTGGGATGATACGACAGGGATATTTCTATACCACTCAAATCGGCACAATAATTTTGATATAATTGATTTAAATAATGATGGGTGGGATGATTTTGTAATACCAGGATATAAATTTACAAATGCTTCACCAAAAATATTTATAAATAACAAAGATCAAACTTTTAAAGTGATAGATACAGGTATTGAGGCTTTCACATACATAGGTAGTGTTAAATGCGGGGACTATGACAGTGATGGAGATATTGATTTTTTGTATTATGGAGTGAGTGAGGATATTGAAAATATCCGTATAATAAAAAATAATTATAATAATACAATGTCCCTTTCCCAAGATTCAATCTGTAACAATGAGGTTTTAAACATTGAATTCAACTCTTTAAACGACAATGTTTTAACAAACTGGAACTTCGATGGAGGAATCATAAAATCTGGAATAAATTCAGGTCCGTATGAAATATTATGGAATTCTATCGGAGAAAAAGAAATTACCCTCGTATACTCATATGATAGCATTAATTGGGATACTGTGATCTCTCAAATATATGTACTATCAACACCAATAGCCACACTCCCAAGTGACACAATTATCTGTTCAGGCGAATCGGTTCAACTCCATTCTATTGTAAGCGGAGATTATCCCCCCTTTGAATATAACTGGAATAATTCGGCTACCACATCATCAATCGATGTTACACCGGCTGAAAACACATATTACTCCATAGATGTCACTGACCATAATGGTTGTCATGCTTATGATACTTCTATTATAAATATTCAGGCTGCCTACGAAAACGAAGAAATATGCATGGTAACGGTAGATTCCGCGACTAAAAAGAATATGGTAATCTGGGAAAAAACACCGGACCAGGGAACTGAGGCATATTACATTTACAAAGAGAGCACTGTAGGTGGAGTATACAACTTAATCGGTGAAGAAGGTTTTGATACAGCAGGTGTATTTATTGATGAAAGCTCAAATCCTAACCAGCACTTCGACAGGTATAAGATACAAACGAAAGATACATGTGGCAATTTATCAGAATTAAGCGATTACCATCAAAGCATTTATCTTTCAATAAGTCAGGGATTGCCCGGAAACTACAACCTGGAATGGACACCCTACGTTGGATTTGAATATGGTACGTATAAGATATATAAGGGGTATACAGAAGATAATTTTACCCTGATACAGGAACTTGCCAACACACACACTTCATATACAGATACAGCTTCGGGTATTGCATATTATCAGGTTGAAGTGGAGAGATCATCTCCCTGCATCACGGATACTAAAAAGTCTTTTAGTTACAGATCCCGTATTTCTTCTTCATCCAATGTTGAGGACACTAAAAGGTTCCTGAATGTTAAACCCAGCGAAGTACTTACAAACTTGCAGATATATCCTGTTCCTTTTAAGGATGAGCTCACAATAAATTATACGTTGAAAAATGCCTCTGAGCTAAAGATAGGATTGTATAACTCAATTGGTATTGAAATAGCAGAAATAGCTAATGAATATACCTTAGAAGGCCATCATACTAAAAGCATGAGTAAACAAATATCCAGCATAAGTGACGGAATATATTTCCTAAAGATAGAAGTAAACGATAACATCATGATCTACAAGATCGTTAAAACAAATTAGGCTGTAAACTTTCGAATGTAAGTTCGTTGTATACAACACCCCATTGGTTTTCCTTTGGGGTGTTTTTAATTTTTTATCATCAATAAACGCGTAAATTATAGCTTTCCCTGACGGGACAGTCCCGTTAGGAACAAAATAAAGGTAGAATAAAAATGACCTGTAGGCAATTAAGTCCCGTTAGGGACGGAATATAAAGAAAGATGTTTTAGAGGTAAAAATTTTTTCGTCGTACAGTAATGTTTTTTATAAAATACCCATTTCCTGCCGTAAATAGGGTTTAAAAAATTTTGTAATACCAATTTCTACCAGTATTTTGGTTTTACCGGTTTTATAGCGCCAATATATTCCTGTATATTGGTGTTAAAATGTTTTTTAGTGCCAATTTCTTTCAGGATTTAGGTATTAAAAAGTTTTTTAATGGTAATATATTTGCGATTGTTGGTTCGTAGAAATTTTTTAAGGTAATTTCTTAGTGTAAATTGGTCCTAAAAAAAATTTTCATGGCCTTTTCTTCGAGTAAATTGGTATTTTATGGTTTTTGTGCTGGATTTTTAAGCCTCTGCCTGTTTATTCTTTCTAATCTCTTTAATTTTTCCGGAAAATAATGATTATTTATCTCTACTAAACGGTTATATTATATGTCGTCCCTACAGGACTTAAAAACATTTTTGTAACACATTGTCTACCAATATTTCGTCCCTAACGGGACTGTCCCGTAGGGACAGAATATCGAAATAAAAAAAAGACCTATATGTACTAAAGTCCCGTAGGGACGACATATAAATAAAGCTGCTTCCTGAATTTATAAAATATTTAGTCGGACAGTAGTGATTATTTATAAAACTCACCTGATGAAGGTAAAATAATTTTACTTTTTATTTTCTCATTACAAGTATTTCGTAATATCCAGGCTTCCAACTCCCTTTTGGTCAATTTCTTCTCCCTATAATACTTCTCATCCTCAATCCCCCCATAATGTACAAGCCCTGTTTTTAAAGGTTTTATTAACTGAATAAAATCCAAAACCGAAAAACACAAGCCATTTAATTCCTGATTCTCTTTCTGAAACTCCCTAAAATATTCCTTATCTAATTCTTTTGAAGCTGATTTGTGAGGAACCAACAAATCTTGCAACGTAATTTGTTGCAACCACTTTTTCAGGAAATTTTCATGATTACCCTCGGGATAAAACCGCGAGATGCTAAAATGATTACTCAAAGGATAAGGAAAACGGTTGTTTGAATCCACAAAAAGAAAATCCGGGCCTGTAATGTTCTCAATATCTTTCTTTCGCAGCAAAGGACACAAACAATCACCTGTGAATACTATCTTTTTTCTGTTCTCTGTTTCAATTACAAGCATCATGGCGCCATAGGCCCTGGAGCCATGGTATACAGGATAGCCCGTCAGGTTCGCCCCCGGAACCTGTTTTATTTCAATACTTTTACCAGGCTCCAGTTCAGTGAATTCCACAATATCCTTTAATCCCGGATAAGCCGATACCGTTTGCTCCCAACAAAGGGATGATGCATACACAGGATATTTCTTCTTTTTATTATGTTTATAGGAATAACTCTGAATGACCCAGTCAATGCCCAGTGTATGATCCAAATGATGATGAGTTAGTAGTATTGCTTCCGGAATCCGGTTTTCATTCTTTATGATCTGCTGTACTGCCCCATGACCAGCATCAATCAGCAATGACCATTTAATCGATTCATTTCCAAAACTTTTACCCTCCCATCCGAAAACAGAAAAAGAAGCATTGGCCATACTTTCAGGCTGTCCATCCCAATAGAAAGGATGCTGTTCACCGATGAAAGTCGGCCAGGCATTACCGGTCCCGTTTACGCGTATTGCAATATTCATAACTTCCCTACTTTTCTCCAAAACAATACAGATACCCGTCCAGAGAAGCCACATACAGCCGCCCGTTATAACAAACCGGCGTAGCATCTATCCGGATATCCTCAATCACATCAAGGAGTTGAAATTTACCTATCTCATCATACTCATATAAGTATAATCCTTTATCCAAAGGTGCTATTAATTTGTTTCCAACGATTATCGGGGTTGAAATACTTCCTCCGATAGGTTCTGTTAAAACCGGAACGGGCATTAAATAGGTGGTTTTATTATCCGGTCCAATAGCATTCATTCCATCTATCATGTTTTCATGATCAACCACATATAAATTTCCATCCACTCCAATAAAAGCAGCATAATGTATTCCATCAGGTTGTACGTACCGGTCATTCACCCCGATGGATCCAATTATACCACCCTCCCAGTGGAACCACGTTGAATCTTCCACAGGGAAATACCAAACCACACAAGAATCTGGTGATCTCGAAGGGTCCAGCTTAAAGACCCCGCCTTTCCCATCAATATATTGCTTTTCAACCGGAATTAATAAGCAATTATCATAGGTAACAGTTGGGGATCCATTTAAGTCTGCACCTATCTCGAATACCCAATCAACTTCTCCTTTATTTGTATTATATCCATATACCCTTCCCGAACCTGCGGTTGTATATATCCGTCCATTCAACAAACATGGTGAGGATTCCGACTCTATATTACTTCCATGAATAACGGTATCATTCATTTCAAAGAAGGGAATCTCTTTATAAATCTTAGGCTGCAACATGCCATCCCTCATTTCTACTTTTTGAGGATCTGGGTCAAAAACAGTAAAAAGGCCATTTTCAAGAGCCAAATAACCAGTATCCTTCACGATTATTGCAGATCCATCCACATCTCTGGAATAACTCCTTGTACGTTTCACATTCATTCGCCATAATTCTTTGCCTGAGAGATATGATATTCCCCGCAGACTTTCACAATATTTACTATCAAGCGAATTTTTAACACCTCTCCGGCTGCCCTGGATTATTACATATTCTTCTTCCGGAGATTTTGCATTCCGGTTATGCCAGATTGTCCCGGTTCCTTTAATGATATCATCAAATTTGTATTGCCATATTATTCTGCCATCCACTGCATCAATCTTTTTCAGATTATAGTCAAACGCACCCTGAATTAAATACGTATGCCCGTACTCTTCAACTACCAGGGGCTGACCCGTCCATCCGGCACCTTTCCATAGTTTATTTGGATTCCCATATGCAGGGCTTATACCTTCTCCTAAATAAATTCGCCATATTGTATCCAATTTTGAAGGCGCCTCATCACCATAGTAATTACGCTGCTCATCTCCAAGATAGGTGGCTACTCGTAAATCATAGTCAGGTTTCTGTGAAATAAGATTTATGCTTGCTCCAAAAAAAAATAATAAAAACCCTAAATATGAATATTTATGTTTCATCTGTCTATCGGTTTATTCTACAAAATGCATTTCATCTAAAAGATATCCTGCTCCGGCATACTTGTCAATAATAAACAAAACATACCGAATATCAACACAAATATTTCTGCAAATTTCAGGATCGTACATTATATCGCTCATTGTGCCTTCCCAGTTTCGATCAAAATTAATACCGATGAGCTGGCCTTCAGCATTTAAAACCGGACTTCCCGAATTTCCCCCGGATGTATGATTTGATGCAGTAAAGCAAACATGCATAACAGAGTCTATGCCATATCTCCCATAGTCCTTCATTTCATAAAGCTTCTTCAGCTCCTCAGGCACCTTGTAATCGTATATTGTAGTATCTTCTTTTTGCATGATACCTTCCAAAGTTGTATAATAATCATACTTTATCCCGTCTGCAGGCGAATACCCTTCAATTTTACCATAGGTAACCCGCAAACTACCATTTGCATCTGGATAGATGTCATAACCTGCATTCATATCCAGAATTGCTTTCATATATATCCTGTTAAGTGAATCTATCTTGCTTTTTATCCTGAAATACGAAGGATATACTTTCTCCGAATAAATAGTAATAAAATCCATATACAACTCATATAGAGGATCCTTTTTCAACATTTTTTCTGACGGTTCGTCCAAAAAATTCGTTATTTTCTCTTCATCCGCAAAAATAGATGTGTTGTATACATAATTTGTATAATCTTCAAAGTCTCCCTTGAAATTTTTCTTCACCTGATAAAAAGCTGCAGGATGAAAATCCGTTTTAATATCCCTGTAAAAGCTTTCCATCAGCCATCTAAAACTTTCTTTCTCAACCGGAATATAAGTCCCTTTGAAATGCTTATTAATTATACCTTGAAGATTCCGTATATTTTCTTCCTTATCCATAAATAAATAATAATCATTCAGTGCACCTAAAAAAGATGAAACGAAATTCAGTAAATCCGAAGCCATAACAACTTCATAACCATACTCATAAACCAGGTCAAACTCCCTTGACTCACTAAAGAGTAACCGGTACTGTTCCATCAGTTGAGAATAGTCATTATTTCCAATTGAATCAGACCAATGAATAAAATCATTCTCAAATTCCTTTTTTTCATTCACTGCATTTCTATGCTTCAACCCTTTTTCCATCCCTATCCACTTTTTCCAGGCATTTGCAATATTCGCCTGAGTTGAAGCAAATTGAATATATAGTGCAGGATCTGAATACATAGCTTTCTCAATAATATCAAGTCTTCCTCTTCTTACATTAATCTTTTGTGGTAAGTTAGAATACAAAAGATTCTCCACCTCATAAGACGTGATATATTCAGTTGTATGAAAGGGATATCCATAAACCATGGTAAAATCCCCCTCGTTAATACCCTTTAATGAAATTGAAAGAGACTTCCTTGGGTGGTAGGGTATATTATCCTCTGAATAGTCTGATGGCAGGTTATTTGTATCAGAATATATCCTGAAAACACAAAAATCACCCGTATGCCTGGGCCATATCCAATTGTCCGTATCTCCGCCAAATCCTCCAATTGCCTCTGGTGGTGCTCCTACCAGTCTGACATCTTTAAATTTCTCATATACAAACAAGTAATATGCATTGCCATAGTAAAATGATGTGATTTCAGCCTTAAAATGTGTATTCCCCTCAATACTATCAACCATTGATTCTATCCTCGATTTAATAATGTTATTCCGCATATCTTCAGTAATACTTGTTGAAATTGCATAAAGTATTCGTCCTGTAATATCCTCCATATGATGTAAAATACTCACGCTAAGATTTTGATTGAACAGTTCTTCTTCCCGGCTTTTTGCCCAGTAACCGTTCGTCAGGTAGTCATTTTCAACACTGCTATGCCCACGAACAAAGGCATGTCCGCAATGATAGTTTGTAAGTAACAATCCGTCATCAGAAACAATTTCACCCGTGCAACCGCCTCCAAAAAGAACTATTGCATCTTTAAGGCAAGCTTGGTTAATACTATAAATATCTTCCGCTGTCAACTTCAATCCCTTACTTTGCATGTCGTCAATTTTTTGTTGCTGCAAAAGAATTGGTAGCCACATGCCCTCATCCGCCAGGGTAGTAAAACATTTAATAAGGAAACCTGTAAAAAAAAGCACAAATAATGTCTGTCTCAAGATGTTTTTATAAATTTTAATAGTTCAACATATAATTTCTGGATAGGAAGTCCCATTACATTAAAATACGATCCATGAATTTTCTCAACCCCTACATATCCGATCCATTCCTGTACCCCATAAGCTCCTGCTTTATCAAATGGATGATAATTATTAATATAATAATTTATCTCATTATCATCCAGAGGTTTGAAATACACTTCCGATAAAGCTGTAAATGTTTTAACCTTATTTAAAGATTTTAAACATACTCCGGTTACGACTTCATGCATATTTCCTGAAAGACTTTTTAAAATATTAGCAGCATCCTCCCAATCTATTGGTTTCCCTACCATTTTTCCATTAAGCCATACAATAGTATCAGCAGTAAGTAATATTTCGTTTTCAGAAATACTATTTTTATATGCATTAGCCTTCAATTCTGCCAAATACACTGGAATTTCCATTTTTGAAAGTTTGGAAGGGAAAACCTCATCCACATCAAAGCTTGTATCGACCCTGAAATTTAAACCCAGTTCTTTAAGCAGGTACTGTCTTCGGGGAGATTTGGAAGCAAGTATTATCTTGTAATTCTTTAACTCTTCAGGATACATACTAAAAATTTTTCTCAATCAAAAATCTCACCAGTACAGCATAAAGTATACCCAGCAACATCACATATTTTTGCAGGCTGCTAATAAAATGGTAATCTTTCTTCGTATTTGCTTTCACCAATTTTACTATCAAAAATATCATGGGCTGCACAAGCAATATAGTAAAGTAAAACAATGTAGCATAATCGATCCCTGCCGGCCCAATTAGTAAATATTTAACGTATGTAAATCCTATAGCTAAAATAATTATGCCTGATAACACACCAATAATCCATTTACTCTTTCCAATACCTAAATTAACAGGTAAGGTATTCATCCCATATGCCCTGTCTCCTTCAAAATCCTCAACATCTTTAATAATCTCCCTGTTCAGAGTGGTAAGAAAAGCAAAAAATGCATATCCTAATCCCCAATAAAGCAAGTAGTTAAAATTAGCATGGTTTGCCAGCATGATCTGTCCGTAGACTTTATTAAGAAGTGGAAGCTCATATAAAAAAACCATCAGAGGAACGAGAGCTGAAAGAATGGAAACAATTATGTTTCCAATCAGAAACTGACGTTTATAATTGGTTGAATAAAACCATAATATTCCTGAAACAAAGATAAAAATGAACCCTAGCGATTTCAACTGAATTTTACAGGAAACATAAAAGCCCGCAGTAATCCCGATTATATTAAGTATCAGATGCAGCCGGATAGCTATTCTTCTATGTAACGTTTTGCCTACCACCACTGTTTCAGGATGGTTCAACAAATCAGTGCGGGTATCAAAATAATCGTTTATTACATAACCTCCGGCAGTCAGTAAAACAGTGGCCATTACCAATATAAAAAAATCAAATTCCGCTAATTGGAGCGTAAAATTATTAATACCTAACATGGGTTGAATTATACAAAAACGCATGAGGTACATAGTAAGCGCCACCATGAGTAAATTTGGAAGACGTAAAAGCCGTATATATTTCATTCAGGTTATTTTACCAGATTTAATGCTTTTAACTATTCACACAAAAAAACTAAAATGATTGTGTTATAGCTAATAAAAGTGCCTGGCATAAAAATACGAAAGAAATTTTAAAAGTACATGCAATACCAATAACTTACCAATTAAATGCATCCCCATCCATCCATTTGCCATGAATTTTCAGGACCTGTTCTATTACATCGCGTACACAACCTTCTCCACCCCTTCTATCTGAAATATAATCAGCAATAAGTTTTATCTCCTCGGCCGCATCACAAGGGCAAGTAGGAAATCCAACAATACTCATAATTTTATAATCCGGAATATCATCTCCCATATAGAGCACATCTGTTGGAAGTATATTATTTTTCTCAAGAAAATCATTAAAATCCTTCAGCTTATCTTTTGATGCCAAATAAACGTGGTTAACACCCAATCCAGACAAACGCTCGGCAATCATCTTTGATTTACCCCCTGTAATAAAAGCAATGGGAAATCCCTTTTTTATCGCATACTGTATTGCATACCCGTCTTTAATGTTCATCGTTCTCATCATATCTCCATCAGGATGCAAAATGACCGTATCTGGTGCAAGTACACCGTCCACATCAAATGCAAATGCTTTTACCTTATGCAAATCTCCCTTAATGTTTGTCGTACTCATCATGTAAATTTATTATACTGTCAGTTAAATTCTTGTATAAATTTTGCCATTCTTCATGGTTTTTCAAAGCCTCAATATGTTTGGCAACGACTTCCATATCCTTTCTTCTGGCAGGCCCTGTTTGTCCAGCTACCGGATCCACTTCAGATAATTTTAACGTGTTTTCTCGTATCAACGGATATAACAACTTAAAATCCATCATCTTCTCCTTTAATATGTAATCACTAATTGCATACATATGATTTGTAAAATTACATGCAAATACAGCTGCTATATGCAAATTCAAACGCTGATCCGAATTCAGAAAATAAATCTCATCTGAGATGCAACCTGCCAACTCCTGAATCATCTGAAGTGTATCTTCATTACTGGCTTCAAGGCAAACAGGAACATTGTCCATACATACCAATCTTGATTTTGAGAAAGTCTGCAAAGGGTAAAATACTCCAATATTTTGTGATGCTTTGGCAAGTATGTCCATCCCGGTACTCCCGGCAGTATGAACAACTAAGGCATTATCCCATTGGTGTTGAGTTATTATTGATTCGATAGCATTGTCGGAAACACAAATAAAGTAAACATCAGCATCTGGATGGATTGTGGAAAGATCATCCGTATATCTGGCATTAATTTTCTCTGCAAGGTTTTTAGCAGAAGCTTTTGTTCTGCTATATACCAGGGAAATAGTTAATCCTTGATGAAAAAAAGCAATAGCCAGATTTGTCGCAAGATTACCTGCACCAATAAATACAAGTTTCAAGTCAGATAGTGCTTTCATTTAGCAAAATGCTGTAAAGCACCATCCCTATTCATCCTTAGGCTTGTACTTCATTATTTGTGCACAGGATTCATAATCTTCTATCGATTGATAATGATTCATCAACCTGTAAAAGAAATCACGATCACCAAATCGCGGATGCTGAAAGTTATAAGCAAGTTTACCCTCCAAAGTCATCTTATAGTAGTCAACCTGCATATTCCCTTCATTATCTACAGGTACTTCTACTTCTTCAAATGACAATGATTGTCTGTGTTTCTCCATGAATTTAATGAGCGTCATCTGCAAATTAATAAAATCATGGTTTTCAGCCAGCAACTTCTTGTTAACTTCAGATTCTTCCTGCAATTTCAGCGTCCTTTCATTGGAAACCGGTTCTTGCAGTATCTCTTTAATTCTGACCTGATTCTTTTTGATCACGTCAAGATTCATTTGAACCTTGAATTTAAGAAGATTAATTGTTTTATCAATAAGCGCTTTCATAATAGGTAAGTTTAATAACTATATTATTAACAAAAAAGGATCATTTTTTGTTTTATTAACAAGCTATTTAGGTGCTACAAATATAATCGTCAAAATAAAAAAAAACCTGCCGTAAAGCAGGTTTTTATAAAAATTATAATTTATTTATCAACATTTTTTCGATGTTCAATTCTAGAAGTTGTATTTGTTATCTTCTATTAATTTATCAGCAATTCTTCTGCGAGCTTCTTTAACATTTACACTGGCAACTTTTGTAAGGATATCTACAGCCTTCTCAAGCTCAGTCAATTGGGCCCCTTCAGCAAATGAATTTACAGCATCCATACCAGCCTTTCTAATAATACCAGCTGCATCGTAAACATTCACATCCAGTATGTCTTTATATAGTTTAACAGCTTCTGCACCTTTCATGCTTTCAAGTTTTTGTACCCTAAGCATAGTTGATTCTGCAACATATAGCTGCATGATCATATCAGAAATATTAAATAGTATCTCCTGCTCCAGTGCAAGTTTTCTCTGAAATACCTCTGTAGCCTTATTAATAAGGATAAGAACAGCCTTTTTAAAGTTCTTTATAAATGCAAGTTTTTCAGCATAATAATCACCGCTCTTGTCTGCAGCTTTTAATGAAGATAAATTTGCAACCAGTTTTTCTGCTTCACCATACAGGTCGAAATCACCCTTCATAGCCCTTTTCATAGCTGTATCAACTACCAGCATACGGTTTATTTCATTGGTCCCTTCAAAAATACGGTTAATCCTTGAATCACGATAACCCTTTTCAACAAGGGTTTCAGCGGAATAACCCATACCACCCAAAATTTGCACTGATTCATCCACAACAAAATCCAAAGCCTCAGAACCAAAAACTTTAAGAATAGCGGCTTCTACAGCATAATGACTAATACCTTCGATAGAAGCCCTGCCCGGATCCATTCCGGTTTCTTTATTCTTTTCAATTTGATCATCAATATCTTTACTTACACGATATACTGCAGATTCTGAAGTAAATGTGCGTATTACCTGTTCAGCTAATTTATGTTTAATTGCGCCAAAGTTTGATATCAGTTGGCCGAATTGTTTTCTTTCATTTGCATAGGCAACAGATTCATGAATGGCTTTTTTAGCCGAACCCAACACGTTAGCTCCCAGCTTAATACGACCCATATGAAGAATACTTAATGCAATTCTAAAGCCCTCACCTTGTTTCCCAAGAAGATTTTCAACAGGAACTTTCACATCGTTAAAGAAAATCTGACGTGTAGATGAACCTTTAATACCCATCTTCTTTTCTTCTGGATTGAATGTTATGCCATTAAAAGCTCTTTCAACAATAAAAGCACTTAGACACCTGTCGTTATCTATTTTAGCAAAAACAACCAAAGTATCAGCAAATCCACCGTTCGTAATCCACATTTTTTGACCATTCAAAATATAATGCTTGCCATCTGCACTAAGAACTGCTTTTGTAGTACCTGAGTTAGCGTCAGAACCAGCACCAGGCTCAGTCAAACAATAAGCTCCAAGATATTCACCAGTGGCAAGTTTAGGAATATATTTTGCTCTTTGTTCTTCATTTCCATAGTACATGATAGGCATTGTACCAATTCCTGTATGAGCAGAATAAGCTACGGCAAATGAATAACCAGCGCCCAAAGATTCACCAACTAGCATTTGTGTAACAAATGACTGACCAAATCCACCATATTCTTCAGGTACAGCTATTCCCAATAAACCAAGCTCTCCGGCTTGTTTTAATATAGAAGCCATAAGTCCTTCTTCCATTGCATCAGTTCGATCAATAACGGGGTAAACAGCTGTTTCAAGAAAATCTTTACAAGTTTCATCCATCATTCGTTGTTCTTCATTAAATTCTTCAGGAATGAAAACGCTGTTAAAATCTACTTCTTTTACCAGAAATTCACCACTTTTAAGGTTTGTATTATTTTCCATTTTAAATATTATTAGGTTTTATTAATTATCATTACTAAATACCAAGTACCTGAACCACAAGTTCTGCAAGATCAAAGTTCTTCATTTCCTCTTCCCTATTCTTGTATTTTATTCCATCTGTCATCATAGTCATGCAGAACGGGCAAGCTGTAGCAACTATATCAGCACCGGTTTCAATAGCATCTTCTATACGTTCTATAAATATTTCCTTTTCTCCCTTTTCTGCTTCCTTAAACATTTGTCCGCCACCAGCTCCGCAACAAAGCGCTGAACTTTTACTACGCTTCATTTCCACCTTTTTTGATGGTATAGCTTTTAAAATATTTCTGGGAGCTTCATATATTCCGTTTGCCCTTCCTAAATAACAAGGATCATGATAGGTGATTTTTTTATTCTTCAGAAGATCATTATTAACCGGCAATTTACCAGCTTTTATAGCATCATTTATAAAATTTGTATAATTGATTACTTCGTAATTTCCACCCAGATCCGGATATTCATTTTTAAAAATGTTGTAGCAATGAGGGCAGATGGTTAATATTTTCTTTACTTCATAGGCATTCAGCACCTCAATATTAGCTAATGCCTGCATCTGAAATAACATCTCGTTTCCGGCTCTTCTGGCAGGATCGCCCGTACATGATTCTTCGGTGCCTAAAACCGCATAGCTCGTTTTCAAATAATTAAGAATTTGAGCAAATGCACGCGCAACTTTCTTATACCTGTCGTCAAAGGCCCCGGCACAGCCTACCCAAAACAGGTATTCTGGATGTATACCTTGTGCTTTCACATCGGCCATTACAGGCACTTCTATTTTCTCTTTTGTAGCCATATATGTATGATTAAATAGAAATCAAATGAATTTTATTCTGTCCATAATAATCTATCCTGAGGAGAGAACTGCCACGGAGCACCATTATTTTCAATATTTGTAAATATGGCATTCAACTCGGCAGGTCCTGCTGCTTCTTCCATTACCAGGTACCTTCTCATCTCAACAATGAGTGTGGGATGGTTAATGTTAATTGGACATTCCTGGGCACAAGCATTACATGTAGTGCATGCCCAAAGCTCTTCAGTAGTTATATAATCTTTTACCAGTGATTTGTTATCGGAATATTCATTATTCTTCACTAATCCCGGTCCTTTTTCTTTCATTCTGGCACGCAGGTCCATCATGATCTTCCGCGGAGAAAGCTTCTTCCCTGTAATGTTAGCAGGGCATACAGATGTACATCTACCACATTGGGTACAAGCCAGTGAATCAAAATAATTTTTCCAAGTTACATCTTCCACATCCAATACTCCAAAACGTGCAATTGGAGCAGCATCACCTTCACTTTCCTGAAAAGCAGTTTCAGGGTTCATCATGGATTTTACTTCATTAGTAATACTATCCATATTCGGTAATTTACCTAGCGGTTCCAAACGACTAAGGAAAACATTAGGCACTGACATAAACACATGGAAGTGCTTTGAATAAGGAAGATAGTTGGCAAAGAAAAAAATCAACAGAATATGTCCCCACCAGAAAATTTCATGTAAAAGATGAATAGTATCAGGTGATGCAGAGGTTAACAGTCCTGCAAAGGTACTGCTAACCGGGAATCTACCAACCATATTACTTCCATGACCAGCAACATACGCTGTATTCATTCCCAGTAAGGTTACCATAAGTAAGAGAATAAGTGTTAGTGCAAAATTTGCATCCTTGTGTGATTTATGTTTCATCTCTATTCCACTAAACCTTTTAATATGCATAAAAATCCTTCTGAAAAGGAAAATTAATATAGCAACAAGAATAATAAAGGCAAACACATCACCAGCAGCCATTATCAAATCATAAACTACACCCAAAGCTTTTAATACCCGCTCAGTTCCAGCCAATCCATCAATAACCATTTCAACACTACCAATAAGGATAATGCAGAATCCCCAAAACACCAGGGCATGGATAAACCCTATAATTGGGAACCTGAAAATTTTGGTTTGACCGATAGCAACAGACATCATCACGCCAATACGCTTACCAATCTTTTTAATTGGGAAAGGCTTGGTGAGTCTAAAAAACTGAATAAGTTTGCGAATTGTATAGAAAAAGACTCCCAATGTAATAAGCAGAGCCACTCCAAAAATTATTTGCTTCATCATAATTCAGAGGGTTTCAAGTTTATAGTTTAAAAACTATCCGTGTTTAATAAAAAAGGAACTAGTTGGATTCCTTAAGTACTTTAACCAACTCAGGAAGTACTTTCAAAGCATCTCCAACTATACCATAGTCAGCAGCCTCAAAAATCGGAGCTTCCTTATCTGTATTAATCGCCACAATACATTTTGAGGAACTAACACCTGCTAAGTGCTGGATAGCGCCGGAAATACCTGCGGCAATGTATAAATTAGGAGCTATAATTTTACCTGTTTGACCAGTGTGCTCACCATGAGGCCTCCAGCCTTCGTCAGATACCGGTCTTGAACAAGCGGTAGCTGCACCAAGTACTTCTGCCAGCTCTTCAATCGAACCCCAATTGTCGGGAGACTTCATACCACGACCGCCTGAAATAACAATTTCAGCATCGGTAAGTAATATTTTACCGGTTTGTTTATCTGTTTCCTTTACGATTGTTTTTACAACGCCCATTTCTGCTACAAAAGCCTCAACATTAGCACTACCACTCTTCTCAATCACTTCAAATGAATTTTGTGATAAAGTGATTACAGCACAATCCGATTTAACAGATACATTAGCAAATGCTTTCCCTGAGAAAACCTTTTTAATTACAGTAAGAGGTGATACACTTGATGGTAGTTTAGTTGCACCAGGAATTAACCCCGCCTTTAGTTTCACTGATATCCTTGGAGCCACAGCTTTACCTGTATTGTTATTTGATAAAATAACGACTTTTGCTCCTTCTTTTTTAGCTGCCTGCGTAATAATACTTGCATAAACTTGATTATCAAGAGTTTTTAAACTTTCTCCAGATACTGTTAACACTTTATTAGCACCATAATTTCCTAATTTAGCAAGCTCATCGTTGCTAACATTGCCTATTGAAATGGCTGTGGTAGTACTACCCATCATTTCAGCAATTTTACTGGCATAAGAGACTAATTCGTAAGACAGTTTTTTAAATTTTCCATCCCAGTTTTCGGTATATACTAATACTGACATATTCTTGATTTTAATAAATTCTACTTTAATTTAATTATGGAATTAAATAACCTTTGCCTCATTACGCAAAAGATCAACCAACTCTTTCACATTTTCAGGATCAATCATTTTGCAGGCAGCCTTAGGTTTGGGCAATTCATAATTTACAAATTCAGTCAGGCCATCAACCGGAGCATGAGTAACTAAATTAAGTACTTTTGTTTTGGCCATCATAATACCCCTCATGGCTGCAATACGAGGTTCTTTTGCTATACCTTTTTGAACGATTATTACTGCAGGAGAAGGAACGGTAACAATTTCTTTTCCTCCATCAATTTCACGTGTAATATTTAAATCGTTCCCTTGTATTGAGAGCTGAGAAACAGCTGAGACAGAGGGATAGTCTAATATCTCGGAAATCATACCCCCAACTGTTGAACCATTGTAGTCACTCGACTCAATACCGCAAATCACAAGTTCATAGCCCTCTTTTTTAACCACTTCAGCAATCTGAGAAGCTACAAAATAAGCATCAGAAGGCTCAGCATCAACGCGAATTGCATCATCTGCCCCAATAGCTAATGCTTTTCTCATAGTTGGTTCAGCATCTTTACCACCAACTGTTACAACAGTAACTTTATCTACTGAATTACCTGCATCTTCTTTAAGTTCAAGAGCCCTTGTCAGTGCTAATTCGTCCCATGGATTAATGATCCATTGGATTCCGGTTTTATCCAGGGCTTTATTATCGCTCCCAAATTTTACTTTTGTAGTAGTATCAGGAACGTTACTCAAACAGATAAGAACTTTCATACGCAAAATTTTATTTAAGATTATTATTATTCATCCACACAAGCTAACCTTGCAGCAACTGTATATAGACCCGGGATCTCTGTATCCCATTCGATCTAAATAAGTTACTATTAACAAGATAGGTCAACCCTTTTTTTAATCAAAGTGACAAATATATAATAAAATGATAAATCGGCAATGATAAACTTCGATTTTAGAATGAAAATAAAAGAGTACTGACTGTTGGCTGTTGCCTTTTAGCTATTGTCTATTAGATTTTGTCTATTGGCCTTTTTGTCTTGCTATAGCTAATGGCCAACAAATAATGACTTTGGGGTATTAGGAATGTGAAAGGTTGTGCAGGTATTACTAAAAAAAGAAGCCCCATCAAATGACAGGGCTGTATTATTTAAGCTTGTGCTGTTGGTCCGCCAAAATTCATAGGAAGAACTGGACCTCCGGAGCCTTCAACCTTTTTAATTGGTCCGTGCACCGATTCATACTTCGAAACGTTATCATTCAAGGCTTCAAGTAAACGCTTAGCATGTTCCGGGGTAAGTATTATTCTTGATTTCACATCAGCCTTAGGAATACCCGGCATTATTCGCACAAAGTCAAGAATAAATTCAGAAGATGAATGAGTGATAATAGCCAGGTTTGAATATACACCCTGGGCAATATCTTCTTTCAATTCAATGTTTATCTGATTTTTTTTTGGTTCTTCCATAGTATAAAATTTATTGGATTTCCACTTCTTCTTCCTGGATTTCTTCTCTGGACCTAATTAGGCTATCGTATTCTTCTTTCGAACCAACAATAATCTTCTCATAGTCACGAACACCAGTACCAGCTGGAATTGCATGACCAACAATAACATTTTCCTTCAATCCTTCAAGATAATCAACCTTACCAAATATTGCTGCTTCATTAAGCACCTTGGTTGTTTCCTGGAATGAGGCTGCAGACATAAAGCTTTGTGTTTGCAGTGCTGCCTTGGTTATACCTTGCAAAATCTGGCTTGATGTTGCAGGAACAGCATCTCGTGCTTCAACAAGCTTGAGGTCTTTCCGTTTCAGTAGTGAATTTTCATCTCTCAATTTTCTTGCTGTTACGATCTGTCCAGGTTTTAAATTTGCAGAATCACCCGGATCAACCACTACTTTTTTACCGTAGATCCAATCGTTTTCATCCATGAATTCTAACTTATCAACCACTTGTTTTTCAAGAAATTTTGTATCACCCGGATCAATAATCTCAACTTTACGCATCATTTGTCTAACAATTATTTCAAAGTGCTTATCGTTGATTTTTACACCCTGCAGACGGTACACTTCCTGAATTTCGTTCACAATATACTCCTGAACTTTAGTTGGCCCTTTAATAGCCAGAATATCTGAAGGAGTGATAGCTCCATCGGATAAAGCAATACCAGCACGAACATAATCATTTTCCTGAACCAGAATCTGCTTTGACAATGGAACAAGATACTTTTTGATTTCTCCGGCTTTTGATTTAACAGCAATCTCACGATTACCACGCTTCACTTTACCAAAACTCACTTCACCGTCAATTTCAGATACAATTGCAGGATTTGATGGATTTCTGGCTTCAAATAATTCAGTTACCCGTGGCAAACCACCTGTAATATCACCTGACTTACCAACTGCCCTGGGTATTTTACCAATAATTTCACCAGCAGCAACCGTATCCCCATCATTCACAACAATATGAGCACCCACAGGTAAGTTGTAAATACCTATTACCTGTTTGTCAGCTCCTAATATACGTGCACCCGGGTTTTTGGTCTTATCCCTGGTTTCAATTATCACTTTCTCCCTGTATCCGGTTTGTTCATCAGATTCCTCTTTGTAAGTTATATTTTCAATAAGATTCTCAAAACTTACCTTACCTGAATGCTCAGAAATGATTACAGCATTATATGGATCCCACTCACAAATAAGCTGGCCCTTCTTGACTTCCTGACCATTCTTAATGTATAGTTTTGATCCATAAGGAATTGTATTGGTAGTAAGGCTAATTCCCGTTTTCTTATCGATAATTCTCATTTCGGCCATACGACCAACAACGATATCTAGCTTCCCTCCTTCTTTATCTTTGTACTCAACAGTCCTTAGCTCTTCAATTTCAGCAATGCCATCAAACTTTGATGTTACATTTGATTCAGCAGTAATATTGGATGCAGTACCACCCACGTGGAAAGTACGCAATGTAAGCTGTGTACCTGGTTCACCGATAGATTGTGCTGCAATAACACCCACTGCTTCACCCTTTTCAACCATATGTCCGGTTGACAGGTTGCGTCCATAACACTTAGCACAAACACCTTTCTTGGATTCACAGGTAAGCACTGAACGTATCTCAACTTGTTCAATAGGTGATTCTTCGATTATTGCAGCTATTTCTTCAGTAACCTCTTCTCCGCTTCCAATAATTAAATCACCGGTTAGAGGATGATATACGTCATGTACAGTGGTTCTACCCAATATTCTTTCATATAAGGTCTCCACTACTTCTTCATTTTTCTTAATGGCAGTGGCAACCAATCCTCTCAAAGTACCACAGTCCTCTTCAGAAATGATAACATCCTGAGCTACATCAACCAATCTACGGGTAAGGTATCCAGCATCAGCCGTTTTAAGTGCAGTATCAGCAAGACCTTTACGAGCACCGTGAGTTGAAATAAAGTACTCAAGTACCGACAATCCTTCTTTAAAGTTAGCGAGAATAGGGTTCTCAATAATCTCAGATGCTGTTGCCCCTGATTTTTGAGGTTTTGCCATCAAGCCCCTCATACCCGACAACTGCCTGATCTGCTCTTTAGAGCCCCTGGCACCTGAATCAAGCATCATATACACAGGATTAAATCCTTGTTTATCTGAACTTAATTGCCTCATTAATGTCTGGGTCAGACGTGCATTGGTATGTGTCCAAATATCAATTATCTGATTATATCTTTCATTATTGGTTATAAAACCCATATTATAGTTATTCATTACTTCGTCAACCTGCTCATAACCTTCATCAACCAGAGATTGTTTGTCTTCAGGAACAATAACATCTTCCAGATTAAATGACAATCCACCGCGGAATGCCATCATAAAACCTAATTGTTTAATATTGTCCAGAAAATCTGCTGTAGCTTTAGTACCGGCTTTCTTTAAAACTGTACCAATAATATCTCTAAGTGCTTTCTTTGTAAGTAATGTATTAATATATCCAACTTCTTTTGGCACGAATTCATTAAAAAGCACCTTACCAACTGTGGTTTCCAGAATTTTTAGTTCTTCAATCCCTTCTGCATTCAACAAAGGATATTTCACCTTAATTATTGCGTGAAGATCAACTTTGCCTTCATTATATGCTATCTTAACCTCTTCAGGAGAATAGAAAATACTGTTCTCCCCTTTTACAGGATTTTCAGGACTACTTTTTCTCTCTTTAGTCAGATAATAAAGACCTAAAACCATGTCCTGGGATGGAACAGCAATGGGAGCACCATTTGCAGGGTTAAGGATATTATGTGAAGCTAACATTAATATTTGAGCCTCAAGAACAGCTGCATTTCCTAGTGGCAAATGCACGGCCATCTGGTCACCGTCAAAGTCTGCGTTAAATGCAGTACAAACCAGAGGGTGTAACTGAATTGCCTTCCCTTCAATAAGTTTCGGCTGGAATGCCTGAATACCAAGTCTGTGAAGAGTAGGAGCCCTGTTTAATAGTACAGGGTGTCCTTTTAATACATTTTCCAGTATATCCCATACAACAGGATCTTTGCGATCAACAATCTTTTTCGCTGATTTTACAGTTTTTACAATACCTCTTTCAATGAGTTTACGAATAATGAATGGCTTATACAATTCGGCAGCCATGTCTTTTGGAAGCCCACACTCATGAAGTTTTAATTCAGGACCAACAACTATCACAGAACGAGCCGAATAGTCAACCCTCTTACCAAGCAGGTTTTGACGGAAACGACCTTGTTTCCCTTTCAAACTATCACTAAGTGATTTTAGAGGGCGGTTTGCTTCCGTTTTTACAGCATTGGATTTACGTGAATTATCGAAAAGAGAATCAACAGCTTCCTGAAGCATCCTTTTTTCATTTCTTAGAATCACCTCGGGAGCTTTGATTTCAATAAGTCTTTTTAGGCGGTTATTTCTGATAATTACCCTGCGATAAAGATCATTTAAGTCAGAAGTAGCAAATCTGCCACCATCAAGTGGCACCAAAGGTCTTAGTTCAGGCGGAATAACAGGCACCACCTTTACTACCATCCACTCGGGACGGTTAACGCCTTTGGATGCTCTAAAAGCCTCTACTACCTGTAATCTTTTTAACGCTTCATTTTTCCTTTGTTGTGAAGTTTCTTTTGAAGCTTTGTGTCTTAAAGAATATGAAAGGTCATCAAGATCAAGGCGTGAAAGCAATAAATGTAAGGCATCAGCACCCATTTTGGCAATAAATTTATCCGGGTGACTATCATCCAGATATTGGTTTTCTTTTGGTAAGCTTTCGTAAATATCCAAATATTCTTCTTCAGTAAGAAAATCTAAATATTTAATGCCATCTGTTGCTTTAATACCCGGATTTACTACTACATAGCGCTCATAATAAATTATAGAATCGAGCTTTTTTGTAGGCAATCCCAACAGGTAGCCAATTTTATTTGGTAATGATTTGAAATACCAAATGTGTGCAACTGGAACAACCAGAGATATGTGTCCCATTCTTTCCCTTCTTACTTTTTTCTCAGTAACTTCAACACCACATCGGTCACACACAATACCTTTGTATCGTATTCTTTTATATTTACCGCAATGACATTCATAATCTTTCACCGGCCCAAAAATCCGCTCACAGAATAATCCATCACGTTCGGGCTTATATGTACGGTAATTTATAGTTTCCGGTTTTAACACTTCTCCACTGGAACGTTCAAGTATTTCCTCTGGTGAAGCTAACCCTATAGAGATCCGTGTAAAGCTGCTTTTTACTTTGTTATCTCTTCTGAATGACATATTATATTATATTAATTGTTAACAAATAAATTAGGACATAAGTTCATTAAATGCTTACAGTAAATTGATACTCAGGCCAAGACCTCTCAATTCATGTAATAATACATTTAATGATTCTGGTATTCCGGCAGGAGGCATAGGTTCACCTTTTACAATTGCTTCATAAGCTTTAGCCCTGCCGACAACATCGTCAGACTTAACAGTAAGAAGCTCTTGCAGGATACTTGAAGCACCAAATGCTTCTATTGCCCATACTTCCATTTCTCCAAATCGCTGACCACCAAACTGGGCTTTACCACCTAGGGGCTGTTGCGTAATAAGTGAGTAAGGACCAATAGACCTTGCATGCATCTTATCATCAACCATATGTCCAAGTTTAAGCATGTATATTACACCTACTGTAGCAGGTTGGTCAAATCTCTCCCCAGTACCACCGTCATAAAGGAATGTACGTCCAAAGCTAGGGATCTTTGCTTTTTCGGTATATTCATTTATCTGATCAACTTTTGCTCCATCAAAGATTGGTGTGGCAAACTTAACCCCAAGCTTTAATCCTGCCCAACCCAGAACAGATTCATAAATCTGTCCAAGGTTCATACGAGAAGGCACACCTAATGGGTTAAGAACAATATCAACAGGAGTTCCATCTTCCAGGAATGGCATATCTTCAGCGCGCACAATCTTAGCAACAATACCCTTATTACCATGACGGCCAGCCATCTTGTCACCTACTGTAAGTTTACGTTTTTTAGCAACATATACTTTTGCCAATCGAACAATACCTGTTGGCAACTCATCGCCAATAGTTACATTGTACTTCTTACGCTTATATTTAGCATCGTATTCTTTAAATTTTCTGATGTAATTATTTACCAGAAGTTTTATCTGATCATTCTTTTGCTTGTCTGTGGTCCATTTATTGGGATTCACTGTCATGTAATCAACATCCTGTAAAGTCTTTAAGGTGAATTTAGCACCCTTTGCGATTACATCAGAACTAAAGAAATCTTTGACCCCCTGGGAAGTTTTACCATTTACCAGAATAAAAAGCTTGTCAATTAATTTAGCCTTCAATTCCTGTGTATTAGCATTGAATTCTTCCTCAATCTTGTTTAGAATAGGCTTTGTAGTGGCTTTCAATGTTTTGTCTTTCACTGAACGTGAAAACAATTTTTTATCGATAACCACACCATATAATGAAGGGGGTGCTTTCAATGAGGCATCTTTTACATCACCGGCCTTATCACCGAAAATTGCACGAAGTAATTTTTCTTCAGGTGAAGGATCTGATTCTCCTTTAGGAGTAATCTTTCCGATAAGGATATCACCAGGCTCAACATGAGCACCAATACGTATCAGACCATTTTCATCCAGATTACGGGTTGCTTCTTCACTTACGTTTGGAATATCAGATGTTAATTCCTCTAATCCACGTTTTGTGTCGCGAACTTCCAAAAGATATTCATCAATATGAATAGAAGTAAAAACATCATCTTTTACTACTTTTTCAGAAATCACAATAGCATCCTCAAAGTTATAACCTTTCCAGGGCATAAAAGCAACCATCAGGTTTTTACCAAGTGCTAATTCCCCTTCCTGGGTTGAATACCCTTCAGTAAGTATTTGTCCTTTTACAACCTTATCTCCTACATGCACAATAGGTTTAAGATTAACACAAGTATTTTGGTTTGTTTTCTTGAATTTTGGCAAGCGATACCTTTTGGTCTCACCATCAAAACTCACAAATTTTTCATCTTCGGTAAGATTATATTTTACAATAACTTCATCAGCATCAACATATTCTACAACTCCATCACCTTCGGCAACAACCAACAAACGAGAATCTTTTGCAACAATCGCTTCAATACCGGTTCCAACTATTGGAGATTCGCATGTCATTAATGGTACAGCCTGACGCATCATGTTTGATCCCATCAATGCCCTGTTAGCATCATCATGTTCAAGGAATGGAATAAGTGATGCAGCAATTGAAGCAATCTGGTTTGGAGCAACGTCCATTAATTGCACTTCTTCAGGAGAAGCTAATGGATAATCAGCATCCAATCTCGTTTTTACCCTTGAACGGACGAATTTACCATTGTCATCTATTGGAGCATTTGCCTGTGCAATTAATACACCTTCTTCTTCTTCAGCAGTAAGATATACTATATCGTTTGGGACAAGGCTAACGATACCTTCCCCTACCTTACGATATGGAGTTTCTATAAATCCTAAGTTGTTAATTTTTGCATATACACAAAGTGAAGAAATAAGACCGATATTAGGACCTTCAGGTGTTTCAATCGGACACAACCTCCCGTAGTGTGTATAGTGTACGTCACGCACTTCAAAACCAGCTCTTTCTCTTGACAAACCACCAGGACCCAGTGCAGACATCCTGCGTTTATGAGTCATCTCAGAAAGCGGATTTGTTTGATCCATAAATTGAGATAACTGATTAGTTCCAAAGAAGGAATTGATAACTGATGAGAGTGTCTTTGAGTTTATTAGGTCGATGGGTGTAAACACCTCATTATCCCTCACATTCATCCTTTCGCGAATAGTTCTGGCCATTCTGGCAAGTCCTACTCCAAACTGATTGGCTAATTGTTCTCCCACTGTTCTAACCCTACGGTTACTCAAGTGGTCAATATCGTCCACATCAGTTTTTGAATTGATGAGCTCAATCAGATACTTTATTATCTTAATTATATCCTCCTTGGTAAGAACTTTCACATCCATGTCAGTTTCCAGGCCAAGCTTTCTGTTTAACCTGTACCTGCCCACTTCACCTAAATCATATCGTTTGTCAGAGAAAAATAATTTGTCAATCACATCTCTGGCTGTTGCCTCATCAGGTGGTTCTGAATTTCTTAATTGGCGGTAAATATGAAGGACCGCTTCCTTTTCAGAGTTGCAAGGATCCTTTTGTAATGTATTATAAATAATAGCAAAGTCAGCTGAGTTAAGACTTTCCTTATGCAATAGAATAGTCTTTGCTCCTGAATCCACTATCATATCGATATGTTCGTTTTCAAGAACAGTTTCTCTGTCAATGATGACTTCATTTCTTTCAATAGAAACCACTTCTCCGGTATCTTCATCAACAAAGTCTTCAATCCAGGTTTTAAGAACACGGGCTGCCAGTCTCCGTCCCACAACTTTTTTAAGTCCGCTTTTTGATACTTTAAACTCGTCAGCCAGATCGAATATCTCGAGAATATCTTTATCTCCCTCGTACCCGATTGCTCTAAGCAATGTAGTTACTGGAAGTTTCTTTTTACGGTCAATATATGCGTACATAACATTGTTAATGTCAGTCGCAAATTCAATCCATGATCCTTTGAAAGGTATAATCCTGGCAGAGTAAAGCTTTGTTCCATTTGCATGCAGACTTTGGCCAAAGAACACCCCCGGAGACCTGTGTAATTGGGAAACTACAACCCTTTCCGCACCATTAATCACAAATACCCCTCTTTCGGTCATATAGGGAATTGTACCTAAATATACATCCTGAACAACCGTATCAAAATCTTCGTGTTCAGGGTCAGTACAGTATAGTTTCAATTTTGCTTTTAGAGGCACACTAAATGTCAAGCCTCTTTCAATACATTCATCGATAGAATACCTTGGTGGATCAATTTGATAATCAAGAAATTCAAGTACAAAATTATTTCTTGTGTCAGTAATAGGAAAGTTTTCCATAAATACCTGGTACAAGCCCTCATCCTTACGTTTTTCAGTTGTTGTATCGAGTTGAAAAAACTCTTGGAAAGATTTCAATTGAACCTCAAGAAAATCAGGATATTCTAATTGATTCTTGCTAGCCGAGAAGTTAATTCTCGTATTATTATTTAAGGTCATTTAAGTGTGGATTAGAATTTGTAAAAGAACAACTATAAACAACAGCAAAAAGGGCTAGGGTGACGATACGACGAAACCCTAAACCCTAATATTATAGTGTAATTAAATAGGTTACCCTATTTAAGCTCAACTTCTGCTCCAGCGCCTTCAAGTTGAGATTTAATTGATTCAGCTTCTTCTTTTGATGCTCCTTCTTTAACAGGTGCAGGGGCTGAATCGACAACAGTTTTAGCTTCTTTAAGACCTAATCCGGTTAATTCTTTAACTAATTTTACAATCTGAAGTTTCTGTCCGCCAGCCGCTTTCAGAATAACATCAAATGATGTTTTTTCTTCAGCTGCAGCAGTTTCGCCACCTCCTGCAACAGGACCTGCAACAGCAACAGCAGCAGCTGCTGGTTCAATCCCATGCTTGTCTTTTAGTACGCTAAGTAATTCAGTTACTTCTTTAACAGTCAACTCTACTAACTGATCTGCTAATGCATTTACATCTGCCATTTTTTAGTTATTTTAATTGTTAATACTACTAATTTTTTTCTGCAATTGTTTGTAAAGCTCCGGCCAGTTTACTTCCACTTGATTTTAAAGCAGAAAGTAAATTGTTCATTGGAGACTGCAGCAACAGAGCCACATCAGCCACAAGTTCTTCTTTGGACTTCAGGCTTGATAACGCATCTAATTCATTATCGCCAATGTAGATGGACTCCTCAACGTAAGCTGCTTTGAGAACGGGCCTTTCACTTGTTTTTCTCAACTCTTTGATAAGTTTAGCAGGAACATTTCCTGTATCACAGAACATAATTGAAGTAGAATTCTTCAAGGTCGTATAAAGACCGTCATAATTCCCTTCAAATTGTTCCAATGCTTTCTTAAGCAAAGTGTTTTTAACTACAACAAGTTCAATGTCTTTCTCAAAACATTTTCTTCTAAGATTAGAAGTGTCCTGAGCGTTAAGCTCTGATATATCTGTTAGGTAAAAATGCTTGGAAGCCTTAATTTTTTCTGCCAGATCGTTAATGATAGCCGTTTTTTCTTCCCTTTTCATAATTATGATCCAGTATCTTATTAATAAAAATGATTATTCGTCTATAGCTTTAGTATCAATTCTGATACCAGGACTCATTGTGCTGGAGAGATACAAACTTTTAATGTAAGTACCTTTCGCTGACGATGGTTTAAGCTTTATTACAGTATTGATAAATTCTTTTGCATTATCAACAATTTTATTGGATTCGAAAGAAACTTTTCCAATAGAAGTGTGAATAATACCTGCTTTATCTACCTTAAAGTCAATTTTCCCCTTTTTCACTTCTTCAATAGCTTTCCCTACTTCCATTGTTACAGTACCACTTTTGGGGTTTGGCATTAAACCTCTGGGACCTAAAACTTTACCAAGAGGACCCAATTTTGCCATTACAGAAGGCATAGTAATTATCACGTCAATGTCAGTCCAACCACCTTTTATCTTTTCAAGATATTCATCCAAACCAACGTAATCAGCACCAGCATCTTTTGCTTCCTGCTCTTTGTCAGGAGTAACAAGGGCTAATACTCTTAATACTTTACCCGTACCATGAGGAAGAGTTACAACACCACGAACCATTTGGTTAGCTTTACGTGGATCAACACCCAGTCTAACATCAATATCTACTGAAGAATCAAATTTTGTGGTAGTTATCTCTTTTAACAGAGCGGCAGCTTCAGTAAGTTTGTATTGTTTACCTACTTCAAGCTTTTCCATCGCCTTCTTTCTATTCTTTGTAAGCGTTGCCATTTCAATATTTTTTTCTAGTTACTAGGAAAATCTCCTCTTATTGTGATACCCATACTTCTTGCAGTTCCAGCTACCATTTTCATAGCTGATTGAATTGTAAATGCATTTAAATCCTGCATTTTTTCTTCAGCAATGGTTTTTACCTGATCCCATGAAATTGAAGCTACCTTATTCCTGTTGGATTCTGGTGAACCCTTTTTTATTTTGGCAACTTCCAACAGTTGAACTGCAACGGGAGGTGATTTGGTAATAAAATCAAATGATTTATCACTATAGACAGTAATTACAACAGGAATTACTTTCCCGCCTTTATCCTGCGTTCTTGCATTAAATTGCTTGCAGAATTCCATAATATTCACCCCTTTGGCACCTAATGCAGGTCCAACTGGTGGTGAGGGATTTGCTGCACCTCCTTTAATCTGCAATTTAATTAAAGCTTCAACTACTTTCGCCATGACATTTAATTTATAATGTACTTGTTATTCTTTTTCAACCTGCATAAAGCTAAGCTCAAGTGGTGTTTTTCTACCAAAAATCTTCACCATTACTTTTAGCTTTTTCTTTTCTTCATTTACTTCTTCGATGATACCTGTAAAACTATTAAAAGGTCCATCGATTACCTTTACAGATTCTCCTACGAAGAATGGCACATTCAATTCTTCATCGCTATCTGCAAGTTCATCAACCTTACCGAGTATCCTGTTTACCTCAGATACTCTCAGAGGAGTAGGTTCATCATCCTTTCCTCCCAAAAAACCAATAACATTAGGTATGTTAACCAAAATATGAGGTATTTCTCCAATAAGGGCTGCCTCGATAAGAATATAACCAGGAAAATAATTCCTTTCTTTGCTAATCTTCTTACCATTTCGAATCTGATAAACCTTCTCTGTCGGAATAAGCACCTGTGATACAAATTCCTGAAGGTTTAACCGTGAGATTTCACTCTCCACGTATTCTTTAACCTTTTTCTCCTTACCTCCTATAGCACGGAGAACATACCATTTTTTTTCAGTCTCGCCCATTTTATTAATAACCTCCCAGCATTTTATATATAATGCTCATTATTTTATCGAAACTGATATCCATAACAAAAACTATTAGCGCAAAAATTAGCGAGGCTATCATTACTACGATTGAACTAGTTTGTAATTCGCTCCATGATGGCCAGGTTACTTTATGAATTAATTCTTTGTATGCTTCTTGTATGTATGCAACTATCTTCATGTTTGATCTTATTTGCACGGGAGGAGCGACTCGAACGCCCGACACCTGGTTTTGGAGACCAGTGCTCTACCAACTGAGCTACACCCGTGTCAAAATTCTTAGAATTATGACCAAAAAGTCCTGGTATGGTAAACCATACCAAGACGATTAAAATATTTTGTAAAAATTATTATTCTACAATTTCAGTAACCTGACCGGCACCAACTGTTCTACCACCTTCACGGATAGCAAAACGTAATCCTTGGTTAATAGCAACCGGATAAATCAGGTTCACAGTAATAGTTACGTTATCACCAGGCATTACCATTTCAGTACCTTCTGGTAGATTAATCTCACCAGTTACGTCAAGAGTTCTCAAGTAGAACTGAGGACGATAGTGGTTGTGGAATGGAGTATGACGTCCACCTTCTTCTTTTTTCAGAACGTAAACTTCAGCCTTAAATTTAGTATGAGGTGTAATTGAACCCGGCTTAGCCAATACCATACCTCTTTTAATTTCTTTCTTGTCAACACCACGAAGAAGAAGACCAACGTTGTCACCAGCTTCTCCACGGTCAAGAATTTTACGGAACATTTCAACACCTGTACAAACTGTTTTACGTGCTTCTGCACCCAGACCAATCATAGCAAGTTCGTCTCCGGTAAGAACAACACCCGTTTCAATTCTACCAGTTGCAACTGTTCCACGACCTGTAATTGAAAATACATCTTCAACAGGCATTAGGAAAGGTTTTTCAACATCACGTGGAGGAACAGGAATAAATTCATCCACTGCAGCCATAAGCTCCAACACTTTTTCTTCCCATTTTGGATCACCATTCATAGCTCCTAGCGCAGAACCGTGAATTACAGGAGTATTTGAACCATCGAATTCATAGAAGTCAAGTAATTCTCTAACTTCCATTTCAACTAGCTCAAGTAGTTCAGGATCATCAACCATATCCACTTTGTTAAGAAAAACAACAATTTTAGGCACGTTTACCTGACGAGCTAAAAGGATGTGTTCTCTTGTTTGTGGCATAGGACCATCAGTTCCTGCTACAACTAGAATAGCACCGTCCATTTGGGCAGCACCTGTAACCATGTTTTTTACATAGTCTGCGTGACCAGGACAATCCACGTGAGCATAGTGACGATTTTCAGTTTGATACTCTACGTGAGCAGTGTTAATAGTGATACCTCTTTCTTTTTCTTCTGGAGCGTTGTCAATAGAATCAAAGTCTTTAATTTCAGACAAGCCTTTTTTTGCTAATACCATAGTAATAGCAGAAGTTAAAGTGGTTTTTCCATGGTCAACGTGTCCAATGGTACCAATATTAACGTGAGGTTTCGTCCTTTCGAATTTTTCTTTAGCCATAATTCCAATAATTAAATTAAAACCAATTATTATTTATTATATATTTATTCTAAGTTCTCTTCACTTTTGAGCCAATGATGGGAATTGAACCCATGACCTCTTCCTTACCAAGGAAGCGCTCTACCCCTGAGCTACATCGGCCAAAAATTGAGCGGGAGACGAGACTCGAACCCGCGACCCTAACCTTGGAAGGGTTATGCTCTACCAACTGAGCTACTCCCGCTTATTTTTGTTTAAGTCAATGAACAAATAATATCTTTCTCCCCTTTTGTTTCAGGTTTTGGTTTTATTACCCGCGACCCTAATCCGCCAGATGGCGGAGTCATGCTCTACTCCCGATTTTCATCGGGAAGCTACTCCCGCTTTCAATTTGTAAATCTGTTGTTTTTTTGATCTCATATATATATAATATGCAATCATCAAATCAATAAATAAATATCAGGTGGGGAGAGCAGGATTCGAACCTACGAAGGCGTACGCCAGCAGATTTACAGTCTGCCCCAGTTGGCCACTTTGGTATCTCCCCGATATTTTAAAAAATCAATTGCAATAAAAAATCCCCCGGATTGCCGTAGGGACTTAATTAGTTTATTATAAAGCAAAATGCTTCATTTTTGACAATTGATTATTCATACAATACCTAAAAGAACGAACAAATTTTACGAGCCGATGGAGGGATTCGAACCCACGACCTGCAGATTACAAATCAGCTGCTCTGGCCAACTGAGCTACATCGGCAATTCCTGTACACAATCACAGCTGATTGCCCTGAAAATTGGTTCGCAAATGTATGAATATTTTATTTATATCACAAAAAATAATTTGTTTTTTTTGTTTTTTTAAATTCCTCTGTATTTTTCCTTATGTTTAGTGACCATCCGGCGCAATGCCTCTACTGCCTGATCAGTTGCTTCCTCAAAAGTTCTGCTTTGTTTTTTTACGAATAATTCGTTCCCTGGAATATCCAACTTAATCTCAGAAATTTTATTCTCACTTGTAGAAGTATTATCCAGTTTAAGGTATACTTCAGCACCTATCACTCCATCGTAATGTTTTAATACCTTTTTTAATTCATTACTAATATAATCCGTTAATTTTTTGTCTGCATCAAACTTGACTGAATTAATTGTGACGTTCATAGCAAAACCTCCTATAATTTTAAGCCCGTGGATGGGCTTGGTTATAAATTGATTTTAATTTTTCAAAGGTGTTGTGCGTATATACCTGTGTAGCCGAAAGATTTGCATGACCTAATAATTCCTTAATGGCATTTAGATCAGCTCCCCGGTTTAGCATGTGTGTCGCGAATGTATGACGTAATACATGTGGACTTTTTTTATCCAGCGTTGTCACCATTGTAAGATAACTGGTAACTACTCTGTATACTAATTTGGGATATATTTTTTTCCCTTTTTCAGTTAAAAACAGAAAATCATCTTTACTTCTTAAAGAAGCATTTCTTATAGTAATATAATCCTCAATACTTTTCATCATCGTTGATGTAATTGGAATAATTCGTTCCTTGTTTCTTTTACCAAGGACTTTAATACTATTTTTGTGTACATTAATATCTGCTTCTTTTAAATGTATCAACTCCGATTCTCTTATTCCTGTAGCATAAAACAGGTCCATGATCAATTTATTTCTCATACCTATATGATCATTACCAAATTCAAAGTGATCCAAAAGTTCATTTATTTGTTTTTCTTCTACAAATGCCGGAATTTTTTTGGATGTTTTAGGAGCCACAACCTTATTAACCGGGTTTAAGGAAATAATCCCTTCCCGTATAAGGTATTTGTAAAACGTCTTTAATGTACTTAATTTGCGGTTAATTGACCTGGGGTTTACCTCATTTTCCATCAAACTTACAACCCATTTGCGAATTGTTTTATGGTCAGCAGCAATAAAATTTTCAATTTCCAGCTCAGTACAAAATGCATGATATTGATTTAAATCATTTGCGTATGATTTAACTGTATGTACAGAGTAGTTCTTTTCGAAGGATAAATATTTAAGAAAAGAATCCTTGTATTCCATAAAAAGGGAACAATAGAAAAATTAGAAAAAATGGAAAAATAAAAAGCCGGAAAAACAGAAAAATAATAATTCGATTCTATTCTTCGTTCTGCTTAAGTTGTTGTACGTAGACGGCACGTTTTACCTCTTCGCGTCTTTTAACGGAGGGTTTAACGAATGCCTGTCTTTCCCTGAGTTCTTTTATAACCCCGGTTTTTTCAAATTTCCTTTTGAACTTCTTAAGAGCTCTTTCTATATTTTCTCCCTCTTTAACTGGAATTATTATCATTTTTCTTCATTTTAATGAGCCGCAAATTTATACATTAAAAATTATTTTACAAAAAAAAATTAAATTATTGATCATTTTTTTTAAATGACCTGGCAATTACTTATATTTCTTTGGTTTCCAGTATTTTAAAGGTTAATAAATAATGTATCTGATTGTTATAAATATACGAAGAAAAAATGGTTTTTCCTGAAGTTTTTGATAGAATTTAACAATATTTAACCGAATTATTGCAGGCTAAAATAAGGCTCTATTTTTTCAAATAGATCTTTTTCAATTACCTTATTATCAATTAGTTCTCTCAAGTCCTTTATTACACCTGCTTGTGTCTTGTATGCAAGTATCGCTTTGGTATTGTATTTATCCAGATAAGGATGTTGAATTAATGTTTTATAATCTGCTGTATTCAATCCAATTTTTCTAATTTTATCCGGATCAATGTAAATATTTGGCATTATGGTTTCCAATTTGAGGCTATCAAAACTATATACCTCCAATAGCTGTTTATAATTGTGATATCCTCCCAATAATTTACGATACCTGATAATTCTGCCAGCAAATACCGGACCTATCCCTTTCAGGGAAAGAAGTTCCAGAGAATCAGCAGAATTTAATTCAATCTTTATGGTTTCATAAACCTTATTCTGAATTTGACTATTTACATTTATAACTTGATTTTCCAAATCCTCATCTAAATGGTCATCTATGTATATATAAGGCTTAAGCTTATTATAATCAGACTCCTGTAATCCATATATCTTTTTCAAATCATCAGGTTTTCTAAATACCCCTCCCTTTTTCACGTAATTTTTGATTGTTCTAATCTGATTCTCCTTCACTCCCAGCCTTTTCCATCCGTCTTCATCAAGAGTATTTGGATTAAAGCAAAACATCCTGACAGAAATTGTGTCATCAAAATCCTTGAATGATTTTGTTTGTTGATCTGCCAAAACTTTTTCAAAGTCATCCAATTGAGCTTCAAATTCAGATAAGTCAATGGGATGGTTGTTAATAAAATTTGGCAGTAAAACTCTTATTATCAGCAATATAATAATAATCATCAGCAAAATGATGACCCCGTTTTTCTCTGACCTGCTAAATGTAAAATATGATTTCAAAAAACGTTTCATGATTTATATGCCGAGAATTAACTTAACTTGTTATACTTTAATCACATTAATACCTGATAAAAATACCACAGCAATTGCTATTGGGGCAATAAAACGCACAATAACCATAAAAACCCAGAATAATGAAGCTTTAATAGCTCCATCATTTGAAAGCTCGCTATAAACTTGATTTAATGGTAAAAACCATCCGACAAACAAAACAATAAAGAAGCCACCTAGCGGAAGAAAAATATTTGCAGTAGTGAAATCAAACAGATCGAAAACATTCTTTCCTAATATTGAAAAATCTGAGGTAACTCCATATGATAATGTACAAAATACGCCTAAAAGAGTTATGATAAATGCAGCAAGAATGGCTGAGACCAATCTGCTCATTTTTGTGTGTTCTACAAAAAACGCCACGGCAACCTCTAAAAGTGATATGGAAGAAGTAAGAGCAGCAACAGTAAGCAATACAAAGAAGATTATTGAAAAATAATATCCTCCCGGCATCTGTTGAAATATATTTGGCAACGTTTTAAATACAAGATCAGGTCCTGAATCCGGTTTAATTCCGAAAGCAAATACTGCCGGAAATATAGCTATTCCAGCTATAACAGCTATCAAGGTGTCAGCACTACAAACAATAGCTGCTGAACTTTCCAGATTGTCCTTCTTACTAATATATGATCCATATGTGATTAAAGCCCCCATTCCTATGCTTAATGAGAAAAACGCCTGACCAAGAGCAACCAGGATTGTATTTCCGGTTATTTTTGAAAAATCGGGTTTAAAAAGAAAAGTAACGCCATCCCTTGCCCCGGGAAGTGTAACTGCTCGAATGCATAACACAACAATTATAACCAATAAGAGAGGCATTAAAATCTTGGTATATTTCTCAATACCCTTTTCCACACCTGCAATTACTATCCCAGCTGTTAAAATCATAAATACAACCTGCCAGAATACGGGTTTATACGGATCCGAAATGAAAGAGTGAAATATCGTATTTAATTCGCCAGGGTTTTTATCATGAAAGGTATTCCTGATTGATTCATATAAATAATCCAGAGTCCAGCCTGCCACAGTACCGTAAAATGCAAGAATAAGAAATGCGGCTAGTACCCCCATCAGACCAACAAGGAACCATGGCTTTCCCGGAGCAAGCAGTTGAAACGCACCGTAAGGATTGCGTTGAGCTCTTCGTCCAATTATAAACTCCGAAAGCATTACAGGCATACCAATTACTACTATAAAAATCAGGTAAATAAAAATAAAGGCAGCCCCCCCGTTTTCACCTGTAATATAAGGGAAACGCCATATATTACCTAAGCCAATAGCTGAACCTGCAGCAGCTGCAATAACACCAAATTTTGATCCAAAGCTACCTCGTTTTGAAAAATCTATGTTAGCCATATTTTCAATAATCTATTATATTTCAATGCCAAAGCCGCACAAAAATAAAGGTTTTTTTCAATTTATTCCATAAAAAAACCTTCAGGTTAATCCCGAAGGTTTTCTCTATTTTAATGTAAATTCTTCTAATTACGATTAATGCAATTCAAATCATCGAAAGCCACTTTTAGTCTTTCAATCATTGCTTTTTCACCTTCACGAAGCCATACCCGTGGATCGTACTTTTTCTTATTCGGTTTATCTTCTCCTTCAGGATTACCTATCTGACCTTGCAGATAATCATGATTAGCAGCCTCGTATCCACGAATACCATCCCAGAATGCCCATTGGGTATCGGTATCAATATTCATTTTAATTACACCATAGCTGATTGCTTCGCGAATTTCAGCCTTGGTTGATCCTGATCCGCCATGAAATACAAAATTTACTGGTTTTTCGGCTGTATTATATTTCTTCTGGATATAATCTTGAGAATTTTTAAGAATTACAGGTGTTAGTTTAACATTTCCCGGCTTATATACACCATGGACATTACCAAAAGAGGCAGCAATCGTAAAGTTCGGACTGATCTTATTTAATTCTTCATATGCGTATGCAACATCTTCAGGCTGTGTATAAAGCAATGAATTGTCAAGGCCGGTATTATCCACACCATCTTCTTCACCACCGGTACAACCTAATTCAATCTCAAGGGTCATACCTATTTTACTCATTCTGGTTAAGTATTTTTTACATATCTCGATGTTTTCTTTTAAAGGTTCTTCAGAAAGATCAAGCATATGAGAGCTGAATAATGGCTTTCCATATTCTTTAAAATGTTTTTCACCTGCATCTAATAATCCATCAATCCAGGGTAGTAATTTTTTTGCAGCATGGTCAGTATGCAATACTACAGGTACTCCATACACTTCAGCCAGATGATGAACATGTTTTGCTCCAATTACAGCACCCAAAACAGCAGCTTTAGCAGCATCAGGACAACCTTTACCTGCCCAGAAAATAGCACCACCATTTGAAAACTGGATAATTGCCGGAGATTTTACAACCATAGCGGCTTCTATAACTGCGTTTACAGAACTGGTATTCACCACGTTTACAGCAGGAATAGCAAATTGATTGGCTTTAGCTATCTTAAATAGTTCCTGCAAATCAGCACCTGCAACAACTCCCGGCTTAATTTTATCGAGAACTTTAGTCATTTTTTGTTATTTTAAATGTTAATAATCAGTTCTTTTGAAATTGAAACGCAAATTTATAAAAAATGGGGCAGGAATAAATAATCCTGACCCATAAATATTTTTAAAAATCTTTTTCCTAATTTATCTCCAGGGCTCCTTTCACTTTTTCTTTTAATAAAGCGATATCCAGGACCTCATTGATATCACTCACATAATGAAAGGTCAAACCTTTAATATATATGTCCTTTATTTCTTCTATGTCCTTCCTGTTTTCTTCCGATAGAATGATAGTATCAATATTAGCCCGTTTGGCAGCCAGTATTTTCTCTTTAATTCCTCCAACAGGAAGCACCTTCCCGCGTAAGGTTATTTCACCGGTCATAGCAATGTTTTTTTTCACTTTTCGTTGCGTAAACGCCGATGCAAGTGATGTGGCCATGGTTATGCCCGCTGATGGTCCGTCCTTTGGGATAGCACCCTCGGGCACGTGTACGTGTACGTTCCAATTTTCAAAAGCGTCTGCAGGTATTTTATATTTTTCAGCATGAGCTTTAAGATATTCCAAGGCAATCACAGCCGATTCCTTCATTACATCACCCAGGTTCCCTGTAAGGGTGAGTTTACCTTTGCCTTTGCTAAGGCTGGTTTCAACAAATAATATTTGTCCTCCCACTGCAGTCCATGCAAGGCCTGTAACAACACCGGCATACTCATTGCCCTGATATTTATCTTTCAGGTAACGGGGCGAACCTAAGATCTCGATAATATCTTCTGATTTCAGATTACGATTATATTCTTCACCAAAGGCAATTCTTTTGGCAATATTCCGGGTAATCTTGGCAATAGTTTTATCCAATTCACGCACACCAGACTCACGAGTATAATTTTCAATGATGCTCTCAATAATTTTAGCAGGAATTGACAATTGCTTCGATTGAATTCCGTGCTCTTTCAATTGCTTGGGAATAAGATGCCTTCTGGCAATCTCTATTTTTTCCTCTACCAGGTAACCCGAAACATCAATCATCTCCATACGGTCACGCAATGCAGGATGAATAGTACTTGTAGTATTTGCAGTGGCAATAAACATCACATTGGATAAGTCCACTTCCAATTCAAGATAGTTATCGTAAAATGCACTATTTTGTTCAGGATCAAGAACTTCTAATAAAGCCGATGCGGGATCTCCCCTAAAATCGCTCCCTACTTTATCAATTTCATCCAGTACAAAAACCGGGTTAGCTGCTTTTGCCTTTCGCAGATTTTGAACTATTCGCCCGGGCATTGCTCCGATATATGTTTTGCGGTGGCCCCGTATCTCCGCCTCATCGTGTAAACCACCCAATGACATACGTATATATTTTCTTTTTAATGCACGTGCAATGGATTTTCCCAGTGATGTTTTTCCAACCCCGGGAGGGCCATACAGGCAAATAATCGGAGATTTATGATCTTTTTTAAGTTTTAATACTGCCAGGTGTTCCAGTATCCTTTCTTTTACCTTGTCCAACCCATAGTGATCCTGTTCCAGGATTTTCGCGGCTCTCTTCAGGTCAAAATTATCCTTTGTAAATTCGTTCCAAGGAAGTTCGAGCAATATCTGCAGGTAGTTCATCTGCACAGAATATTCCGGTGATGCAGGATTTAACCTTTTCAGCTTATCCAACTCCTTATTAAAAGTGGTTTCAACTTCTTTCCCCCATTTTTTGGCTTTTCCTGCTTTTGTAAGTTCTTCAATATCCTTGTCAATAGGACTTCCTCCCAGCTCATTCTGAATGGTTTTCATCTGCTGCTGCAACATAAACTCTCTTTGCTGGTGCTCAAGATCTGTCTTTACCTTGGATTGCACCTCATTTTTCAGCTCCAGCATTTGCACTTCACGTGTAAGGTGCTCAAGCAACTGAATGCCTCTGTTCTTAAGATTACTTATTTCCAAAAGTTTCTGCTTATCCTTGGCTTCTATTTCACTGTTGGAACAAATAAAATTTATCAGGAATGTTGGATTTCCGATATTCTTGATTGCAAAAGATGCTTCGGGAGGGATATTCACTGAAAGCTTAATAATCTTTAATGACAAGTCTTTGAGTGACCCAACAATAGCATTGAATTCCTTATCCCTTTTCTTTGGCCTTTCATCATTTAATACAGAGACCCTGGCCATTAAATATGGCTTCTCTTTCACAATTTCCTCAATCCTGAAACGGTTTTTACCCTGAATAATGATTGAAGTAGCCCCATCGGGCATTTCAAGAACTTTAAGTACCTGGGCAACAGTTCCTATACCGAAAATATCATTGATTCCCGGATCTTCTATATTAGGGTCTTTCTGCGATACAACACCGACAATCTTATCTTTACCAGAAAGTTCACGGATTAATTTTATTGATTTTTGCCTGCCAACAGTAATTGGAATAATGACACCGGGAAAAAGGACCGTGTTTCGAAGAGGTAAAATGGGCAATTCCTCTGGCACCTTTATATTTAATATCTCATCTTCGTCCCCGTCCGATACTATAGGAATAAACTCCGTGCTATCATCTATAGCATCTTCAATAAACATGTTTTCAAACCCAATTTTATTTCTCATACTTTCATTAAGTCATTTTGTCAGCACTTACTGAACAATTGTCGTGTTTTACAAATTCCCGGATGAAAAAGCGCTGAACCATTTTCTTTTATACCCTTCTGCATCCCCTATTAGTACTAATTTATATAAGCAGCAATAATCAATTCCTAATTATTGTTAAGTAGTTGCATATGTAAAGATCAATTTGTATGCCACTACGCAATGAATGTATCTTTTAGAAATTTTTTCTATATTTTTCTGTTCGGTTAAAAATCTCCGTAAGAATCTCTTTTTCAATATCATCGAGGGAAATACCTCGACGCTCCATAACCTTTTCTGCCACTTCAAAGGCTTTATCGATTGTGAAAACTGTCATTCCTCCCGCTCCACCCCATGAGTAGGATGGAATAAAATTTCGAGGAAATCCGGATCCATAAATATTTGCACTCACACCCACAACTGTACCTGTATTAAACATAGTGTTTATTCCACATTTTGAATGATCGCCCATAATCAATCCACAAAACTGCAAGCCTGTCTTGACAAAACGCTCAGCCGGGTAATTCCAGAGTTTAACCTCAGCATAATTATTTTTCAGGTTCGAATTGTTTGTATCCGCCCCAAGGTTGCACCACTCTCCTAACACTGAATTTCCCAGGAATCCATCATGAGCTTTATTAGAATAACCCTGAATAACTGAGTTATTCACTTCTCCACCAACTTTACAATGTGGTCCTATAGTTGTTGGTCCATAAATTTTTGTTACTAATTTAAGAGTTGAATCTTCGCATAAGGCAAATGGGCCCCGCACAACGGAACCTTCCATAATTTCACTGTTTTTACCAAGATATATGGGTCCTGTAGTTGCATTAAGCGTTACATAATCTGCTTTAACTCCGTCTTCAATAAATATATTCTCTTCTCCAAGCAATTGATTTGTCTTATTCAACCCTAATGATTTTCTGCCGTTTGTAATTAACTTAAAATCAGCAGCTATTTCTTGTCCAGTCAGTCTGAATATATCCCAGGGATAATTAATCCTGGTAAATTCTGACTTGTACTGAAGTACCTTACAAGATAGATCATTCGATTTATAACCAGGTTTTAATTTTTCTTCGGTCAGTATTGCAATTACAATATCACCTGATAACAATATTTCGTTTTCATTGAGATTCAATATCTGTTTAACTAAGTTTTCATCAGGTACAATGGAGCCATTGATATATAAATTCTGTTGAGAATACTTTACGGGAAATTTTTTTGAAAGATAATCCTGGGTAAGGAATGAAGCATTGCACCGGAGCAATTTTTCCCACTTTTCCTTTATTTTAAGAATGCCTACACGAAGTTCAGCAATTGGTCTTGTGTACGTTAAAGGTAACAGATTACTCCATGAGGAATCATCAGTTAAAATAAGATTAAAGTCTTTATTCACAATAAAATAATTAGTTACTGAAAATATAGGTAAAAATAGAAAAAGAGAAATAAAAAAAGCCCCTAAAGGGGCTTTTTTTACAAACTATATATTGTTTACTTTTTCTTCTTGTCATAATGAGTCTTGTACCTGTTCATGAACTTATCTACGCGACCAGCTGTATCAACAAGCTTCATCTTACCAGTATAAAAGGGATGTGATGAATCAGAAATTTCCAGTTTTATCAAAGGATATTCTTTCCCATCGTCTAGCTTCACTGTTTCTTTTGAAGAAGCAGCTGACTTCGTAATAAATGTAACTCCATTTGACATATCCCTGAAAGCAACCAGTCTGTATTCCTTTGGATGTATTTTCTCTTTCATTTTCTTATTAATTCATTTTAAAAAATGGTGTGCAAAGATATGTATTTAATTTTCAAATTCAAATATATTTTATTGAATTTTTTATTTTAAAATACTATCGGCGACTACTTAATTTTGCCAGAAGCCTTAAAAGTTCAAGATATAACCATACCAAAGTAACAATAAGACCAAAAGCAGCATACCACTCCATATATTTTGGGGCTCCTTGTTCTGCTCCTTGCTCGATAAAATCAAAATCCAACACAAGGTTTAGGGATGCAATAACAACTACAACTAAACTAAAACCAATTCCAATCGGGCCACTGTCATGTATAAATCCAACAGATACGCCAAATAAACGCAAAACCCAGGAAATCAGATAAACAAAAAAGATGCCTCCTGTTGCAGCAAACACTCCCAACTTAAAGTTCTCCGTGGGTTTAATAATTCTTGATTTATATAAAAACAATAAAAAGAACAAAATTCCAAAAGTAAGCAACACTGCATTAAATACTATACCCGGAAATTGAGCATTAAAATACGCTGAAATAGCTCCAAGAAACAAACCCTCGAGCAGAGCATAAACAGGTGCTGAATAAGGAGCCCATGTTTTTTTAAAAATAGTAACCAGTGCAGCAATAAAACCACCTATACCTCCCCCGATCATCCATCCGTTAACAGTTCCGGCTACCGCACCAGTTTCTGGATCAATACTTTTAAAGAAAAGATTCCAAGTATAAGCTGCAGCTCCCATAACTAACAGGAGCATAATAAGCGTTTTATTCACCGTGCCATTGAGGGTCATCACCTCATCAGATGTCTCAGCATGAGCTACGTTCACAAACGTATTTCTGTTTAGCGCAGGATTTGCTGATCTACCAATTCTCATATGATTAAATTTTAAATTTTATTTTACTAGAAATTTTTTAATACAAAGATCGTTCAATTTTATCAAATTTCTATGTTAAATTATGTTATCAGAAATGAATAATATTATGGTCAATCAGAACAAATAATGCAATTATGACAGCTGAATAAGCAAGATGAAGTTTCACAGGAATATACTCTTTGGGTTTTATTCCCAACTTAATATAGTTATATAAAATAAGGACAGCCTTTTCAAGAAAGAATATTATAACCGTAGCAACCGCCACACCAGTCAATCCATAGAGTTTTACCATATAAATACTTAGTAAAACATTAAATACAATCCCGATAATTGAGGCAACCATAACCACACGGGTTTTTTTCAAACCAATAAGTATTGTATGAGGGAACAATAAGCGGCTGATAATTAATAAGACATAAACCATAAACACATCGGAGCTCCTGCCAAAATTTTCATTGAACATCCTTGGAAAAAGCCAGTCGCTGGAAAAAAGAAAAATAATCGAGATAGGAAAAAGTGTTTGAATTAAACGCATCGACTTTTTTCTTAATGCTCTGAGATTATCTTTAAATCGCTCAGAATTTGCGAATTCCGGAAGCATTGCACTGCTTAACCCCTGGGCTAATAAAACTACAAAAGGCAACTCCTTTGCACCATATCTAAAAAGGGCAAACGCATTAGCGTCAAACCTATTGGCAATAATCAATCCATCAATGTATTGAGCTGAACCACTTAGTAAAGTGCTTACAATTAAAGGCATGCCTAATGAAATATGCGATTTTATGAATTGAAATGAAACTGAAAATTTGGCATATTTAATAATGAGTACTGCCATCCAGATAAATCGTATTGCAGAACTAATTACCAATCCCCAAACACCGTATAAAAGTGGATAACCCATCATAACCGGGCCGGCAATTAATATCAACTGTATTATATATGTTATAACTCCATAATAAACAATCTGGGAAGATTTACTTTTCAGAAGATAGATATATTCCACTAAATGCGACGGATTGCTTAACAGAAGGTAGATAAGTAATAAATTAAAAAAAGGTATTTCTTTTACTTCCCTGTAAACAAATATATTATTCCGAAAAATAATTCCCAAAAGACAAATAAGCATACTAAAGAAGAAGAGAAGAATAAAAGCATTAAATATTTCAGGACTCCTCTTATTTACATCTGTCTTTTCTTCCGGGAAGGTTTTATTATTATGGTATAGTGATAAAAACGACTGAATAATACCTGTTACCCAAAAATAACTGGCAACACTTGCTATGAACATCATTATCTCAAAATCTCCAATTTCCTTAGTTGTAAGCCTGCCTTTGGTAAATATTATGCTTATTACAAGAAATGTAGTAAAGCGAAGAATATGCAGAAACTGAAGACTGGAAATATTATTGAAAACTTTGTAACCCCTAAACACGCGCAAATAATTTAAAGAAACACCTTATTTAAATTGCGTGTAAAATAAACCTAAATCTTATTATAAAAAAAGTAAAACCGGATAAATATTTTTAATTAATCTAATTCTTAGGACTTTCAAATTTTTAAATTAAAAAAGTAAAAAAAAACATTGGTACTTTCAGTATATTATGTATTTTTGCACACCCATATGGTGGATGTAGCTCAGCAGGTTAGAGCACCAGATTGTGGTTCTGGGGGTCGTGGGTTCGAGTCCCATCTTCCACCCATAAAGCTTCGGTAATACCGGGGCTTTTTTTTGCAATATTGTTTGGAATAATTTTCTGCTGATAATCTCTTGTTTTATTCTATGTCACAAACAGAATTATTAAAAATTGCGTAAATTTAGTAAGCCAAAACTATGCCTATGAAAACAGAATATCCCAGAAGTCTGCGATTTGCATTAATCCTTTTTACAATCATTCTAATAATTTTCGCAATAATCCAGGCGAAAGATTTTCTATTTCCAATTACTCTGGGAATTTTAATAGCATATTTACTTTATCCATTAACAAACTTCCTGGAAAAAAAGAGTATCCCCAGAATTATTGCCATTCTGATAAGCATCATTCTTACATTTTTAATACTCACTGTTATTTTCATTTTCTTTTATAAAAGATTTGTTGTAATGCTACATGATATGCCGGCACTTAAAGCCAATGCAGTCGCCAATATTGAAGCATTACAGACCTACATTGAACATAAATTAAACATCAAAGACAATACAATTGAAAGGCTTCTTAAAACCAGGGTGGCAAGTTTATTTGACCAGGATAACAATATTTTCAATATTCTCTTCACAACTACCGCCGGTACTATTTTTAGACTTTTTATTATGCCGGTCTACGTTTTTCTTTTCCTTTTTTACCGCACCAAATTTGCCTATTTTATCCTGATGATTACACCTCCTGAGAGGAAACAAACTACCATAAACATTATGAGAGATATATCACAGGTAGCAGCTAAATATATGGGAGGAGTATTGACGGTTGTATTGATCCTTTGCGTTATAAATTCAACAGGATTGCTTATTATTGGGGTAAAGTATGCATTTATTTTAGGTATACTTGCTGCTCTATTTGGTTTTATCCCAAATTTCGGAACACTGATTGGAAGCATCATCCCCATTACTTTTACACTTCTTACAGATTCTCCTGCAGTTACCTTGAAAGTGTTGATCATGTTCATCATCGTTCATTTTCTCGAGAATAACCTAATAACTCCTAACATTGTAGGATATAATATCCGAATAAACCCATTCTTTATCATACTAGGATTAATTGTTGCAGCACTAATATGGGGAATAGCCGGCATGTTAATAGTTGTTCCCATTTTAGCAACACTTAAAATTTTCGCAAAACATATACCCAAGCTACAACCATATAGTTTTCTCCTGGGCCTAAGAGGAGCAAGACGTCATGCACTATCAGGCACAAATATTAAAAAGTTCTTTAAAAGATTTAAGAAGAAAAAAAAGGATAATAATAAAATATAGAGTCCGTTATTTAACTACCAACTTCTTTGTAATTTCATTTCCACCATAACCTGCCTTAATAAAATATATCCCTCTGGATATATCTGACAGTATTACTTTTAATTTAATATCCTGTGGATGATCTTCTTCATACGTTTTAGTAAAGACAGCCTGTCCGCAAATATCAATTATTTGGATAACGACTTGTTTGTAATCTGTAAGATTAATAAAATCGATATATACAAATTCCTGACATGGATTTGGATAAGCAGACAGTGTAGGGCCATTTATTGGATTGTAAGGCTGGACTTTAAGGCTATCGGCACAATATACTTTAGATGATATAAGTATTAATATAAAAATGATAAAAAGGAGTGATTTATGAATGTGCCGAAAATTTCCCATAAAACTTCTTTATACTATAAAGACGTAAATATACAATAAAATGTTGCAATTTAGGAGAACAAATTATTCACATTCAAAATAAGTTACTGAAAAAGAATAAGTTTAGAGATAGAGGGATTGATCTATTCCTTATTATTCATAAACCCCTTACTTTCAATGCATTTCAAGTATTGATTAGAAAAATACACATTATCCTTGCGTGTATATCTATTATCAGTAAATATTTGCGCCAGGGTTTCTTTTTTATTTATCTCCAATAATTCTTTTGTCAGAGGTAATGATTCTTTCTCTTTATATATCTCATTTATATCCTCATCAGAATATTCTTTATAGGTATCATAATGAACCACGCTATATACAGGCAATCTATCCGTTAAGGGTGTGGTTTCTGCAGGATAACCTATAACAAAAGATGTAACCGGGACAACATGTTTCGGAAGATTTAGAATATCACTAATTTTTTCTGCCATATAAGTCGTTGTACCTAAATAACAAATGCCCAGACCATAGTCTTCCGCAGCCAAAGCAACATTCTGAGCTACTAATAATGCATCAATTGAAGCAGTATAAAAAGATAAAAAGTTATCGTATCCGGGCACGGCATTCCGCATCTTGCACCATTTATTAAACCTGTTAAAATCTGCACAAAAGGTAATGATTAACGGTGCTTGCTTAATCATATCCTGTTTAAAATGCGATTCCCATAATTTGTTTTTAATCTCTTCGTCCTTAGTTACAATAATACTATATAACTGCATATTACCAGTGGTTGAAGCTCTGGTTCCTGCTTCAAGTATTTTATTCAAAATATCCTCATTAATAGGTTTAGAAGAATATTTTCGAATAGAACGATGATTTAAGATAGTTTGCAACATACTAATATAATCTATAGGTTAGTTTGATATATTTTCGTCAAACAAAATAAGTACATTTTTGTTAATTTAAGGTAGAAGTTTTACAATCATCTAACATTAAATGTGTTGTATAATGGATACATCTGTAGTAACAGCCTGAAAAGGTGAGGAATATCACTCTTTTTTTTATCAAAAATTGAAACAATAACTAATATAACTATTTTAAATTTTCGTATCTTCGTATATAGGAGAGGATTTTAAAAGAAGAATTACATTTAAATAATTAGTAATATGAAAAGAGTTGCCGTAGCACTGGTTGTGATTGTTATTGCTGTTTTGGCATTGTCTGCCTGCAATCATAGTACTTGTCCAGCGTATTCTGATACAAATACACAACAAGTAGAAAATAATAGTTAAAAATTTTGTTATCGTATTTTTTTGACTATTTTTACAGCATTGGGACTTTAATTATTATGATGACATGAAAAAATTAGCGATTATTTTAGCGGTAGCATTAGTTGTTGGGATAATGCTATCATCCTGCCACGGGCAAAAAAACTGTCCGGCTTATAGTAAAGCAGAAAATACTACTATTGAAGCTGACGTATAGTGTTGTTTATTCAGCACTTTACAAACTTAACCAATTTACCTCGCTCTATACAAAGCTTACTTCAATATAAGTATTCAAGAACGATGAGTTATAAAATTGCGTTATTAAGTTTGTTTTTAATATTTCCCCTTCAAATTACCCTTCCTCAAGGTGAAATAGACGATCAAGCAAAAATCTTTTACAGGAATGAAAAAACACTTGGTCTATTAATAAACTCGAATGGATATGGTTTAAGTGGCCGTTTTGGTAAACAAATAAATGCGCGGAATAAGCAAATATTTACCACAGATATATCTGTAATTAAACACCCAAAAGAATCAAAAACTATATCAACAGTTAATTACAGAAGTTTCGTTTACGGAAAATTAAATACATTTTTCACAGTTAGGGCAGGCTATGGTTACCAGCACGAAATGTTTCGAAAACTTGACAAAGGTGGAATATCTATCAGGTATTTTTATGATTTAGGACCTTCGTTTGGTTTCTATAAACCTGTTTATTATGAGGTTTTTAAAATCGACCCTTATACTAGCATTCCAGAATATTATCCAAGCAAATTTGACCCCTCAAAATCAGATATAAGTTATGCTGGAAAATATTCTTTTTTTAAGGGATTAAGTGAAATTAATTTTGATCCCGGGGTATATGCAAGGTTTGGGTTTTGTTTTGAATACAGCACAACTGATAATATAATACATGCCATTGAAGCCGGAGTTATTGCCGATGTTTTTATGTTAGGCGTGCCTATAATGGCCTACAATAACGAAGATTTTTTCTATCCGGCATTATTCGTTTCCTATCGTTTTGGAAAAGTAGTTGACGCCCGTTTTTCTGCAAGAAAAAGAAAAGAAATGGAAAAGGAATCAGAAACCAAAGAGTAACTACATGATTATCTTGACTTTACATCACTAATTTATTTTTTCCTATTTCTTGACCATTAATTAATTTATCACTATTTTTGTCGTTCTTTTTAAATTAGTTAAAACACTAAAAATAAATTGTAATTACTATGGCAAAAATTAAAGTTGGTATTAATGGTTTCGGAAGAATTGGTCGTCTTGTCTTTCGTGCCGCGATGAAAAAAGACAACATCGAAATAGTCGGTATTAACGATCTTCTTGATGTTGACTACATAGCTTATATGTTGAAATATGATTCAACACACGGTGTTTTTAATGGCGATGTTTCAACCAAGGATGGAAAGCTGATTGTAAACGGCAAAGCAATTAGGGTAACGGCGGAGAAAAATCCTGCTGATCTTAAATGGAACGAAGTTGGAGCAGAATATGTAGTTGAATCTACTGGTTTGTTTTTAACAAAAGAGAAATGCGAAGGTCACATTCAAGCTGGAGCAAAAAGAGTTGTTATGTCAGCTCCTTCAAAAGATGATACTCCAATGTTTGTAATGGGAGTAAACAACAAATCGTATAAAGCAGACATGGCATTTGTATCAAATGCCTCTTGTACTACTAACTGTTTAGCTCCAATCGCAAAAGTACTAAATGATAATTTTGGTATTGTTGAAGGTTTGATGACTACTGTTCATGCTACTACTGCAACACAAAAAACCGTTGATGGTCCTTCTATGAAAGACTGGAGAGGCGGACGTGGTGCTAGTCAAAATATTATTCCATCATCGACAGGTGCTGCAAAAGCTGTTGGGAAAGTAATACCTGCATTAAATGGTAAGCTTACTGGTATGGCATTCAGGGTTCCAACTCCTGATGTTTCAGTTGTTGACTTAACCTGTCGTTTAGAAAAAGGTGCTTCTTATGAAGAAATATGCGCAGCTATGAAAAAAGCATCTGAAGGTGAATTAAAAGGTATTCTTGGATATACTGAAGATGCTGTTGTTTCTAATGATTTTGTTGGAGACATTCGTACATCAATCTTCGATGCTGGAGCTGGTATCTCATTAAACAGCAACTTTGTAAAAGTTGTTTCATGGTATGACAATGAAATGGGATATTCTACAAAAGTTCTCGAACTAATCGAATATATGGATACTGTAAAATAATTCCACATAAAAAACGCCTCAGAATTTGAGGCGTTTTTTTTATAATTCTATTAAGTTAAAAGGTAAATCCAATGAAGACTTATAATGTTCTCCAAGATCCAGGATTGATTCATCATCCTCTTCATAATACCAATTTACCTCACAATTAATACCTTTCTCATAGTATTCCTGTATCTTTTTGAATAATCCTAAAATATATTTTGATGACCCACTATTCATATACTCCAACCTCATTTCAAATTTTGTGGTCTGATACGGTGACTTAAAATATTCATCCAGCCAGTTAAAAAGCTGATCGTAAAAATCTCCAGGGTTTTCGGGAATTGATCTTCCTTCAAGTTTTAAAATCCCTTTGTTCGGGTTAAAGTTTACTAAAGGAGTATTTTGTGTACGTTCTAAAATAAGTTCATCCATACCATCAAAATTTATATACCAAACTACTAAAACTTTTTATCATTTTCAAGCTTTCTTTGAATTTATGCTTCAATTACTTCGTTGAAAATTTTTAACCAAATTTTATACAGCTAAGCTAGTAAATTATTTCATTAAAAGCCCGCATTTTAGGGGTAAATTTCAATTTGATTTAAATAAATAATTGAATCCCATCTTCGAAATTAAATGATCAGTTTTTAGTATCTTTGGCTTCCTTTTTTAAGCATATTAATACAAAATTTTAAAACTATGGCCTTTGATATTGAAATGATTAAATCAGTTTATAAAAACTTACCTGATAAAATCGACCAGATAAAAAAGATAGTAAATAGTCCCCTTACACTGGCTGAAAAGATACTTTACGCACATGCCGATGCCGAAATGAAGCTACAGAAATTCAAAAGGGGTGCTGATTATGTAGATTTTCGTCCAGACAGGATTGCTATGCAGGACGCAACCGCGCAAATGGCACTATTGCAATTTATGCATGCAGGTAAACAAAAGACTGCTGTACCTTCTACGGTTCATTGCGACCATCTAATTATGGCAAAAGAAGGAGGTGTTAAAGATTTAGCCAACGCTAAAGTAACGAATAAAGAAGTTTTTGATTTTCTGTCATCGGTTTCGAACAAATATGGTATTGGTTTCTGGAAACCAGGAGCAGGAATTATACATCAGGTTATTCTAGAAAATTATGCATTCCCCGGGGGAATGATGATTGGGACAGATTCGCATACTGTAAATGCTGGAGGACTTGGAATGGTTGCCATTGGTGTTGGAGGGGCCGATGCTGTAGATGTTATGGCTGACATGCCATGGGAACTTAAATTTCCAAAACTCATTGGTGTAAAGCTTTCCGGGAAGCTCAATGGATGGACTTCTGCCAAAGATGTAATACTTAAAGTTGCCGGGATACTTACTGTTAAAGGAGGCACAGGAGCCGTTGTCGAATATTTTGGCGATGGAGCCTCATCCATTTCCTGCACAGGTAAAGGAACTATATGTAATATGGGTGCAGAAATCGGTGCCACAACCTCAATTTTCGGATACGATAAAAAAATGGCTGAATATCTGCGCATAACCAATCGAAATAAAATTGCAGACGAAGCAGATAAAATAAAAGAATATCTTACGGGTGATCCTGAAGTGTATGCCTATCCAGAAAAATACTTCGATCAGCTCATTGAAATTAATCTCTCAGAATTGGAACCTCATATAAACGGACCTTTCTCACCAGACAGAGCGTGGAAACTTTCAGAATTTGCCCATGCAGTAAAAACTGAAGGGTATCCAGCAAAGCTGGAAGTAGGCTTAATAGGTTCATGCACCAACTCTTCATATGAAGATATTACTCGTTCTGCATCCCTAGCAAAACAAGCTTTAGATAAAAACTTAGAAGTAAAAGCAGATTTTGTTATTACACCGGGTTCAGAACAAGTACGTTATACAATAGAAAGAGATGGTTTAATAGACACCTTCTCGAAAATTGGAGGAGTAGTATTAGCTAATGCATGTGGTCCATGTATAGGTCAGTGGGCCCGACAAGATGCTGATAAAGGAAAGCCCAATTCCATAATTACATCTTTTAACCGAAATTTTGCCAAACGAAATGATGGCAATCCAAACACCCATGCTTTTGTCGCATCACCTGAAATAGTAACTGCATTTGCTATTTCCGGAGATCTTACGTTTAATCCAATTACAGATTACCTGACAAATAAAAATGGCGAGAGGGTAAAACTTGAGGAACCCAATGGCATTGAATTACCTCCAAAAGGCTTTGATGTTGAAGATAATGGCTATCAGGCTCCTGCTGAAGACGGAAGCAAAGTCGAAGTAATTGTAAATCCATCTTCAGAGCGCCTTCAAAAACTTACACCTTTCTCAAAATGGGATGGGAATGATTATACAAGCCTTAAGTTGCTGCTAAAAGCCAAAGGGAAATGTACAACTGACCATATCTCCATGGCCGGACCCTGGCTCAGGTACAGAGGGCACCTGGATAATATTTCAAATAACATGTTTATTGGAGCTATAAATGCCTTCAATGATCAGGCAAATCAGGTTAAAAACCAGTTATCAGGAACGTATGCCACCGTGCCAGAAACCGCCCGTGCGTATAAAGCTGCCGGTTTGGGTTCTATTGTTATTGGTGATGAAAACTATGGAGAAGGTTCATCCAGGGAGCACGCGGCAATGGAACCCAGACATTTGGGAGTAAAAGCAATACTTGTCAGATCATTTGCCCGGATACATGAAACTAATTTAAAGAAACAGGGAATGCTCGCACTTACATTTTCAAATAAAGAAGATTACAACCTGATACATGAAGACGATGAGATAGATATTATAGGACTTACCCGTTTTAAACCCGGTGAATCGTTGAAAGTAATAGCAAACCATAAGGATGGAAATAAAGATGAAATCATTGTGAATCATACGTATAACAACAAACAAATTGAATGGTTTAAGGCAGGATCTGCACTTAACCTTATTAGAGAACAAAACAAATAAGTAGTTTTATCATCCTATAGAAAAGAACCCTTTGCTATGCAAGGGTTTTTTTATTTAAATCCTCATTCAGGTATTGCGTTTTTTAATTTTTTTTTGTAAATATGTAAAAGCGAATTTTTTATACATAATTATATGCAAAATGTTAATTTCAAATCAAACCCTGCATCTCAGATAAAAAAGGATCATAAAGCTGATGAAATAACCGATACTAATGATTTGCAATCTAAAATAAATCAATTAAATAAACACATAAATGAATTAAGATATCTCCTGGATTGCACAAACGTAAGCACCATCGTACTCGACAAAGACCTTAACATTAAACATTTTACACCATCTATAACCCCCGTCATCAGAATCACTAAAAACGACCTTGGAAAAAATTTTACAAATTACCTGAAAAAATTTGATGACAATAGTATTCTAACAGATATAGAATTAGTCAAGACAACCAATCAAACTATTGAACGTGAAATAAACCTGAAAAATGGCAATATTTATTTAATAAAAGTAATGCCATACAAAGATGGATATTCCCATATTCATAATGGTATTGTAATAACCTTTTCAGATCTTACAGAAAGGAAAAAAATAGAAGAAGAGTTAATTCTGGCCAAAGAAAAAGCTGAAGAATCAGACCGTTTAAAATCCATTTTTCTCTCAAACATTTCCCATGAAATAAGAACTCCCATGAATGCAATCTTAGGATTTTCCAATCTGATAAGCCGAAGTAACATCCCCGAAGACAGAAAAAACAAATATGCGGAAATTATCAAACGTAATGGCCAACAGTTAATCAATGTAATTGACGACATTCTCGACATTTCTCAAATTGAATTAAAACAAGTTTCTGTAGATATTGATCAGTTCTCAATCAGTAAAATGCTTTCAGAATTTGAAACACAATTCAATCAAGAGAAAATTGTAAAGAATAAGGAAACCATATCTATAAAAGCAATCCTCCCAAAATCTTCTTCAAAAGACCTTATTTACAGTGACGCGTTGCGCATCCAACAAATACTTACAAATCTTTTAGGTAACGCATTAAAATTCACCTATAAAGGTAAAATAGAATTTGGGTATGAATTCACAAATGGCACGTACACCTTTTTTATTAAAGATACCGGAGTTGGTATAGCAGAAGACAAGATTGATATAATATTTGAAAGATTCAGGCAGGAAGATGAAGCAATAAATAAAGAATTTGGAGGTACCGGGTTGGGATTAACTATTACCAAAGCATTAGTAAAGATATTGGGAGGGGAAATATGGGTTAAATCCGAGAAGGGGAAAGGAAGTACTTTTTACTTTTCAATCCCTGAGGGAACACCATCGAAAAGTATTGTTACAGGCTTTGAAATAGAAGAACCAATGAAAGCATACGATTTTTCAGGAAAAACTATCCTTCTGGCAGAAGATGACATTACCTCCTACCAATATTTCATGGAAATATTTGAAAACACCAATATTCAACTCATATATGCAAAGAATGGGAAAGAAGCTCTTGATAAATTCAAAGAAAATATTGGAAAAATTCACTTAATACTTTTGGATATTCAAATGCCTGTGCTTAATGGCTATGAACTCGCCAAACAAATAAGGGCTATAGATAAAAACATACCTATTTTGGCACAGACCGCATATGCCATGAAGGAAGAAGAAAAAAAATGCTACAGTGTTGGATGCAATGATTATATTACCAAACCGATAAAAGCAGAGCATTTACTGCAAAAAATGGAGAAACTCCTAAAAATCTGACTATTTTTACGTGCAATAAATTTCGTAAATGATCCTTTATTTACCATATATTTCCGCTTGGCAAAATATAATAAAATGGCTCGAAAGCCATCAACAACCATGCAAATGGAAAAAAAACTTTGGAATTGAATGCCTGGGTTGTGGCTTTCAGAGTGCATTCATTGCCTTGTTGAAAGGGAACATTACTGAAAGTCTGAAGCTCTATCCTGCTCTTATACCAATAATTTGCTTATTTTTGTTTTTAGTTCTGCATATTATTTTTAAATTTAAACACGGAGCAAAAATCCTGATGTGGAGTTTTATTTTAGTCTGGATAATAATGATAACAAGCTATATAATTAAATTAACAAATTAATAATTTACACCATGGAAAATACAGTAGATACAACAAATCAAAATGTAATGCAACAGCCCGGGGGGCAAATGCCATTACCTAATGCCACAGCAGTCCTTGTATTAGGTATTATATCAATACCAACATGTATATGCTACGGATTCGTAGGATTAATTATCGGTATAATAGGTTTGGCTTTAGCAAGCAAAGCTAAAAAACTATACGAAGAATCGCCCGAAAAGTATGCAATACAATCTTATAACAACATGAAAGCAGGTAAGGTTTGTGCACTCATCGGGACCATCCTTTCCGCTTTGGTATTAATTTATTATATCATAATACTTATTTTCGTAGGTGCCACTATTGGAAGTGTATTTGAAGCAATGCCCTGGGATAATTTAAATAATTTTTAACCTGATTAAGAATATAGAAAAGGGGGCAGTAAATTCTGCCCTTTTTTTTTATACCTTCACATTATTATGACCCTTAAAGAACGAATCGATAGTTTTATTTTACTTGGTGACAGGTTGAGATTACTCTTTGCAACAAAAGAAATTGAAGGCAAAGCAAAAGAAATTATTGAAAAAGCTGAAAAACAAAATCCCTGGTTTATTCCAGAATTTACTATAGAGGCTATCAAATCCATCTCAGACAATCTTACAGAAGATAAATTGTATACATGGTTAAGTAAATACCCTCTAATACCTGTTCAAAACAAAGATCCAAAGAAAACAGGAGTTATTATGGCTGGAAATATTCCCCTGGTAGGTTTTCATGATTTTCTTTGTACTTTAATCACAGGTAATATTTTTATTGGCAAACCCTCATCAAAAGATGGAGGTCTTTTTCAATTTATAGCAGACACTCTTCTCATTATTGATTCAAGATTTGAAAAGCACATTACTGTTAATGAAAACCAGTTGAAAAATATAGATGCAATAATAGCAACCGGGAGTGATAATACAGCAAGATATTTTGAGTATTATTTTTCAAAATATCCTCATATCATAAGAAAAAACAGGAACTCTATAGCCATTCTTTCCGGAAATGAAACCCCGGAAGAACTCAAAGGCCTTGCCAAAGATATATTTCTTTACTTTGGTCTGGGATGTCGCAGTATCTCAAAGTTATTTGTCCCTATGGAATACGATTTCACCCTCTTTTTTGAAACCATAGAATGTTATAATTTTGTATATAGTCATAATAAATATGCTAATAATTACGATTATTACAAAGCTGTATTTTTAATGAATCAAATACAACATCTTGACAATGGATTTCTTTTACTCAAAGAAGACACCCAATATTCTTCTCCATTAAGCGTTCTTTATTATGAAAAATATTCAAATATTTCGGACCTGATTGAAAGGATTAAAAACGAACAAGATCATATTCAATGTATTACTTCCAGCATGGATATAATTGAAAACAGAGTTGCTTTTGGACAAACTCAATACCCGGAATTATCGCAATATGCTGATAATCTGGACACACTAGATTTTCTCTTAAACCTCTAACCAGCAAAGAAATGATTTATAAATTTCGAATACTATCAGACGAAGTAGAAGAATTTGAAAGAATTTTTGAAATTCCTGATACCTCTACATTCTTTACATTTCACCTGGCAATTCAAAAAGAACTGGAGTACGACAATTCTCAAATTGCATGCTTCTACCTATCTAACGAAAATTGGGATAAAATTCAGGAATTCTCACTATTTAAACTCACTGAAGATAGTGCAAGAACCATTCAATCTATGGAAAAATCTGTTCTAAAAAACTTTATCTCTCAAAAAAAAGAACGCCTGATCTATATTTTTGATATATTCTCTGAACGTATGTTATTTATGGAGTTAATAGACATTTTAGATAATAATGTCAATATTAACAATGCCACTGTATGCACTTATTCGAAGGGTGATCCACCTCAACAAATCGTAATGGATAAAATTGAAATTGAGGAATTTGAGGAAGAATTTGATGATGATTATGATGGCTTTGATCCGGAATTTGATTCTGAGTTAGATTTTGATGAAGCAGGATTCGATGATGAATAAGTATCTTGTAGTTATTGCAGGACCTACCGCTGTGGGGAAAACCGATCTTTGTATTCGTCTTGCCCAACATTTCGGTTCAGAAATAGTCTCAGCCGATTCAAGACAAATCTACAAAGAACTTAAAATAGGTACTGCAATTCCCTCACAGGATCAACTAAAACAAGTACAACACCACTTTATTGGTAATAAGTCCATCCAGGATTATTATAACGCCAGTAAATATGAATTTGAAGTTTTAGATTTATTGCGGACATTATTTCAGAAACATAAAATAATTATATTAACCGGAGGCTCCGGACTTTATATTGACGCCCTCTGCTATGGAATTGATGATTTGCCGGATGTTGATCCTGAGATCAGACAATCGTTAATGGAAAAATATGCAAATGAAGGAATAGAGTCACTCAGGAAAATGCTGAAAAAACTGGATCCCGAACATTATGACCAGGTAGATCTGAAGAATCACAAGAGGCTACTCAAAGCCCTTGAAGTTTGTATTCAGACCGGGAAACCCTATACGTCTTTTCTTACCCGGAATAATAAAACAAGAGATTTTAATATTATACTCATTGGTTTGAATCGTTACAGAGAGGAACTGTATAACCGGATAAACCAGCGTACCATACAGATGATTGATGATGGATTGGTAGCAGAGGTGCAATCAATCTTGTCTCTGCTACCGAACTGCCGCGAACTAAATGCGTTAAACACGGTGGGTTATAAAGAAATATTTGCACATTTGGATGGTATGATCAACCTGGAAAAAGCTATAGACCTTATCCAACGAAATACCCGTAAATATGCACGTAAACAAATTACCTGGTTTAGAAAATACAAAGACATGAAATGGTTTCATCCTGATGATATTAACCAAATAATTGATCATATAAAAAGATGCACTAAATAAACAATGTATGGATACCTCCCAAATAAAACATTTCAATATAAGAGTCTATGCTCTTATAATAAATGAAAACAAAGAGATACTGTTGAGCGATGAATTCCGCATGGGAATGCGCATGACCAAATTTCCCGGTGGGGGTTTAAAATTCGGAGAAGGAACCATTGATTGCATAAAACGAGAAGCCAAGGAAGAATTTAACCAGGAGATCCAAATAATTGAACATTTTTATACCACAGACTTTTTTCAGCAAGCTTATTTTTTCCCAGAACGTCAACTCATTAGTATCTACTATCTGGCAAAATTCAATGGTAAAATAAACTTCAGAATATCATCAAAACCTTTTGATTTTAAGGAAGATGCAGAAGGTGCTCAATCATTTCGTTGGATTCCAATTAAAGATGTAAATGAAAAAATAATGACCCTTCCAGTGGATAAGGTAGTTACCCGTTTATTGAATAAAAAATTTATTTAGGATTACCCTTGCATAATTGTCCCATGAAAAGTTTTTAGCAGTTTCAGCCACATTTTCCGGAGGAATTGGAAACTTAATCAATCGTTCCATAGCTGCAGCCATAGAATCCGTATCATCCGGTTCTGCAAGATATCCGTTGTACCCATGATTCACTGTTTCAGGGAAATGACCTACCCTTGTTGCTAAAATAGGAAGCTTAAAATTATATGCAATGGATTCTACACCCGATGGTGTAGCCCTCAAATAAAACAACAATATCGCATCACTTACCTGAAAATATTTATGCACATCCTCGTTCGCCACAAACTCATTTACCAGGGTTACCTGGTCGTGGATACCATATTTTTCAATAAGCTCTAACGGCCTGTAATTCTTTTCGTCTTCCTTGTTACTTAGGAACAAACTTTTAGCAATCCCAAAAAAGAAGTTTTTAATTTTTGTGCCAAATTTCTTTTTATCGAGTGTACTCCAGAACGATTCTCCCACTACTAAAAGAGTTACATCATCCCGTTTCTGCGCAAGCTTGGCAAATGCTTCAATGCAATTATGCAGGCCTTTATATTTTCGAATAAAACCAAAAAACAAAAAGACATATTTTCTCAGGTTAAGCTGTTTTTTCATAGCCTCCACATCAAATGCAGGGTCAGGTTCAAACATATCATATACCGGATGGTAGAGCTTAATTACAGACTTACCGCACTCAATACATGAACACCCTTTGTCAATAATTTCAAATTTTTCTTTAGGAAAAAGGTCTTGAAGCTCAAGAACTGTTTTATATGAATGTGCTACATATGTATTTGCATGTCTGACTCCAATACGGGTTAAACGGTCATCAATTTTACTACCCTCCTTTTGTTTCACAAAGTGCATATCGAAAACCACTTCAATTTTCGAAGTTTTTCGTAGTTTCTTCGCAATAAAACCCATTGGGATGCCCTGCACGGAAATGGCCCACTGAAAAACAGCCATCCTGGGATTAATATCTTTTATAAGTTGAACTGTTCTTTTCCAACTGAATGGATTATTATAATTTGTGATATAATGTACTTTTATGTTTGTACCTTCCAGTTGGTTTGCTTTACTACTGCGATCAATAAAATCACGGGGAATAATAGCAGGATACTGTTGTGTCCAGGAAACAATATGCACCTCAACATTGTCCATTCTGTCAAATGCCTTGGCAAGTGAAGTATTATAATTAGCAATACCCCCCTTAAAAACAGGTCCGGGGCCAAAAACAACAATTTTTTCCATAGCTATATTTTCAAAAACAAATACTATTAAGCTTGTTTTAACCTGGCGACGGCAGCATTATAAACCCTTTTCATCCCCTCTTCAAGCGATATTTTAGGCATCCATCCAAACTTTTTCTTTACATAATCCATGTTTGAATATCTGGAATGTACCCCAACAGGTTTATCCAGCAAAGGTTTTATGGTTGGTTTGTATCCTGCAAATTTTGCAAATACCTGTATCAAATCCAGGAATGATGTAAGTTTACCGGAACCAATGTTATAGGCTGATCCGTCACTAACATTATCCATCAATATCTCAATAAAATCGAGTATGTCATCGATATGAACAAAATCGCGGCCTTGCTTTCCTGAACCCCATACTTCAAAAGGATCTTCTTTTTTAGCAGCCCTGGCTGCAATAGCCGGCACAGGATAACTTAAATCCTGGTCTTCACCGTATCCTGAAAACGGGCGAATACAAACCACAGAAACTCCATAATGAGCAGCTGCAATATGTGCAAGGAATTCTCCCGTTAGCTTTGACCAACCATATGTCATATCAGGAGTTCCCAGATTTTTCTTAAAATCGATATCGGGTTCACTTAAGGCAATGGCTTCCTTATCTGTTTGCAAACTAATAGGATATGCTGCACTTGAACTTGGATAAAGCACCCTGTCAGGTTTATGCAAACAAATCCAGTAGAAAAATTCAGCATCGATAGAAAGGTCCAAGGCCACCATCATAGGATCGCCTTCAATTTTTGCTCTTCCTCCAACAATGGCGGCAAAATGAAAGACATCCGAGAATTTGTCAAAATTTAGTGCATACTTTTCCTGTAAATACCTTGGATTTTGTCTGAAGTAAAACAACAGGTTCCTGAAGTCCCCTTTCCAGAAATAGAGACGCTTCTCTTTTCCAATTATCTCAATATCTTCCTTCTTCTCCGACACAAAGTCGTCCATCCAGGTTGAGGGATGAGTTCCAATAGAAAGGTCATCTACCATAAATACGTTATCCCGGGTAGTTTTCAGCAATCTTTTAACCATATTCCTGCCCACAAAGCCACAGGCACCTGATACCAAATGAAATTTCATCCTACGTTTTATTTATTGTCATTAATATTCGATTTCTCATCAATTAAATAGTGATTCCTGTCGCTGGAGTTACGGCTAATCATCTCACCCAGGAATCCTGTCAGGAATAACTGTGTTCCAATGATCATTGCAAGGATTCCCAAATAGAACAAGGGTCTTTCAGTCATTTTACCCAATTGATATGCAACTTTTGCAATCGTAAAGTACACTCCTATTCCAAATCCGGCCAGAAAAAACAATGTCCCTAACATTCCAAAGAGATGCATGGGGCGTTTCCCAAACTTTGAGATAAACATTACAGACATAAGATCGAGTGGGCCACGTATAAATCTCTCCAGCCCAAATTTGGTAACACCATATTTACGCTCCTGATGGTGAACGACTTTCTCACCAATCTTTTTAAATCCAGCCCACTTAGCTAATACAGGAATATACCTGTGCATTTCGCCATATACCTCGATAGATTTAATAACCTTCTTTTTATATGCTTTCAAGCCACAGTTAAAGTCATGGAGCTTAATACCACTCAACCGTCTGGCAGTCCAGTTATAAAACTTACTGGGAAGATTTTTTGACAAAACAGGGTCTTTCCTTTTCTTTTTCCAGCCAGAAACGAGGTCATATCCCTCTTCCATAATCATCTTATATAATCCGGGAATTTCATCCGGACTATCTTGCAGGTCAGCATCCATTGTAATTACTACATCACCCTGGGCACTATCAAAACCACAATGCAAAGCACCTGACTTACCATAGTTTCTGCGAAACTTTATTCCTTTTATATAAGGCTTTTCTTTTGCCGCATTCGATATAAAATCCCATGAACCGTCAGTGCTTCCATCATCCACAAGAATAATCTCAAAACTAAAATTATTCTCATTCATTACCCTTTCAATCCATGAAATCAGTTCCGGCAGTGACTCCTCTTCGTTAAGCAACGGGATAATAACAGATATATCCATCAAATAGTATTCTTATTTTCTATCTTACAATATTTTCTAAGGTCAATTTTTTAACAAATGACAAATATATTAGTTTTTTAACTTAAGGAAGATAAAAAAAGAAAAGATTTAATCATATTTTGTTTACATAAGAAAAGTTAGTACCTTTGCAATCCGGGGTAAGTCTTATACGACCAGCTCCTGTCGAACCCCCCCAGGACCGGAAGGTAGCAAGGGTAGACGGTTGTAGCGGTGCGATATAAGTAGCTTACCCTTTTTTCTTATATACTCTTCTAAATTCCAATCCCCCAACAATAGCCATAACGAGTTCTGCCGAGTTTTGTGCAGCCTGTTTATAAAAAGTTTCCAAAGTTACTTTAGCTTTATCATCGGCACTATCGCTTATGCTTCTAATTACAAGGCATGGAACATTGAACTGGTAACACACCTGTGCAACAGCAGCTCCTTCCATTTCCACGGCATCTGCATGAAAACGTGAGATTAGATCTCCCTTTTTATCGGAGGAAGCGATAAATGCATCACCGGATACAATTGTTCCTGACATTACTTTAGGTAGTCCATACTCCTCGTTTACCGCAAGTTTTGTCGTGTCGAGATTTTTAGCTGCCTGAAGTGCAATAGCAAATAAATTACTATCTGCATTAAAATAAACCGGGTTGAGTTGGCCTGTCAGGGGATTTTTAGGAATATAAGAGTAGATAGTATCACTTCCAATAAACAGGAGATCATGTTGAACAGTTCTTTCGCCAATGATAAGATCCCCCGGACAAAGTAATGGATTCAGGCCTCCTGCTATCCCGGTAAAGATAATATAACCAGGATGAAAACTTTCAATTACCAATGCCGTAGTCATTGCCGCATTTACCTTACCAATACCTGATATACCAACAATTACGGTTTTCTCATGAATAATTCCTTTTGTAAATTGAAGGCCTTCAATTATCACCTTCTCCGGCTCATTCATATTTTCAACAAGGTATTCAATTTCTTCATTAAAGGCTCCGATAATTACAACTGTATCTTCATTACTAATATTACTATCAGAGCATCCCGAAAATAAAATCAATATCCAGATTGTAAGGAATGTAATTGTTATCTGCTTCATATATGATTTTTTTATTATTGTTCTTCATAAAGACTCATCACTTCATCACTTTGAAAATATTCCTTTGTTTCAATATTCATGATGGAAAGATATCCCCCATTCCAACCGGCACCAGTATCCATCATCCAGACTTCACAGGCTTTAACTGGTGTTTGATACCCAAAACGTATAGTTGGCGTATGCCCAACATATACCTCATCAAATGAAGTTAATTTCCGTTCTTTTCCAAATTGTTTATTGATCATTGCCCTGTTAACCAGTTCCCTGTCCCATATGAATGTTTCCTCATCCATATCTTTCAAGGAACAATCCGGCTTAATCCCGCCATGCACAAATATACGGTTTTCATCCAAATGATAAAGAACAGCTTTGTGATAAAACTCGATATGACTCCCGGGAACTTTTCCTGAATAACTTTTTATGGTTTCTCCTCCTCCCTGAGTCAACCAGCCATACGGTATATTGCCACTTTCAAACCACTTCAATGCCCATTGATCATGATTCCCAATTATAAATACCAGATGCCTGACTTTTAACAATTCTTCTATAACCAAATAGGTCTCTGGCCAACGATCACAGGCATCACCCATACAAATCAGTAAATCATTATGATAATCAAAGCCGGATCTTTGCATACATTGCACCAGAGCCCTGTATGTACCATGAATATCGCCGATAACAAATTTTTTTTGCATAAAAACAAATGATTATTTGCAAATTTGTCCGAAATATTTTCTATGCAAATTATTACATTCTATAACTTTATACAAATTATTTAAGTCCTTCAACAGATGGGAGATAAAAAATACAGAGGAGATGAAAAATTGTATGATGTGCTGGAAAAGCAGGGTATTCCTTTCGAATATTATGAACACCCTGCAGTTCCTACAATTGAAGATGTTATTAAATATAAAAAAGGAATTGAATCAACTTTCTGTAAAAATTTATTTTTCAGAAACCATAAAGGTAACAGGCATTACCTGGTAATACTTGAGCATTTATGTCAGCTCAATATTAAAGACCTGGAAAAAAGATTGAAACAGGGAAAGATAAGCCTTGCTTCACCAAAGCGGCTCGAGAAATATCTGGGACTTCAGGGAGGATCGGTATCTCCTTTTGGTTTAATACACGACTATGACAATCATGTACATGTTTTTATCGATGAAAATTTACGAAATGCAGAGAAATTGAGCTTCCATCCCAATCTGAACACGGCTTCGCTGGTTTTAACGAATGAAGATTTTATAAAATTTTTAGATCAAACAGGAAATTCGTACAAATTTATTAAGTTATACGACTAATGGACAACCTGGATATCAGCGGTTACAATATTTTTCTCCATCCTGAGTTAGCCGATGAGGAAGGCCTCTTAGCAGCCGGAGCTGATTTGAGCGTTCAAACTTTATTATTGGCATATTCCAATGGCATATTTCCCTGGTATTCCGATGGATCTCCCATCCTTTGGTGGAGCCCCGATCCACGAATGGTATTATTCCCTGATGAATTTAAAGTATCAAAAAGCCTGCTCCAGACAATCAGGAATAAGGGTATGGAAGTAAGATTTGATACAGATTTTCAGTCGGTTATTGAGCATTGCTCCAGGGTAAAAAGGAAAGCCCAAAGAGGCACATGGATAACGAAAGAAATGAAACAGGCATACATCGCTCTTCATAATGAAGGATATGCGCATTCTGTTGAAACATATAAAAATAATTTACTGGTTGGAGGATTATATGGAGTATCCTTAGGAGGAGCTTTTTTTGGTGAATCTATGTTTCATTTAATTACAGATGCTTCCAAGGTGGCATTATATCATCTTGCAGAAAAAGCCAGGCAATTTCAGTTTGATTTTATTGATGTGCAGCAGTCAACGGCGCATTTAAAAAGCCTGGGAGCAAGAGATCTGCCAAGAAAGGAATTCATTGAAAGATTAAAAAATGCTTTAAAAAAGGAAACTTTTAAAGGTTCATGGAATACATAATTCCTTATGACGTTAATCGTAAACTTAAATCAATAAAAATTAATTGTATTTTAATATTTATTTTATTTT